>JBGSXN010000201.1:0-29537 GCA_041751355.1 Pyrinomonadaceae bacterium
ATAGAAGAACAAACGGCAAAGCTGCCATCGGACACATTTCTCTGGGGAGCCGTCGCCGCGATGGGCGTATCGGCATTCTTTGAATTTACGGGCGATAGGGACAAATCGCGGTTTTTCGGCCAGTGGGTCTCACCGCTGCTGCTTTTCGGGGTATATAACAAGCTCGTCAAACAGCAGGGATCAGATAGAGTCCACGATTAGAATTGGGGCTATCGATTCAGTAACGCGATCCTGTGCACATTGCAGGGATCGCGTTTTTTGCATACCGGGCGGCCTTAATGCTCTTCATGGATAAGTTCGGTGACTTTCCTCTCGACAACGGTTTGGATGTCCGTCAAAGCCTGCTGTGACGACGCCTCGAAACGCAGGACCAGGATCGCCTGCGTATTCGAAGGCCGGACGAGACCCCAACCGTCTTCAAAATCTATCCGGACCCCGTCGATCGTATTGACGTCGTGAAACTCGGCAAAATGCTCAGCGACGCGTTCGACAACTTCAAATTTAGACTCGTCGGGACAGGGCACTCGCAGCTCTGGTGTCGAGAATGTCTGCGGCAAGCCTGATAGCAATTCGGACAGCGGTTTGTCGGTTCTTGAAAGTATCTCGAGCAGGCGAGCACCGGCGTACGCCGCATCATCGAATCCGTAAAAGCGGTCTGCGAAAAAGATATGGCCGCTCATCTCGCCCGCGAGCCGCGCCCCTGTTTCTTTCATTTTGGCCTTTATGATCGAGTGTCCCGCCTTCCACATGATGGGCACACCGCCGAGACGTTCGATCTCGTCAAAAAGCGTCTGCGAACATTTGACCTCGGCGATCACGGTCGACCCGGGGTGAAAGGCAAGCACGTCTCGCGCATAGAGCACCATTAGTTCGTCGCCCCAGATGATCCGGCCCGTTTCGTCTACCACGCCGATCCGGTCGCCGTCTCCGTCGAATGCGATACCAACATCGGCACCCGACGCTCGGACAGCCTCGATCACATCGGCGAGATTTTCGGGGACGGTAGGGTCGGCGTGATGATTTGGAAATGTCGAGTCGGGTTGAGTGTAAAGTTCAATTAGTTCGACTCCGAGTTCACGATAGACGGGAACTGCGGTCACGCCACCCATCCCGTAGCCGGCGTCCACGACGACCCTCAATTTTCGCGTGCCCATCTCGATTCCGCCCGCGATGTCACTGATATATCCGGCAAGGACATCTGTCGACTCAACCGAGCCATTGCCGGTCGTGAATTCGCCCTTTTCAGCTATGTCACGAATCTCCCGAATTTGCTCGCCGAAAAGCGTGTTTTTGCCAAGACAGATCTTAAAACCGTTATGGTCAGAAGGATTATGCGAGCCGGTGATCATAATTCCCCCGTCTACGTCCTCGTTGTAGACGGTGTGGTACAAAACCGGCGTCGTGACCATGCCGATCAGCAGTACATTGCACCCGGAAGAATTCAAACACTCGATTAGAAGATCGCAAAACACGGGCGAACTCGCCCGGGCGTCGTACCCTACGGCGATCCGCAACGCATTATTCGCCCGAAAAAAAGTGCCGATTGCTCGCGCCAGTCTCGAGACAGTTTCAACAGTGAGGTCGGAACCTACTATGCCTCTAATGTCATATTCCCGAAATATATTAGGGTTCATTGATATTCAACCGTCGTCAGGATCACATTTGCGGGAGGGCACGACACCGCGTCAGCAATGACCTTCGATGCCATTACCATCCAATTTTGTTATACTCGCGAGTTCACAGCCGGGGCAACATGCCGCGTGCCCCAGGCATCGAAAACATTGGATAAATTGGCAAGATACAAACTTCTTTCTATGACCAGATCTGTTCGTTTTATTTTACTACAGTCATTATTAGTGTGCGTCGGCATGGCTCTTACAGTGTCAGCCCAGACGCCGGTTTCTACTCCGCCGGTCGATGATGCCGAATCGACCAAGGTCTTCGAGGTCCGCTTACCCGTGACCGTGACCCAAAAGAACAATCTGATCACCGGGCTCTCACGAGGTGATTTTCTTGTTTTCGAGGATGGAGTACCGCAGGAAGTAACGTTCTTTTCCGACGAAAAGACAAATCCGCCTGTCTACGTCGGAGTGCTGATGGACACGTCGCCTTCGGCAGCGGGCAAAATTAGATTTTCAAAAGAGGCAGCGGGCAATTTTATCCATACCGTCACAAGGCTTCGAAAGGACAAAGCGGCCTTTATGACTTTCGATCATGAGATCATCCTGCGGCAGGATTTTACAGATAAGCTGGACCTGCTCGACCGGGCCGTCGACAAGGTTGGCAAACCGGGTTCGCAAACTGCGCTTTACGACGCGATCTGGCAGTTTTCTGACGAAAAGCTCAGGAATGTACCCGGGCGGCGTGTAATTGTGGTCATCTCGGACGGGGACGATACGTTCAGCCGGGCCGACCTGCGTGATGCAATAGATATTGCCCAGCGCACCGAAACCACAATCTTCGGCATCTCGACCAAGGCGGGATTTCTGGGGACGGTACCCGGAGTCGAGGCAGGCACGGTTAAAGACAGCGGGGACAAGTTTCTCACCCGTTTGTGTGAAGAAACGGGCGGCCAGGCGTTCTTTACCGGCGACATGCTCGCTCTGGAACGTGCGTTCCAGAAGATTTCACAGGAATTGAGGTCCCAATATTTGATCACCTATCGTCCGGCCAATCAGACATATGACGGCCGTGAACGCAAGGTCGAGGTCAAGTTCACGGATCGCGACAAAGCAGGCAAATACAAGATCCGTACAAAAACCAGTTACCGGGCGGTGCGTGACAGCCTTAAGTAGGAGTCGAAATGTTCTCACAGTATGAAATAATAGTAGTGCTATCCGCGGTCTTTGTTTTGGGTTCGCTGTTGATCGCATTCGGCGCGGGTGCACAGCCACTTTCGCACGATCCGGCCCGCATTATCGCATCCCCGACTCCAACACCTCCGGTCATCGATGATGACGAAGACGAGGTGATCAAGATCGATTCCGAGGTCGTTAATGTGCTTTTCACCGCACAGGACCGCAATCGTCGATTGCTGACCACGCTCAGACAGGAAGATGTTCGGGTGATCGAGAATGGTCAGGTGCAGGAGGTTACAGCCTTTGCTCGTCAAGTGGATCTGCCGTTAAGCTTAGCGATCCTGATCGACACCAGCGTGTCCCAGCAGCGGACCTTGCCCGAGGAAAAGGCTGCAGCGATGTCATTTCTCGAAACCGTGATCAGACCGTCGAAAGACGAGGTAGCCGTAATCTCGTTCACCGGCGAATCGACGCTTGAGCAGGGGATGACCAGTAATCTGGCTTTTCTGAGGCGTGCGATCGAACGCGTTAAGTTTATTCCGCCATCGGGTTATATAGGCGGCGGTATTATTGCTGGCACCCCGCCCATTTCGGGTGACAATCAGATGATCCAGGGTTCGACCGCGATCTGGGATTCGATCTGGGTCACGTCAGACGAGATACTCGGCCCGGCACCCGATCGCACTCGGCGCGCAATAATTTTATTGTCGGATGGCGTGAATACCTCTGGCAAGAAAAAGCTTGATGACGCCGTGCAAGCGGCTCTCAGAGCCGAGGCAATAATCTATTCGATCGGGATAGGCGACAATTTTTACAGCGGTGTCGATAAGGGTTCGCTGAATAAGATCTCGGAACGGACCGGCGGAAGGGCGTATTTCCCGCGCGACGAGCGCGAGCTTCGGGATGCATTCAGACAGATCCAGGATGAGATGCGGTCGCAATATCTGGTTGCTTACGAGCCAGTCAACCAAAGCCGGGATGGTTCGTATCGAAAGATCGATATCCAACTCGTCAATCAGCAGCTACAGAAGGAAAAGATAAAGATCACACACCGTCAGGGTTATTTTGCCAAAACCGGGCCTAAGTAATTACTGTCCGGTTAGCCCCTCACCAGTTTCAATTGTACTCTAGTCCTTCCATCCCCACGGTGCGGGCGGAGCTTCGATCGTCTTTGCAAGATCAAATTTAATGCTGTATTGCCGCTCGCTGCCCAGACGCCTTACGTTGTAGCCGTAGTGGCTGCCGGGAACGAGATCGACCCACCAGACATTGTTTGCGGAATTTGCAATGATGTCAACGGTCTTTTGGTCCGCCGGGAACACCTGCTGAGTCGGCCCGCCTACGCTGGTCGTCCAACCGCCGTACATCGTAACCGTGTCAGGCTTGCCGTCCTTGTGACGGTGGTCGTGCCGGAGTTCGATCCGGCCTTGCTTTCGCGTAAAGACCCAGGTGCGCGAAAGATCGTCGCCAACGACGAAGGGAATACGAATTCGGTTCTTTTCGCAAGATCGGACGTGCATCTTGAGTTCTTTGCCTGCAAATGTCGTGTCGTTTTCCGGGGCCGCCCCAACAGATCCAGCAAATGCTTTGCCGCAGAGTTTTTGCAGTTCGCTCCAAAACGTCTCGGCTGGCGATGCTGGTTTTGTCTGAGCAAGTGCATCGAATGGCGCGATTAGAACCAGGGCCAGGAACAGCAGCGAATATTGCGTTATGCTTTTCATTTCCGTGAAGTATAACAGATGACCGTCCGAACTTGCGGACTCGTAATTTCGCTGCGCCCCTTACAATTTTTTGCTATATCCTGATCCATTTCTATGGCGAGTTACGCCTTACCAGTCGGCGAATTCTATTTGTACGGGTAATTTTATGAAAGGATTAGTTTACAAACTCGGCGTCGTTTTCATTTTGTCCGGCGTTTTGGGCTCTTCACTGTCTATAGCGGCTCAGGCTACAAGGGGCGGGCGGGTAGCTACTAACAAACCCGCGTCAGCTCCCAAATGCACGGGCGGCTGGACCGGCAGCGTCAAATACACGCGCTCTCAGTCCATGACCGACAATAGGACGGGAAAGCTTGTATCGAGTCGGGGGGAGGATACGCGTCAGTGGGAAATGAAATATAAGTACTCGGCAGTCGTTGGCGTCGTCGAGGATGCGGCGCGACCGGGCTCGAGCGACGGCAAGGCTTCCATAAACCATTCATTCACCGCGCATGAGACCATCGACACTGTCGAAAAGAACTCGTGCGACCGCGGCAAAACATGGAAAGACATGCGCGGCACGTCCACTTCCAAGACCGAGACCACCGCCACCGCGAGCGAGATCGATGCGAGGGTCAGCGTAGGCGTAAACCATGACGGAACTTATACTGTCAGCGTCGGTGTGCCCCAGATAAAAGGGAAAACGAGCGGCGAACAGAAGTCGAGTTACAGCGGCCAATGCGTACCTAAAGAAGGCAAAACCCTCACCATGCCGCCGACCGAGACATCCGTGGATGGTAATTCGCTCACCTCTGACGGCAGTCATCGAGTAGATCCCTCGGACCCAAACAAGCTCGCGGGCAGCTATTCCACAACCTGGCAGAATGTGACCGAAACCATCTCGTGGAACCTTGAAAAATGCGGTGCCCCTCTGAGGCTCACGGACCTTAAATTTGAGGATATGAAATTCCCTAACTGGGAAGATTGGCAGGTGATTACCGAGCAAAGGGGCACCATCGACGGCAATCTGGTAAAGGTGAAGGCCACGATGCTGAATGCTTCAGGCGAGCTAAAGTACGCAAACGTGAGACTTAAGGAAACCCACAAGGGCGATAAATGGGACGGGGCGAGGCCCGATGCCTCGCTCCAGGATTCCCTGCTTATGACCCGCGTCGCCCCGGGCGAGGCGAAAGAGGTCGAGTTCCTTTGGGACTCGTCCGGCTATTCGTGGTTCGACGACGGACGGCCGCGTCTGGTCCAGCGGATCAAGGCCGAACTCGAGGAAAGCGATAAGAAGGTCGATGAAATGACCCGTAACTTAAAGGTCGCTCCGAAACCCCTGGTGCTGGTTCACGGCCTGTGGAGCAACTGGCAGGCCTGGGAGCCGTGGCAGAACATCCTGACCACGTCGCATTCCTACGACTGGAAAGCGTTCCCTGTTGGCGAGAAGGCCGAGAAGGGCCGGATGAATACTGGCGGGTCGTTCCTGTCGACGGATCCGACAAATTCGATCGGCGAGAATGCCCGCGAGGTCGAAAAATACATCAAGTACGCCCAGGAAGACCGCAACGCGTGGCACGTCGACATCGTCGCCCACTCGATGGGCGGCCTGATCTCGCGATATTACATCGACCAGATCATGCCCGTTGATACGAAAGACGGCCGGCCCAAAGTGACCAAACTTATTTTGCTCGGAACGCCGAATATGGGCTCGCCTTGTGCGGATGTTATGGACGTCGCTTTTGAAATACTTGGGAAACGTGTCGAGGCCGTGCGCCAATTGAGAACGGACTATGTCCAGGGGTTTAACAAGATCATCACCCAGCGAAAGGGCGTCCACTTCTCTGCCCTGGCAGGTAATCCTCTGCCGACGATCTGTAAGGATGTTGTCTGGAATGACGGCGTCGTAACCGTGCCTTCCGCCAAATGGACGATCGGTGATACCGCTGAATCTACAAGCATTCACACGGACCTGACAGGTACCAAGGATTTCTCTGATTTCGTAAAACCGCGGCTTGCCATAGGCCCGAAGGGCAACCATAATCCGTCTCTGCCGCAGCTGCCCACTGCTGCTGGCATGGCCTATTACGAATCCGAGGTTAACGACCTTACCCGTAAGATCATGCCGCGTATCTACGGAGCAAGCGACCCGTTCGCCAACAATGCTGCCTGGGAGACCCCATTTGCCAAGGCTGCAAAAGTCCCGGCCAAAGAGAGCGTCGAGATCGAGATACCTGTGGGGGCGGAAGGAAACTTCGGCGTGACATTCATGGCGAACCACCAGATCTCGGCAACTTTGATAGATCCGTCCGGCGCCGTCGTCGCCCGGAACCTTACCGGTTCTCCGGAATCGAACGGCTGGTTCAGGTCGCTGTTTTTTGATAAACCGACAACGGCCGGCACGTGGAAGGTCCGGCTCGAGAACACCGGCGACCGCGAATTCGAAGCGGTGATCACAACATGGGCAAACGCCCGATAACTGGCTCTTGGCCGGCGGGCTATTAAACTCGCCGGCCCATTCAAGCTAGCTTGGCCTCGACGAAAGATCTAGTGCAAGCGTGAATTAGTGTTGTACTATATTGTCCATGAACTGCCTTCTCCCGGCCGGAAGCTCCATCTTTCTTCTATTACTTGGCACCGTTATCTCATCGGCTCAGATCGCGAGCTCTGATGTTTCTGCCTGTAATCCCAAGCTTGCGCAGATGTTGGTGGAGCAGCAGGTTGCTGAAAGCAAAGCGGTTGTGGCGCGGCCAAAACGGATCAAGATCCTTCTGCGGAGCGCCGATTTTCTGTGGCCGCTCGATCAGCCGACCGCTCGGGGCTATTTTATTGAGGCATTCACTAACGCCAAGGAACACTTCGCCGAAAAGGGTTTCGAAAAAGCCAATGTGAAATCCAGCGAATCGGGAGGAAGTACCACCTTCACCTCCCTCCCCGACCTGCGTTCTGATGTGATCCGTGCTACCGCAAATCGCGATCCCGAGTTGGCCAAGAAATTTACTAACGAGGTCCTCGCCGAGTTTGAAAAAACAGAACGCGATGGCATGGACAAGACACGCGAGCAGGATGATATGCTGCGTCTCGCCGGAGAAAGTGCCGGAACAAACCCAGAATTCGCACGCTACATTTATCGCCGGCTGATGCGCAATCCGCTGACCCGGACGTGGTTCCACTCGCTACTCTCAGCATCACGCAACGACCAGGCTTTTGCCGATTCGATCTATGCCGAGGCATTGCGAAATTATCAAAACGAAAGGCCGAGCCGTTTGCTGTATTTGTCTGCGTATCCGTTTGGGGGAGATACGATATTCGGTCGCTCCCGGTCTTCCTTTTCCGCGTCTCCGGACGCTTCGTTCGTTCCGAATGTCAGTTTACAGCGTTCGTTCCTGGACACCTTTTTCGCCCGCGTCGCGTCGTATACCGGCGACGCCGAAGTGCTTAACCAGCCCGCGGAGAAACATTCTCAGCCCGAAGCGATCTATATGACGACCGCGATGAGCGACATTGAGCCCATCATTATGGAACGGTTTCCAGATATGCTTCAGCAGTTTACGGTCGCCCGGGCACAGGCAAACGCGGCTTTGACCGCCGCGATGCGAAAAGAAATAGAAAGCCTCGAAGAAACTGCGTCTCGCCCCGCGCTGACGTTTGAGCAAAGCATTAAAGAGCTGGAAGAAGCCGACAGTAAGGGTAAGCTCACCGATTATCTGATCGCTCAGATCTTATTCCAGCGAAGAATTCGTACCGAGAAGCAATACGCCGCCTACGAGCCCTGGCTTGCCAAGATCAAGGATGATAAGATCCGCCGCGACCTGACCAGCTACTATTGGTATGTCCGGTCAGAACTCGCGATCAAGGAAAAGCGGTTTGCCGAAGTCGAGAAAATGGCGGCAAAGGTTCCCGACCTCGACCATCGCGCGGTCCTGCTCCTCGCGATCGCAAAGGTCCACCTGGATTCGACCAATGACATTGGATCAGGCTTTGATACGCTGAACGGCGTATCAAAACTGGCCCGTAGTGCTCCGAACTCGGTCGCCAAAGCACAGGTCCTTTTTAGTCTTGTTCAATTTTACGAGCGGGTAAACCACTCGGTCGCCCTCGACGAGCTGGGCGAAGCCGTCCGCGTCGTCAACCAGCTCGAGGAACCCGATCTTTTTCAAAACTGGGTGATCCGCCAGATAACCGGCAAGGATTTTGGGTTCATGGCCAGCATTTCTCTTCCGTGCAATAACATGGAAGGCATGTTTTCCGAGGTGGGCAAAAATGATTTCGAAATGGTCCTCGCCAACGCGCGGGCCTTCGACGATAAGTACTTCCGCACTATCGCCGTCATTGCCATCGCCAAAAACTGCATACCGGTCAAACCATCGCGTGCTCCAGGCCGAAAACTCCTGAGAAGTAAGGAATTTTTCGTGCCATTTAGTGGTTCCGCTTTTTGAAACCACGAAATCACACGAAACATCCCGAAAAGCTCGACTATCGATGCCGTTCTAACGCAACCGGGATCGGAAGCCAGGGTTGAGACGAGCCGTAGACTCGCCTGTTAAGATCGTCGACCTCCCGTTCATGTCCAGCCAAGAGTTCGTCAGGCGGCAAATCCGCAGCATTTTCGTAACAGGCATGTGAGACACAGGGCAGCGGCTTTGCGGTCGAGTGCACGAGGCACCCGCTTCTGGGCTCATACAGAGGACACGCGAAGGTTTTCGAAAAAGTATCGCCCTCGGCATCGAGATCATAAACCCTCACCGAATCTGAGACACGGTATAAAACGGCATCTCTCCTGCGCTCCGGCAACAGGGCCAGTGTCTTCTGGATAGCGACAGCCTCGAGCCTCGAAATATGGACATTCACAAAATGTGCGTCAGTGCAGCAGGAACCCTGCACTTCGCATGTGAGACAGTCTTTTGCCCTGTGCTCATACCCCGTGCGGATCTGCTGCCGGAAACTCTCCCGTATTCGGCTGAGAAGTATGAGGCCCTCGCTTTCGCTCAACAGTTTCATAGCATCATGTTACAATCTGAGAAATAGATTAGACAGTTTCGCGAACATTATTATGCTAAAAGAAGGCGATAAGGCACCTGATTTCACCGCGAAGGACCAGAATGGCAACGAGGTAAAGCTTGCAGGCCTCAAGGGCCAGCGGGTGGTCCTGTATTTCTATCCTAAGGACGACACGCCGGGCTGCACAAAGCAAGCCTGTTCATTTCGCGACGCGGATGACGTTTACCGCAGCAAGGGCATCAAGGTACTCGGCGTTTCCACCGACGACGAAAAGTCGCATCAGAAATTCATCTCAAAATTCGAGCTGCCATTTGACCTGCTCGCAGACACCGACAAAACGATCGTTAACGATTACGGTGTTTGGGGCGAAAAAAGCATGTACGGCAAGAAATATATGGGAACCAGCCGAAAGACTTTCCTGATCGACGAGAATGGCAGCATCGCGAAAATATTTGATAAAGTAGACGTATCGGCCCATGCCGACGAAGTATTGGAGGCGTTTGGTGAAAAATAGAAGATTAATAATAACGAGCGTATCTATGATGCTCGGCATTGCTGTCCTGATCGGATGTCAGGAAAACACCGCGATCGCCGATATGACTAAAAACGACGCTGCCGTTGTCGCGGATAATTCCACGCCGACATCGACGCCGGCCCCGGCGCCGTCAGATGACCCAAAGAAATATAAAAGCGCTGGCGATGTTCCCAGAATTTCGGTCGAGGATGCCAAAAAGGCCTATGATGCCGGCACTGCCGTATTTGTAGACAGCCGGGCCGAGGCCGCATATAAGGTCGAGCATATTGCCGGTGCAATAAACATTCCCAACGGCCCGGATGCGGCAGACAAATTTTCCTCATTGCCCAAGGGTAAGAAAGTGATCGTTTACTGTTCCTGACCGGCCGAAGGAACGAGTGCCAGTTTGGCATTCCAAATGAATCAGAAAGACATCCCCGATACACACGCTTTGGTTGGTGGAACACAGGCCTGGAAGACCGCCGGCCACCCGATGGGAAAGGCCCAATAGGCTAACCTGAGACGAGTTCGTCACATATCCGTCCCGCCGTTTTGCCATCCCAGAGCGGCGGGATCGTGTTTGAAGACACCTCGTTATTTTCGAGGATCGTGACCGCTGACGCCACGATCTTCTGCGGATCGGTGCCGACGAGCTGATTAGTACCCATGCTAACGGTAATTGGCCGCTCGGTATTGTTCCTCAGCGTGAGGCAAGGTATCCCAAGCAGAGTCGTTTCCTCTTGCAGCCCGCCGGAATCTGTCAGGACGAGTTTCGCTCCGCTGTAAAGCCGCATAAAATCGAGATAGCCCAGTGGCTCGATAAGTTTGATGGATGAATTTCGGATAAGCTCGCCATAACCGAATTCCTTGATCTTTGCCCTCGTCCGAGGATGGACCGGAAACACGATCGGAATGCGAGTCGATATTTCCAGCAACGCCGAGAGGATACCCGAAAACGTCTCGATAACATCAACATTCGACGGGCGATGAAGCGTAAGAACCGCATAATCGCCTGAGGACACGCCGAGATCTTCGCGAACGGCCGATTGCTCGGCGAGCTTCATATGGTCCAATAACGAATCGATCATGACATTGCCGACAAAACGTATCTTGTCATCTGAGATTCCCTCCCGGTGCAGGTTCTCGTCGGCGTCCTGCGAGGTGGTAAATAACAGGTCCGAGATAGCGTCAGTGAGGATGCGGTTAATTTCCTCGGGCATGGCTCGGTCGCCTGAACGCAGTCCAGCCTCGACGTGAGCGACTTTAACACCGAGCTTCGAGCAGACTAGAGCACATGCGATCGTGGAATTCACGTCTCCCACAACCAAAACCCAATCGGGCTTTTCTCTGAGCAGTACCGGCTCAAATGCGGTCATGATCTTAGCCGTCTGGACCGCATGGGAACCCGATCCAACCCCTAAAGATACGTCCGGTTTGGGCATCCCGAGATCATCAAAAAACGCATCCGACATCGCCACATCATAGTGCTGTCCCGTATGCACGATCATCGGCCCGAACTCATCCGGCCGCCGCTTCATCTCGGCGTAGATCGGAGCGACCTTCATAAAATTAGGACGGGCACCGGCGATAAGAAGAACTTTGATTTTTGATCTTTGATCTTTGATTTTTGTATTCACGGTCTGGTGGCCCGACCTCCTTCAACGGTTCCGTCGATCAAAGCCTCACGATTTTTGCCTTGCTCCCGTTTCGAGTGTTTGACGAAAGGGCATTTCGGGTATCGACCACTAGCGGGGCCAGTTCGCAGACCCGCGTGTAATCGACATCCGAATGATCTGTGCAAATAATCACACAGTCAGACGATGAAATGAGTTCGTCGGTTAGTTCCTGATTATGCAGCGATTCGCCGTCGCCGATCGTATAGGCATGGTCGAACGTCACTTCGTCCACGAACGGATCGTGATAACAAACCTCAGCCCCGTCGGCCCTGAGTAGATCGATGATCGACAGGGCCGGCGATTCGCGCATATCATCGATGTCCTTTTTATACGCCACGCCGAGGATCAGGATTTTAGAACCGTTGACGGCCTTGCGTTCTTTGTTAAGTGCCTGAGAGGCAAGTTCGACGACGTACGCCGGCATATTCGAATTCACCTGCTCGGCAAGCGATATGAACTGCGAATCAAAGCCATGCTGACGGGCCTTCCACGAAAGATAATGCGGGTCGAGCGGGATACAGTGACCGCCGATTCCCGGTCCGGGAAAGAACGGCATAAATCCAAATGGCTTCGTTGCCGCGGCTCGGACAACTTCCCAGGTGTCGATGCCTAGGGCGTTACAGAGCTTGGCCATCTCGTTCGCCATGCCGATATTTATTGCCCTGAATGTGTTCTCCCAAAGCTTTGCAGCCTCGGCAACCCGGGCCGATGATACGGAATGCACCTCGTTTACGATCTCTCCATAAAGCATCGCGGCCACCTCGGTAGAATCGTCCGAAACTCCGCCGACAACCTTGGGAATGTTATGCGTCTGAAATTGGGGGTTGCCGGGATCGACCCGTTCGGGTGAGAACGCCAGAAGAAAATCCTTATCCAGCGCAAAACCCTTTTTCTCAAACATTGGCAGGAGCACCTCGTCGGTCGTGCCGGGATACGTGGTGGATTCCAGTATGATCAGTTGGCCCGTCCGCATATACTTCTGGATCTCTTCGCCGGCAGTCAGAATATACGACATGTCCGGGTCCTTGGTCTTGCGTAATGGCGTGGGAACGCAGATTATAATGACATCGCAATTGGTGAGTTCGCTGAAATCAGTAGTTGCCGTCAGTTTGCCGTCGTCGACACATTTTTTTACATTCTCATTCGTAACATCAACGATGTAAGATCGCCCGGCTTTTATTTCAGCAGTTTTGGATTCATCGACCTCAAAACCAATGGCGTCATATCCCTTGAGGCAAAATTCAATGATCAGCGGCAGGCCTACATAACCCAGCCCGATCACGCCCACACGGGCATTATGTTCGGAAATTAATCGTTTCAGATCGTCTTTTATCATTATTTTACAAAAATCAGAGTTATTATGTTGGGCAAGCTTGTTATAGCGGTGTCTAGCGTATAGAAATGAACGTTCACATACTAAACTAGTATAGCGGCGCGGGCAGCCAAGTAAACCGTTCTAAAGACTAAAGTAGGCCGACCGGCAAAGCTGGGTCCGGCCCCCCAGTGTATTTTATATATTTAATGGCAGGAATTCTCCTGTCGATTATGAGTTCTGAGACCACATCAAGTAATCCCGTAGTGCGAGCGATCGTCGAAGGCACTGCCCCGCGAGGCGCGCAGCTTGCCGCCTCGCGCGGCGCGTTGCCGCTGCCGCAGCACGATCTCCTGGAGATACTCGTATCACTTACCCAGAGTTCGGATGCCGAGCTTAAAGAAAATGCTCTCGGGACCCTTAGATCGCAGGACGCCGAAGCGCTGGAATCGACATTGCGATCGAACGAAGCGGCCTCGCCGGTCCTGGCCTATTTTGCTGTCGACAAAGGTCTGCCCGCCGGCATCTACGAGGCAGTAATTACCAACGCCAATACGCCGCCGGCGGCTATCGAATCGTTTGCCGCTGCGACACATAATAGCCAGCTACTTGATCTGCTCTCATTTAATCAGCAGCTTTTGATCCAGAGCCCCGGCATTATCGATGCGATCATTGGCAATTCGGCCCGCTCGCCTGAGGCAGAGCGGCGTGCGTCTGAGATAAAGCGAGAATTCTTTGAAAAGGAACGAGGCGCCCAACAGATTGCAAATGAGTTGCGTGCCCGCGGTAACGAAGCGGGAGCTGAATTCATCGAGCAGGCTGAATTTGCAGAGGACCTCGACGGGTCAGGGCTGAGTCTCGATGATGCTCTATTTATCGCTCAGCACCTCGAGTCGTTGGATCGTGAAACCGACGATTCATGGCTCGCCCTCGAATATATCGAGGAAATTTACGAGGAAACGGCCGAACAGCGGACGGCCGCCATCGGAAAGATCATCGGCGAACTCCAGAGCGACGAAGATGAGGAACTTTCGGGCGAACGCATCTCGATGATCAACCGCATCATGCGAATGGGAGTAAAAGACCGCGTAAAACTTGGAATGAAGGGCGACCGCGAGGCACGCAATATTCTCATCCGGGATCCGAACCGGCTGGTTTCATCCGCCGTCGTGAACAATCCGCGGATCAGCGAACACGAGGTTGAGATGATCGCCCAAATGAGGTCCATCAATGAGGATATTCTGCGTCTGATCGCCTCGAATCGCCAATGGTCGCGCAGCTATAATGTGATGCATAATTTGGCCAAGAACCCGCGGACCCCTATGGCAAATGTAATGACGATAATGAGCCGCCTACAGCTTCGCGACCTGGTTTCTCTATCGAAGAATCGAAACGTCTCGGACGCCGTCAGGCGTCAGGCCCAGCGGCTGCATAATGCGCGGACCGGCGGTCGGCACTAGAACAGCTTTCCGGGCCGGCCGGTCTTGATAAAAGACCCGGCCATATCGGTCAGCGTATGACTTGCAGCCCCAAACCACAATCCCATAAATAGCAGTATTAGAAAACTCGGCCCAAAATATTCCCGCAAATGGTCGCCGATCGGTGCCCACACCCCGGATATGTGGGAAACGTCCGGTATTTGACCTCCGCGATATATCTGATAAATCAGCGCGGCAAAAAAGAGAATCAGTGTAACCGAGCCCATGAAATAGATAACTCGGATCAATGCCCCAAAAACGATACCGTGTGAGAAACGAGACCGGTGTGGGAAGAAGTAGCGATATGGAAGCCAGAGCGCTCGCACCGGCCCCCAACGCGAATACGGCCGGGAAACCGTATCGAGGTCCGGGCCGAACATCAACCCACCAAAGATGAACGCCGCAACGCAAATTAGCGAAGCACCCAAACTGTTCGTAGCCAGATAAGCAACTCCGAAGGCAGGAAGAGTCAGCCCAAGCGTAATGGAGTCATGAACCTTCCCACTAGGCATTCTAAAGTTTCTTGTCTTCTTTACGTCGAGACTCGACGTCGCAGGAACCGCGCATTCAGGTGTTAAATCCAAGCCTGGGCAGGATCACAAGCTGCAGGAGCAGCCACAAGCTCAAAATGCCTAAAAATAAAACTATTTCGTACATCTATTTATTTCCCATTGGCATACCGGCGGCTTTTCAAGCCTCGGTTCCTCCGATAACCAAAAGCCCAATCAAAATTGCAAATAATATCGTTTTTTATAAACCACCTATTTAGATACCGCACAGGCCGATGCCGCAGTTACAGTTTCCAGGCCCGCTGCTTGCCATGCTGACATTCCGCCGGTAACATTCACAATCTTCTTGAACCCTGCGTTCTCAAGTATGCTGGTTCCGAGGCTCGAACGATAGCCGCCCTGACAGATCACGTAGGTTGGCAGAGAAGGATCAAGCTGCTGAAATTCCTCTGGAAGCTTATCGAGAGGAATATTGACGGTCCCTGTCGGGCAGCCGCCTTCATGTTCCGCTGCCCGCCTGACATCGACGAACTGTGCCGTCTGGTCCGATCTAACAAATTCGCAAACGTCCTCGACAGAGATCTGTTCGATCACATTCTTTGCGCCTGTGTAATCGCCAATCATGATAAAACCAGTGACAGTATCGTGGCCGACTCGAGCAAGACGCATTACCGCTTCGTCGACCTGTTCCTGGGTTTCCGCGACAATCGCTATTTTCGTGCCTATGGGGATCATCGTTCCCGCCCATGAAGCAAACTGGCCGCCCAGCCCTATATTGATCGAATTGGGAATATGACCGGCTCCATATGTGGAATTCTTTCGCACATCCAGAACCACACCGTCAAATGAATCCACCTCTTGCGTCGAGAGAGATTCGGGTTTCGGAAGCTCGCTAAGTGAGATCGAACCGGCAAGATTCTTTGCAGCACTTACTGGAAAATAAGCAGGAACTTCCGGCTGATCAGCTGCAACTATCTTGACGAAATCATCCTTCGACATAGGCTGAAGGGCGTAATTAAATTGCCGCTGGTTCCCAAGCGTCGACCAGGTCTCCTTCGATAGCGATTTACCACAAAGGCTGCCAGCTCCATGTGCCGGGTAGACTTCTGTTTCATCGGGCAACGGCATGATCTTATTGTGGAGCGAATCATACAGCCTCTCGCCCATCTGCTCGGCCGTAAATCCTTTGGATCCGATCAGGTCAGGCCGACCGACATCGCCGATGAAGAGTGTGTCGCCCGTGAACATCTTTAATGGGGCTTTCTCATCGGCGGTGTCCTCGGCGATGATGGTTATTCCCTCCGGCGTGTGCCCGGGCGTCTCCAAAAACCGAAGCCTGATCGAACCGACTTTTAATTCATCGCCGTCCTTAACTTTTAGAGTAGGAAAAAGCGTATTCGCTCGTTGCCCATAGATGATCTCCGCCCCAGTCTTTGAAGCGAGTTCAATGTGTCCGCTGACGAAATCGGCATGCGAATGGGTCTCGATCACGTATTTGATCTTCTGCCCATTAGCCTCTGCCTCGTCGATGTATTGCTGAACGTCACGCTGCGGATCTATCACGGCCGCCTCGTCTTCAGATCCCAGATAATACGAAGCGTGCGATAAACATCCCAGGTAAAATTGTTTGAATTGCATCATGTATCTCCAATTTCCCTAATCTTATCAAAGATCAGCCGATCATCGGCTGAAACTGGTCACTGCTGATTCCAGGGCATTCGTGCCAGGACCATTCCCATACCGCAAGTGTCGGTAAGTGCAGAGAAAACAAGTCCACCGCCGACAAACCCCGAAATGAAATAAAGATAAGGGCTGATAAAAAGCCCCAGCACGATCCCGGTCAGGACAAACAACCCAGCCGTAAATCTGACCTGGCGTTCCAGTGACCACACTTTTGACTCGCCCTTTATGATCGGAAGGCTGGCACCGGCCCAGGCTGACATTCCGCCCTCGATCACATGAATATCGGTGAAACCTTTGTTCATCAGTTTTTCGGCGGCCTGTTTCGCCCGGTTGCCGCTGCGGCACATCAGGTAGACCGGTTTCGAATGGTCGATCTCGTCCGCATGCTTTTCAAAATTAGACAAAGGCATCAACTGTGCATCGGCGATCCGCTCGCTGTTGAACTCCGAAAACTCGCGAACGTCGATCACCTGACATTCTCCCCCTGTATCCAAAAGTTTATTTATTTCGTGTACGGAAGCGTTCTTTATCATTTTTCTTGTGTATTTCTCCTTCAAAGAATACAATCTGTCTAAACATAAGCGTATAACTACTTAGTTATTATAGTCAATATGAAAACAAATTCGCGGATAATGTCGGAAGAATTGATCGGCCTGGTGGCGACCAGGTTCAAAGTGCTCTCAGAACCGATCCGATTGCAGATGCTTCAACAATTAGAAACCGGACGGCTCGGGGTTACTGAGCTGGCGAATGCTGTAAGTTCCACCCAACCGAATGTGAGCAAACATTTAAGGATTATGCAGGATGCAGGTATCGTCTCAAGAAAACAGGAAGGGAACACAGTCTATTATTCAATCGCCGACCCTTCAATATTCGCGTTATGCGATCTTGTCTGCAACAGCCTAAAGAGTAACCTGGCGAAACAAAATGCTGTCTTCGGCTAGGGCAAATGAACTGCCCTGATCGCGGGGCCAATCGAACGACAGAAGATCGGGGAGAGTTTCTTGGCTTTGGCGTATTCGCGTGTCGCCGAAACAATAAGTTCCCTCGCGACAGCCGCGGGATGCAAACCGCGTAGATCGACAATTTTGCGCCCGGGGGGCAGCGATTTATAGGTGCGAAAGAAAAATTCGAGTCGCTCGCGTTCGATAAGGGGCAGGTCTTCGATAGTGTTAATGCCGGCGTATGTAGGATCAACGGTCACTGCGGGAACCGCGATGATCTTATCATCCTGCTCACCACCGTCGATCATTTTCAGGACCCCGATCGGACGGACTAATATCAACGCGCCCGTCTGTATAGGCACTCGGGTATAGACGAGGACGTCGAGGCTGTCTCCGTCGCCGGCCAAGGTCTGGCTGATCACCCCGTAGTTGGCCGGATAAATCATCGGCACCGACTGAAAGCGGTCCACAACCGGATGGCCAGTTACCTTGTCGAGTTCGTATTTAATGAAGCTTCCGGCTGGTATCTCGATCGCCGCCATCACTTCGATCGGGCACTGGGGGCTCTGCGGAAAGTCAAACGGATGGACCCACATCTGTCCCTCGGCACTGGCCGAAAATATCAGGACGGCCGAGAAAACGAGTACTGTGAATCTGGGTAGTTTGTTGTTCATCGTAAGCTCGTAAATGAAGATGGAGGCGGCAGAAAACCGCCTCCATCTTTGTGATGTCATGCCGCTTAAAAAATAAACCGAACACCCAACTGAAGCTGTCTCGGCCCACCGAAACGGGCTGTCGAGGGAGCAAAAAGCGGAACGCCCGCATTCTGCTCAGACGGTGAACCGTTGGGCAGAGGCGTACCGAAGAAGCTGATCGCGTCATTTCCAAAGTTCTTATTCGAACTGCGAGTTACATTAAACACCTCTGCTGAAAAGTCGAGCCGTTTTGTCTCACCGAACCTGAATGCCTTCAGCAGCCGTAAATCCATGTTAAAGAACTTCGGCTGGCGGAACGAATTTCGGTCAACGACGCGCCCATTGACTATCGCACGGTCATTATCGTCGTTTCCATCATTTTGCGTATCAAATCCTATAACCGCGGTATACGGGAAACCGGACCGGGTTATAAGAACGCTCGACAAGGTAAACCCTCGACCGAGGTCGACCAGACCACTGATATTCAGATTGTGTCGGACGTCTTGTTTCGAATATCCGCGTTCGATCGACAGGTCAAACGGATTGAGTGCGGGTTCCTGCGAGAAGTTTCGTTCGTTCGAATCGTCATCGACATTTCGTGCCAGAGTATAGTTGGCCTGAAACTGGAACCGGGCAGCAAATCGACGCGTCAATGTAAACGTCATGCCATCGTAGGTCGAATGGGCCGTCGATTCATTTATGGATAGCCATTGAATTGCAGGGATAGGCCGTGCGGCAGGGAAGATCGGCATTCCGGTTGCATCGATTGTAGGCGGAAATAAATTACGGTTGGTTCGCCGTTGTAGGTTCCACGTTGAGTTTCGAATGTACCCGACCGAAAAAACCAGATCGCGGCCTAACCGCTGTTCGACTGTCGCCGACACCTGGAATGAACGCGGATTCCTGAATGTCGGATCAAACCCGAAAACACGCGGCAATACAATAAATTGTTCCAGGGCGGGCGAAATCGACGTCAGAGCGTTTGGAAAAGTAAAAATCGCATTCGGGCCGCGAAGCCGGCATCCCGCCCGATTTACAACAGATGAGTTGCGGCAGGCACCCGGCTCGGCGATCTCGATAGCTTCGGTCGTCGAACCGTTATTCGTAAACACCCTCTGCAGAAGGTTAGCCGGGGTCCTTGCGGCAAAAATACCGGCCGTTATGCGGATAACCGTTTCTCCTCGGCCGCCAACGTCATATGCCATGCCAAGTCGAGGCTGGAACATTTTAAGGTCGCTCGGGATACTTGCGGTTTCCGGAATCCCCGGATAAGGATCGGTGGGCTGCGGATGCATTTGGCCTTCCCATCTAAGCCCGGCGTTGATGGTTAGCTGATTATTGACCTTGAAACGGTCCTGAATGAAGAGTGCGACTTCCTTTTGCGTACCACGGAAAAGTGAAAGTTCCTGGTCCGCTGGTGCAAGAGTTTGGCGAAAGCGTCTCGGTCTCCCCGCGATGTAGTTCTCCAGGCCGGTGTAGGCAACGCCATCCATTACACGATTCTCAAAGTCCCATGCTCCCTGGATTCGGGTCTCGCGACGCTGACGAACTTTGTTGATGTTAGTTTCAAAACCGAAACGCAATTGATGCCTGCCGGTGTTAACGCTTAGGTTGTTTGCAAACTGAAACCGTGTTGAATCAAATTGACGCGGCCGCCCGTTATCGCCCCCGATGGTTCCGAAACCTGCGATGATGATTCCCGGCATGTTGGAATTGGGCTCCTCGAGACGAAAATCAGTAGCAACCTGCCCGCGGATCTCATTAATTACGTTAGCGTTGATGACCGAAACGAGCGAGCCTTTCAGTCCATTGCTCGATCCGATCCGACTGTAATTAGCGGTTTCGGCGGTTGTCTGTCTCGGCGAATCAAAGTTGAAATTCTCGCCCCGCATTCTTGTATACGTGTACTGAAGATTGAGCGTGTTATTCGTGTTAAGAATAAAATCGGTGCGTGCGAAAAACGCTGTGGGGTTATTAGTTCCGCGTTTTTCGCCTTCTAACGCGGCGAGTTCGGAAGGGATCGCAACGCCGGGAACATCCTGAAACTCGACAACAAAAGGCACTCGCAAAATATTCTGCTCGAGACTCGCAAAAAAGAAAGCACGGTCGCGAACGATCGGGCCGCCGATCGAACCTCCAAACTGATTCTGAGCATTATCCAGTTTGCGGTCGAATGCGTTCGCCGATGTTAAATGACGGTTTCGATTAAAGTAGAATGCCTCGCCCCGAACAAAATTGGTTCCCGACTTGGTCACAACATTTACAAATCCCGCGTTGGTCCTGCCGATCTCGGCACTCGCACCCGTGCGAACAACCTGAAACTCACGAACGGCCGATTGCGGAAAGAAAAAGACTGATTCGTTACCGCCGCGCTGGTTGCCTTGGACAGGATCGTTAAAATCCGCGCCGTCGACCGCGATGTTGGAATTGATCGACCGCTGACCGGCTATTACGAGTCCACTCCGGTCGGCTTCCTGAACGACAGCCGGTGTGAGCGTAACAAACTCGGTAAAATTGCGTCCGCGGACCGGCAGGTCAGCGACCAACCTTTCGGTGATCAAGGCTCCCGTAGCCGCCGAATCGGTGTCGATCAGATCGGAGCCGGCGGTAATATCGACCTGTGCGGTCACAGCTGACGGCTGCAGCGAGATGTTGAGAGCGGTTGCTTCGCCGACCCGGAGAATGACATTCTCCTGACGGCGGTCAGCAAAACCCGACGCCTGTACGGCGATCTCGTATCGGCCGACTGGCAGCACGCGGGCCGAAAAACGCCCGTTGCCATCGCTGACCGCACTTCGTTCCAGGCCTGTTTCGAGGTTTCTGATCACAACGGCCGCACCAGCCACCGCCGCGCCGTTTACATCAACAACGCTGCCCTCGATTGCCGCGCTTCCCGACTCGGATTGTCCGAATGCATTTTGAACAACGAACATGCTGACTAACATGAACATTGTCAACATTGATGAGGAAAATATAGTATGTCTCACACTGAGTCCGTATTTAGATTTCATTGGTTATATGGGTCCTCGATTTAAAGTAATAGTGTTTGAATAACAGTAGAGTTTCCCTCCCCGACATCCGGCTGAGGACCCTACTCGCTTATTGAATACATTGGGATTGCAAACTGTAATGTAAGTGTCTCGTATTACAACGCCGTAACAAGCGTGTTAAGACTTTCTGAACAAATAACATCCACACTCGGCCGGGCGTGACTTGGGCTTCCGTTTTTGTTTGTTTTCCGCCGACTCGCTATAATTTAGAATTCGCTGATCTATACAAAAGAGGACAATATCTGTGGCAGAACAATTTGACGTAACAATTATCGGTGCGGGCCCCGGCGGCTATGTGGCCGCGGTGCGTGGAGCGCAGCTCGGCTTAAAGGTCGCCATTATCGAAAAAGAAAAAGACGCGAAGCTGGGCGGCACCTGCGGCCTGCGCGGCTGCATTCCGACCAAGGCCCTATTGAATGCGGCGCACCTTTATCAGAAAGCCGGACATTTCGAGGATTTTGGATTGAAGGTAACGGGGCTCGATTATGACTGGGCCGGTGTCCAAAAATATAAATCCGGTATCGTCGATAAAAATGCCGCGGGCGTGACCTACTTAATGAAAAAAAACAAGGTCACGGTCTATAACGGTTTTGGCCGCATCGCCGGAAAAGGAAAGGTCGAGATCGACCTCGCGGATGGCAAAAAGGAAACGATCGACACGAAAAACATCGTCATCGCCACCGGTTCCGTGGTCAAACCGATACCGGGTTTTGAAACCGATGGGAAGCAGGTCGTCAACTCCGATCACATCCTCGAGCTGGAGAATGTGCCCAAATCGATGATCGTCATGGGTTCGGGAGCTGTGGGTGTTGAGTTCGCCAGCGTATATGCTCGCTTTGGCTGCGAAACCACCGTGATCGAGCTGCTTGACCGCATCGTTCCTGTCGAAGATACGGACGTTTCAAAAGAGCTGCTGCGCAGTTTCAAAAAGCAGGGTATCAAATGCGAAACGGGTATCAAGCTCGACAAACTTGAAAAGAACAAAAAGGGCGTTAAAGTTTCGGGCAAAGACGCGAAGGGCACAGATGTAACATTCGAAGCCGAGATGCTGCTCGTTGCGGTCGGCCGTATGCCGCTGATCGAGAATATCGGTCTCGACAAAACGAAAGTCGTTGTAAACAAACGCGGCACCATTAAGGTCAACGAATTCTGCGAAACTGACGAACCTAGCGTTTACGCGATCGGCGACATCATCGATACCGCGTGGCTCGCGCACCTGGCCTCTAAAGAGGGCATTATGGTCGTCGAAAAGATCGCCGACAAAAAGGTCGAACCAATCAAGCAAAATTTGGTGCCGAACTGCACCTATTGTGACCCCGAGGTCGCCAGCGTCGGCCTAACCGAAGAAAAAGCCAAGGAAGCGGGCTACGATGTCAAGGTCGGCAAATTCCCTTTCTCGGCATCGGGCAAGGCCCGTATCTTGGGTGAGACTGACGGCTTCGTGAAGATCGTCGCTGAAACGAAATACGATGAGGTCCTCGGCGTTCACATCATCGGCCCGCACGCCACCGAGCTGCTTGCCGAAGCTTGCGTCGCCATGGCCCTCGAAACCACGGCAGACGAATTTGGCCGCATCATCCACGCCCACCCGACTGTCAGTGAAGCTGTTATGGAAGCGGCAGAAGGCGTGCACGATCTGACTATTCATATGTAGTGAACGGACCCAACAACACTCGGACCAAGTGCTTAAGTCAGGCGTATGGTTAGAGATGGTACTCGAAAGAATCTCGAGATAAGTTGGAAAACTACGAACCACCCTCAATGTCGAGGTTGCTTGCTTGATCGTTATTGTATAATCAACTTGTATGCAGAGTGTATCTGTCGACATACCAATGAGCACCCTTGCCGCACTCGGCGAGTCACCGGATGAATTTGCTCGCGAGATCCGCGTTGCGGCTGCTGTCAAGTTATACGAAATGGCGCGTCTCTCTCAAGGCAAAGCGGCCGAATTAGCTGGTTTGTCGCGGTCGGGATTTATTGATGCCCTCTCTCGGTATAGTGTCTCGCCCTTTCAGTACTCCGGCGCTGAGATCGTTCGGGAACTAAGCGATGCCGATTGAGAAGATCGTCGTAAACGCATCGCCACTAATTATCCTAGCGAAAACGGGACATGCCACTCTGTTTCCAAAACTGTTCAGTAGTGTGTTTCTGCCAGAAGACGTTGCTCATGAGATTCGCCAAGTTGATGATGCTGCGTCACGTCTGCTTCTGACGTCCGACTGGATAGATCATGTCGTAGTCGCGATAAACCCAGAGATCAGCAGATGGAATCTTGGCCAAGGAGAATCTGCGGTGCTGTCATTTGCTCTCAATAACGGCGACGTTCGAGCATCGATCGATGATCGCGCTGCACGGCGCTGCGCAGAGGCTTTTTCTCTCGGCACAATAGGAACTCTTGGTATCCTCCTCCTTGCAAAACGGCGCGGATTGATCGACTCTGCCCGAACAGCCATTAGTGAAGTCCGAGACGCCGGACTCTATATTGTAGACGATCTTGCCGATCTGGTTCTTAAAGAGGTAGCAGGCGAATGAAGGGAGATCTTACCTCGTATCCAAAGCAAAAGATCAAGATTCTCCTGCTCGAGAATATCTCTGACGCGGCGGTCGAAGAGTTTCGCATGAGCGGATATGCGAATGTTCAGAGGATCAACAGCTCCCTAACCGAGGCCGACCTTACAAAGGCTGTAAAAGGTGTTCATCTCTTGGGCATCAGATCTAAAACGATAATCACAAAGACGGTGATCGGCGCAGCAGATAAGCTGCTCGCAATCGGAGCCTTTTGCATCGGTGTGAACCAGATCGACCTTCAGGCGGCCACGAAAAATGGCGTCGCGGTTTTTAACGCACCGTATTCAAACACTCGTTCGGTCGCCGAGCTTATCATCGGACTTTGCGTGATGCTGATCCGGCAGATCCCGGACAAGAACGCGGCGGCGCATCGCGGGGAATGGCTAAAAGAGTCTAAGGGCAGCTTTGAGCTGCGCGGCAAGACGATCGGCATCATCGGCTACGGCAATATCGGCTCGCAGGTATCGACGATGGCCGAGGCGATGGGAATGCATGTTGCCTATTACGACATCGCGACCAAGCTGCCGCATGGAAACGCAAAGCAGTTGAGGGAATTGCCTTTGCTGCTAAAAGAATCCGATATCGTGACGCTGCACGTTCCATCGGACCAGACGACGCGCAATATGATCGGCGCTGAAGCTCTGAAGGCGATGAAAAAGGGAGCGATCCTGATAAATCACAGCCGCGGCGATGTCGTCGACCTTTGCGCACTCGGTGACGCGATCAGGTCGGGCAAACTCTCTGGGGCGGCGGTTGATGTCTTTCCCGAAGAACCGGAAAAAACGGGCGATCCCTTTTCGTGCGATTTGCAGAATCTGCCGAATGTTATCCTGACGCCTCACGTTGGTGGATCAACCGAAGAGGCGCAGGCCAATATTGGCCTCGATGTCACGTCAAAGCTGATCAAGTACCTCGAGCTGGGCACGAGCGAAGGTTCGCAGACCGTACCGCCTGTCTCGCTGCCGCCGCAGGCCGGAACGCACAGGATTCTGCATATTCACCGGAATATCCCCGGCGTGCTCGGCGAGATCAACTCACGTCTGTCAAAGGTCGGGATCAATATCACCGGCCAGTATCTCAAGACAAACGACGAGATCGGCTACGTGATCCTCGACGTCGAAAGCAAGATCTCGAAAGAGGCATTCGAGATCCTAAAAAGCATCGAGGGAACTGTGAAGGCGAGGATGGTGTACTAGTCAGAACCGCGAGCGGTAGCGACCGGCTTCCTCGCGGAGTAATAGGGAACTCCAATGTGGAACGATACCGAAATCCCCCTTGCATACCTCATTACATTCCGAACCTATGGGACTTGGCTGCACGGTGACATACGCGGTTCCGTCGACAGGTTCACCAACACGTACGGAACTCCGAGGGTCGAACATAAACCTGCAAGAAAGGACTTCGAGAAGACCCTGCTAAACCGTCACCCGGTGATACTGAATGCGACCATGCGTCGGTCAGTTGAGACCGGTAATAGAGGAGACCTGCGAGAAACGCGGCTGGAGACTCTTCGCTGTGCATGTGCGAACTAATCACGCCCATTCCATAATCTCATCCGGTTTATCGAATGGAAGCGTTATATTGAATGCACTTAAAGCGAATTCCACGCGAGTCATGCGAGAAGCGGGCTGCTGGAGTTCGCAAAACACTCCCTGGGTGAAGGGCGGGAGTAAGCGATATCTATGGAACGAGGAAAGTGTGCGAAGAGCCGTGGATTACGTATTGTTCGGGCAAGGAGACGACCTCCCGGAGTTTCTTTGAGAAGAGAAACCGATTAGAGACGCAGGAACGCGTTACGGCTCTCGATACTGATAATTGATTAAAATGTGAACGTGCAGGAGGCCGGTCGCTACCGCTCCCGGTTCTGACAATTGCCGCGTGCCTTCCCGAGGGGCGTTGGCCTGCGCCATACTAAGAAGATGGGCTATAGGACTTTCAGAAGCTACCTCCTAATCATGACACTCTGCTTACTCTGGTTTTCGGCTCATGGCGTTTCGGCACAATGGGTCAAGCAGTCCGTTGAAACCAAAGCGTCCTTCCGGGGCCTTTCGGTCGTTAGTGAAAACATCATCTGGGCCAGCGGTACCGGCGGTACAGTCATCCGCACCATCGATGGAGGGAAGTCGTGGTACGTATTAGCCGTGCCCGGAGCTGAAAAACTCGACTTTCGCGATATCGAAGCGTTTGATGCTAATACTGCCTATGTCTTGAGCATCGGCAACGGTGATAGTTCTCGGATCTACAAGACCGTTGATGGCGGGGCGACTTGGAAGCTTCAGTTCACCAACAAAGACCCTCTCGCATTTTTCGACGCCATCGCTTGTTGGGACCGAAATAACTGTATGGCGATGGCCGACCCGCTCAAGAATAAATATGTCCTTTTTGCTACAAAGGATGGTGAGGTCTGGAATGAGGTCGGTACCGATAAGATGGCTTTCGCCAAGGATGGCGAGGCTGCATTTGCCGCAAGCGGAACGTGCCTGATAGTGCAGGGAAAAGACAATGTTTTCCTGGTTTCCGGCGGCAAAGATGCCCGGGTTTTTCGCTCGGAAAACCGCGGATTGACCTGGTTCGTCTCAAATACCCCGATCGTCAACGGCACATCGGGGAGCGGCATTTTCTCGATCGCGATGTATGACGCAAAGAATGGCGTTATCGTCGGCGGGAATTATGAGGCCCCGGCCGAAGCTCGGCGAAACCTGGCATTTACAACAGACGGCGGCCGCACCTGGACCGCTGGAAGCGGACTAAGCGGATATCGGTCTGCCGTTGCCTATATCGACGCGCGAACCATAATCGCGGTCGGAACAAACGGCACCGATATTACCTTCGATGGCGGGAAAACTTGGAAGAAGGTTGGAGATGAGAGCCTCAATGCCGTGGCTGCCCATCGACGCCAGGTCTGGGCCGTCGGCCCTGCGGGAGCCGTGTTCCAAATGGCCGCCGTTGTGCCGAAGTGATTAGCCAGAATATGTTACTAAATGAACTTTTATTGGCATGACATTCTGGGTACGGTCGGAGTGGGCCTGATCGTATGTACGTACGTGCTGCTTCAGATCGAGCGTCTGCGCAGCGATCAATTGGCATACTCTTTATTGAACGCCGTCGGAGCCCTTTTTGTCCTGATCTCGCTCTATTACAGCTTTAACTTCCCGGCGTTCATAGTTGAATTTTTCTGGCTATTGATTAGTCTATTTGGTATCGGTAAATATTTTTTTAGAAAGGTTTAGATCGTTCTTTCAATATGGCAGCACCTATCAGCGTAAATTTAACTCAGGCCTTCAAGGACTTTTTTCAAACTGAAAAAGCTGGCTCGGTCGTACTGATTCTTTGTACTGTGATCTCGCTAATCTTGGCGAATCTAATACTCGGCGAGCCTTATGCCAGGTTCTGGCTGGGATATCTTGGTCCACTGACTGTCGAACATTGGGTCAACGACGGATTGATGGCGATCTTTTTCCTGCTGATCGGTCTCGAGCTAAAACGTGAGTTGTACATTGGCGAGTTATCCAGCCTCCAAAGTGCGTCACTGCCGATCTTTGCTGCCGTTGGCGGCGTGGTCGTCCCGGCATCGATCCACCTAGCTCTGAATATCGGTACGCCAAGCCAGCCCGGCGTTGGAATTCCAATGGCGACTGATATTGCCTTTGCTATTGGTATTTTGGCTTTGGTAGGAGATAGGGTTCCCGCGTCGCTGAAGGTGTTTCTTGTGGCCTTGGCCGTTATGGACGATCTGGCTGCCATCGTCGTTATCGCGGTGTTTTACACTGCCGACTTGGCCGTTGTCTATCTTCTCGCCGCCTTCGCGGTCGCCGGGGCATTGGCATTAGCTAATAAACTGGGGGTTAAGACGCTTTTTGTATATCTTATCGGCGGCGGGCTTATGTGGTATTTGATGCTCCGATCTGGTGTTCATGCAACCATCGCCGGAGTACTGTTGGCTTTCACAATACCTTTTAACAAGGAGGGCGTTGAGCACTCACCATCAGGCTATCTTGAGCATATGCTGCATAAGCCGGTCGCCTTTCTCATCCTCCCGGTCTTTGCCCTGGCAAATACGGGCATAATTATCGAAAGCGGTTTTGCAGAGGAATTGATGTCGGCGAACAGCCTCGGCATCATGTTGGGCCTGGCTCTCGGTAAGCCTGTAGGCATTACGATACTAAGTATCATCGCCGTAGCCACAGGGATATCGAAACGCCCACTCGATCTGGGCTGGAAACACATCTTCGGCGCCGGCCTGCTGGGCGGTATGGGGTTCACGATGTCTATCTTCATCGCAAACCTGGCCTTTCCCGGCGATCAATATCATATTGTTTCCTCGAAGATGGCCATCGTCCTCGCCTCGTTTGTTGCGGGGGTTTCCGGGTATATTTTCCTCAGGGTTTGGGGCGGACCGCTTCCGGGTGACGTCGATATGGATACTATGGATTTCGAAAGCCACGAAGAGGCCCCGGTGTGATCATGACGGCAGGTTTCACAAGCGTTCCTTTCAAATCCGACAGCGGCCTCTCGTCGGTGAATGGGATTGCTAAATTCTCGAGTGCGGGGATCGTGTTCGAGACCGAATCGAAGCTGTTCGGTCTCATCTCAGACGGAGTAAAAGAGGTTCGACTGCCGGTCGGCGAGATATTGGACATCAAGTTCAGGAAGGGCTTTTTCAAACGTGGAGCCAAGATCGAGATCCGGACAAAAACCTTAAGCAAGCTTTCGGAACTGCCTAACAGCGAGGGCAAAATGACCCTCAAGATCAGCTCGGACGATCACCAGCGCGCACGAGAGGCCGTCGAAAAGCTGCAGCGCGATCTCACCCATCAGGCAGTGACGCTGCCGCCGGCCCACACCCCTGTCAGCGTCCTCTTCGATCCTGGCGAAGACGAGACCGACGAACTCAAGCCCTGATCGCCATCATCAACCCCGCTTTTTTTGTTTAGGTGGTCGCTGAATGGCAAGCATTAAAAAGACGGCCTTTCCGGGCCGCCTTTTTGGTTAGGATGTCAGGGTAATCATTCCTGAGCTGTGAAGTCCACTTCGGCGAGGTTGGTTGTGGGTTCGATGTTCCTCGTTGTAAAGCGGTACCGCTTTGATGAGGCGGCGATGCTGTAGCTTCTGCCTGGGGCGACTGCCTCGAAGCGGTAGTAGCCGAGCGAGCTGGTCGTCGCGGTCCGCTGTGTACCGTCTGAGTCGGTCAGAGTTACCTGGGCGTTGCGAAGCCCCTTGCTCTCGGGTGTCAGCACTCGGCCGGTGATCGAAACGGTGGCGGCTGCCGGTCCGAGGACCGTCATAAAGCCATTTTCCTTTGAGGTGAACGGCATCGCTGTCCCCCTGGGCGAAATGGACGTCCCGGTAAATACCGCATCACTGAATGTGACAGGATATGAACCCAACGCCGCGTCGCTTGCGATCTGGAACGTGACGTTAACAATTCGCCGCGTACCCTCACCGAGCAAGGTACCGTCGTTAGCACCATCATGGTTTACGACAACACCGATCTGTCCGGGAGTCTGAGCAGCAACGATGATCTTAGTACCAGCCATTGCGTCGGGTTCCGCAGCGATGTTCGGATTGCTGTCCGTTCCACTGTTGAGACCGGTAATGGTGAGCACCTCCGG
>JBGSXN010000202.1:0-2419 GCA_041751355.1 Pyrinomonadaceae bacterium
AAATAACTTCAGATTTTTAGAGATTCCCTTTAGGTCAGGATATTGATGTTGTAGGATTTTATCTTTGAGTTTAGCGTGGTTGGATTCAGGCCGAGCAGGCGAGCGGCTCGTGACTGGTGGCCGCCGGTTTGATCGAGGGCGCGGCGTATGATATCGATCTCGAATCTTTTCACCTCGTCGTAAAAATTGACTCCGCGTGCCAGGTCGATGTCACTCGAAACGCCCTCTGTCACAGCGATCATTTTTATCGCCATCTCCGGGTCGCGGACTTCGGGCCGCAGGCATTCAATCGTCAGCTCGTCGCTGGGTGCGATCACAATGGCCCGCTCGATAATATTCTCAAGTTCCCTGACGTTTCCGGGATAATTATAATTTTCGAGCAGGGCGAGAACGTCCGGGCGCACGGTGTCTGAGATCTCGCGGCCGTTCTCGGCTGCGTATTTACGGATAAAATGCTGCGTGAGCGGCAGAATATCTTCACGGCGTGTCCTCAAGGGCGGCAGCTCGAGCGGCACAACCGACAAACGATAATAAAGGTCCTCGCGAAACTGGCCATTACGCACAGCTTCCTTAAGTTCGACATTGGTCGCGGCGATTATGCGGACATCGACCTTGACCGGGGTCGTATCGCCGACCGGAGTAAACTCTCTTTCCTGAATAACCCGCAGCAGCCGGACCTGAGTTTCCGGCCGCAGATCGCCGATCTCGTCCAAAAAGATCGAGCCCGTATCTGCAACCTCGAATAGTCCCTTTTTGGAAGCCACTGCCCCTGTAAACGCTCCGCGTGTGTGGCCAAACAGTTCTGATTCCAGCAGTTCCGAAGGGATATTCGAGCAATTCACAACGACGAAAGGACACTGTGACCGCGGGCTTGCCTCGTGTATGGCTTTTGCCACCAGCTCTTTGCCGGTGCCGCTCTCGCCCGTGATCAGAACCGTCGAACGGGCCGTTGCGACACGGTCGACCAGCCTGAAGACATTTTCCATCACCTCCGACCGCCCGATAAACCCTTCGCGTTTGACCGACCGGACCATCGCGTGGCGCAGTGTCTGGCGCTCCTCTTCCTTCCGGCGTTTTCGGATCCCTTTTGCGACCAGCGACAGTATCTGTTCATTCTGGAAGGGTTTGCGTATGACACCGGCCGCTCCCTTTTCCCAGGCGGATATTGCAGTGTCAAAGGTCGCGTAGGCCGTAACCATCAAGACAACCGCCTCGGCATCAAGGGAAATAAGCTGCTCGAGTGCGGTCAGCCCGCCGATGCCGGGCATCGACACATCCATCAGCACGACATCATAAGCCTGCTCGGAATATGCCTCCAGAGCCTCTTCGCCGGTTTTCGATATCTCGACCTTATAACCCGCGCCCGAGAGGATCGTTCCAAGCACGTCACGCATGATCTCTTCGTCATCGCAAATTAAGACCGAACCTTTCTTCGCCATAATACTCAGACTAAAACGAACGGGCTTTATAAACAACCTAGGGTCGCCGGTTGGAACGTAAGCACTAGAATAATAACGTAAATACGCCTTAATTGGATGTCATTGGATGTGTTGCCGGTGCCTCGGTGCCAATGGTTGCGCGACGCGCAAATTGGCCGTGCTGAAGTCCGATCTGGAAAGCTCTCGATTCTAAAATACAAACTTTTGCCCCGCGAACTTCGTATTGAAAAATGAAAGACTTTCGAAACTCTCGTGCGCTTCTGTGCACAAATTATTATAAGATTCTAACTAATGGCAATGTCTAAAACATCAAAGATAATTCTACTGTTGGGCGGTATTTTGTTTGCACTCGTGATCGTAGGTGTGATCGGCCTCATCTTCGCTGTGCGAACTATGGGCAGGCCCGACGTAGCTGATAACAGTGTTCTCGTTCTAAATATTTCCGGTGACCTTCCCGATCACGTCGCCGAAGAGCCCCTCGCCAAAGCCATGGGCATCACCCAGCAACAATCGTTCACCGGCCTTCTGACCCAGCTTCGCAAGGCCAAGGTCGACAAACGCATTGGCGGAGTACTACTCGATATCGATTTTTCCGGTTTGGGCTGGGGAAAATCGGGCGAGCTGCGTGACGCGATCATCGATTTTAAGACCTCGGGCAAACCGGTCTACGCCTATATGGAGCTCGGCACCAACCGCGAATATTACATCGCGACGGCTGCTGACAAGGTTTTTTTGCCGCCATCGGGCGATATCTATATAAATGGATTCGCGGCCCAGGCGACGTTTTACAAGGGATCCCTCGATAAGCTGGGAATCGAGCCCGATGTGATCCAGATCGGCCCCAAATACAAGAATGCGCCTGATCGTTTTACCCGCAGTGATATGGGCGAGGGCCAGCGCGAAGTCATAAATGCCATCCTCGACGAGTATGTCGCCCGTTTCAACACGGCTGTTGCCGAGTCTCGCAGTAAATCGCCTGA
>JBGSXN010000203.1:0-2478 GCA_041751355.1 Pyrinomonadaceae bacterium
AGCCGCCTCGAGCTGTGCCGTTCGATCAGCGACCCGCTGTTCTAGTTGGGCGTTCAGCGTGCGGATCTCTTTTACCGCCCGCTTCAACTCACTGATGTCGCGGGCGATCTTTGAGGCACCGGTAATATGCCCATCCTCGTCTTTGATCGGCGAGATGGTCACCGATACGTCAATGGGTTTGCCGCCTTTGCCGATCCTTACGGTCTCAAAGTGATTCAGCGTCTCGCCGCGTTTTATCATATTGAGGATGCGAACCACCTCGTCGGCACGGTCCTGCGGGATGATGAGCGATTGAGATTTCCCGAGCATTTCCTGTTCAGTATGCCCAAACATCTTTTCCGCCGCGGAATTCCAAGTGGTAACTACGCTGTCAAGATCTGTACTAATGATCGCGTCATCGGACGATTTCACGATCGCCGCCAGCCTTTCTCTAAGGACTTCCTGATGCCGGCGTTCGGTAATGTCACGGATATTGCATTGGATAACCTTACGGCCGTCCTCTTCATAGACGTTGCTGACAAATTCAACCTCGCGACGTTTTCCGCCCTGCGTTTCGAGCGGCAGGTCCTCGTACCTGAGATATCCGCTCTCCTGCAGGCCTTTGAGGGCGGCCTGGCTGGCGCCTTTATCGCCGAAGAGGCCGATCTCCCACAGCTCTTTACCGAGAAACTCGTCTCGCGAGTAACCCAGCAGATCGAGCATAAATGGATTCACATCGACGATCTCGAGCGTAACGGCATCGAGTAAGAGAATGCCATCCATCGAAGCTTCGAAAAGCCGCCGATATCTGTTCTCGGACGCTTTGAGTTCACTGGCAGGTGTTTCGCGTTTGTTTATGGGAATTGGGATCGACTGTTCTATCAGTCCGTTAGTGGTGATCGGCATATGGCCCCCTTGTTCGTTGCGAAAGTCTTGAGCCAGCGATCTTCTCAAGAAGATTTTCGCTGTCGGCTGAAGGCCTGGCTCTATACGCACCGAGCGGTCGTAGGATCCAGACGAAACTTCGAAACTTTGCTATGCTCCGGAATTAGGTCGACCAGGAAAGTGCGGATGCGGGTATTCGGCTCGGGGTGGAGGGTCCCATGTGTATCAAACCGCACATCCAGTCATTACTTACTGTGTGCTTATTATTAGGGAAAGTCAAGGTAAATAGAAAAACCGTAGCTTCACCGGCGGCCGGTTATAGCTTTAACCTCTCAAACTGCGCAAAGAGTCCCATGATCTCTTTATTGAGTTCCGCCTTCGCGGTAAGGTCCGTTTCCTTGTCGCGGAGCTTTACCAATTTCTCGATCCGGTCCTGAAGAATCTCCGACTTCGTCTCGGGTTTTTTGTTCTTGGGTATCTGATATTTATTGTCCATTTTTAGCTAATCTATGGGGAACTTTTCCTTGCCAGCCGGCGCAGAATCCGGAGAAGTAGATAACGTGGGAAAAAATCTACCTAAAACTGCTAACACGATCACGGTAATGGCCGCCGTGATGAGTGCCAGCCCTATCTCGCCGAGCCCGATCGCAACCCCGATCGCCGCCGTGATCCAGATGCCGGCTGCTGTCGTCAGCCCCTGTATACTCAGTTTATCATCTAGCTTCAGGATCGAACCCGCACCGATAAAGCCGATACCGGTAACAATGCCTTGAATGACTCGCGACAGGCCGTCCGAGGACATCCCGTACCCAATCCCCCCGAGTACAAAAAGGCACGTGCCCAGCGATACAAGGATATGCGTCCGCAGCCCGGCCGCCTTACCCGCCCGTTCGCGTTCCAACCCGACCACCGCCCCCGCCAGCACCGCCGCCAATAGCCGCAGCACGACCTGCGTCAACTCCCTCGACCCCGGCATCCCAAAACTCAGTTCTTCCCAAAGGATATCCAACATCACGCTAGTATAATCAAAATATAAATGGCAGGTTAAGCCACACAACGCAAAAACAGACAGAATTTTTGCCCGCGTTTGTGTGTGGAACTCTGAGGGCGAGGGCCTGGAAAAAAGGTTTATTGCCTTAAGCAAATGCAGATGTGGCTTGGCTGGCTTAAAATATAAAAAAGTTCTTGTATTAAATCAGGTATTGATGTATAAACATATGCAGATATTCGTATTACTCGCCACTTAAACCGTCTACACAGGAGATCATAAATGAAGTTGATAAAAGACCTTCGAAGGCCATTCTTAAGCATTATCTTAATAAGTCTCGTTATTCCGGCAGCTCTCTCGATCACGAGTTTCGCTCAATCGAGCGAGGGGGTGGCACTTCAACGTGGCTACCGTACAGGTTATTCGGACGGATATATGGCCGGATATCGCGATTCGATCGACAGTCGGATGCAGAGCTACACACGCCATACGGAATATATCAAGGCCGAGCGTGCATACAATCCCGAATACGGAGATCGGGAAGTTTATCGCGATGGTTATCAACAAGGTTTTGAGACAGGCTACATTACAGGGTACGAGCGACGCTCTTTTGAGTCCGCTCTGCC
>JBGSXN010000204.1:0-13319 GCA_041751355.1 Pyrinomonadaceae bacterium
TAAGATTTACATCATCTCAACCCACGCTCAGCCGCTTTACCAAAATAGTAAAAGGTAAAGAAACTAAAGCTAATAAAGTTGATCGACTGATTCATCTTGGTGAACGATATTATGTCTGGAATACGATAGCCTTTAGTCCGAACCGTTGTCAACAGTTATTTTCGATTCTTTTGCCGAAATGCTGAGGAGATTGGCAAACAAGCAATAAGCCCCGCTGACGCCGGCGGGCAACTGCCGGAAAAACGAGTAACTGACATAGATATAGGTTCCTTTTCCCAAGCGGGCGATAACGAGCCCGCCCTTATTTTCCGCGTCGCCCGGATCGTGGGCCTCGAGAAGGCCGGTATATTCCGGTCCGAAATTTGTGAAGTTATATAGATTTCGCTCCTGCACCCAGCCTTCGAAATCAGTCTGCGTGATCTTGTTTGGAAAATTGAATATAGGATGCTCGGGAACGAGTATCGTGATCGGCGCATTTTCATCCACCACTCTTGGTCCCATCTGCGTGGGAAAAGGCATCAACTTTTGTTGCGCATATCCCGGCAACTGATATTGGACGATCATCGTGCCGCCCCCGCGAGCGTAATCCAGCAGACGATTATTATTTGCCACCAGGTCAGGCCTCACCTGATAGGCGCGGATGCCCACTACGATCGTATCGAAACGAGACAAGTTGCCGCTGGCGAGTTCGCCCTCGGAAATTATCTCGAGGTCGAACCCCATTTGACGGATGGCATCAGGGACACGATCACCGCTGCCTATGATATATCCGACCTTTACAGGAGCCGTTTTTAGATCGACGACCTTCGTTTCGACGTCCGCCCTCCGATAAAATCGCCGGGTCTGAATGTGAGGGTAAGCGATGGTGACCATCGACGAACTGGCGAGAGCCTCGCCGATCATTGCGTTTCCTGATATCGAATAACTACCGGGCTTCGTCCCCGCCGGGATAGTGATCTCAAATGGAACAACCGTCTTTTCACCGGTCCGCGTGAGATTGAATGTTTTCCTGGCCGCAGAATAATTCCATTCAGCCGGTGCGTGTATATTTAACGCCACCGAGCCGATCATGGGCCTGGCAGAATGATTCGTGATCGTCATCGCGACCTTCGCAATCTGCTCTTTTGGCGAGAACGGGACAATCAACATGGACTGGTCCATCTCGACGGAAACAGATGGCACAACATCCACATTTCTGCGAATCTCGCCGCGCACATCATCGGCAAATCGATATTCGACAGGTCGCTCGACCGTGATCGCGGTACCGTCTACTTCGAGTTCGGCAATTAGTTTCATTGGGTGGTTCTGAAACGGCAGCGTTTGGGCCTCTGGCTCTGAATTCCAGGCGAACATATCGCCCTCACGCGGGTCAGCGAGCCAATAGGGTTGGGTGGGACGCCATGACGTCGGGACGGTAATATCATAAAATGCTGCGGCGATGCCGGGCTCCCTGCTGACAAACGCTGGACTGTTTGCCTTTGGCGCCTCGGCGACGGAAACGGTCCATTTATCGGGAGCTCGTACCGTCAGATTTCTGACTCGAACGGTTTGACCGTGGGGCGTATAAGCCTTGGCCCCTATGAGAACCGATTCTCCCGGAACGACCGTTTCGCGGTCTGCCAATGCGTCGATCTGGACACCCGCGGCAAGCACGATGGCCTCGGCAAACTGCTTACGCTTTAATTCGAAGAAAGATCTCGCAGCCGGGTTGCGGGTCGCGCGTTCGCCGCTTTCCGCGGCTGAATAACCTTTAACAAGGAGGGGGACAATCTTTTCCGGATTTAAAACCGAAAGGTCCCGAAGTGCGGCAGATACGGCCGTTTGCATACCTTTGAGGGCCGAGCGTTCAGCCTCGTCGGACATCCCTAAAGCTTTTGCCGCTCCTGTGACAGTGACGTCGAGGCCGTCGAGCAATCCCGTCTCGGGCGTATCGATCCCTACCGGGTTTTGCCCCGAAAACTGACTACCGCGAAGTTCCAGGACTCCTTGTTCCTGAGACTTGTGCTGGCTCCGGGCTTCCATCGCGATCTCAAAATACGAACGTCCGAGCACCGGATCGAACCGGCCGGTATTGATTCTAAGTTTCGGATCGCCCGTGGATCTAAATCCATGTCGAACATAGAATTTTGCGACCTTCCAGGCTGGTCCGGAATCCGGGCATTGTATCTGGTCCGCCGAAGCTTTCACCGCCAGCGGGCTGATGTGACCCGCAAATTGATGATGGCCATGTCCGTCAGTTGTGGTTCCGGAAAACTGCGAAACAACCACAAGTGGCCGAAATGTCCGTATTACGCGAACGACGTCGCATAATATAACCCTCTCATCCCATTTTTCTTTGGTTTCAGCGAGTGTCTTTGAAAAACCGAAATCATACGCACGAGTAAAATACTGCTCTGCTCCGTCTAGCTGCCTTGCCTGCAGCAGTTCTTCGGTTCGTATCAGGCCGAGTGCCTCTCCCAGTTCCGGGCCGATAATATTTTGCCCGCCGTCACCACGCGTAAGTGAAAGATATGCGGTCCGTGCACTCTCGCCGCGGGCGAGATAGGCGAGAAGAGCGGTATCCTCGTCATCAGGATGGGCCCCTATCATCAGAACGCTTGCCGAGGTATTCAGCTTTTTGAGCATCTGCACCAAGCCCATGGACCCCCGATCATAAATGGGCCTGACCTGTCCGAACAATGTTGACGCCGCGATCGTGACGATTAAGGCAATAAACGGGATTCTCCTGCTAGCGCTGGAAATGCGAATGTCTATTCTCATAAAGTAATTTCGTCCTGTTCCTCACGGTCAGCGGGAACAGTTAAGCTGACCAGGTAACCGGCCAGGACCGTCACCAAACAGCCGATCACATTGAACCAAAGAAACTCGATATTGGTGTAGAGACTCGCCAGCCAAACGGATCCGATCCCGAATAACAGGCCAAAGAACGCACCTCGCGCATTAGAGCGTTGAACGGCGAAGGCGAGAACAAAAACACCTAGCAGTGAACCGTAAAAGAAAGACCCAAACCGGTTCACGACCTCTATCAGCGAACCGAGATTCGTCGCGAATATCGCGACAATGCAGGCGAAAATTCCCCACATTAGTGTAGCGAGCCGTCCGACTAAAATTAGATGCGGATCCGAGCCTTCGGGGCGGAAAAGGCGCCTGTAAAAATCGATCGTCGTGGCCGTGGCAAGTGCGTTCAATTCCGATGATATCGATGACATCGCCGCCGCGAATATCGCCGCAATAAGCAGTCCGATAATGCCAATCGGCATGTTCTGAAGGATGAACGTCGGAAAGACATAGTTTACGTCATTGAAGGAGCGGTTGCTGGTGGCGCGGACCAGTTCGACGGCCTCGGTTCTGACCTCCTCGAATCGTCGGTTGGCGTCGACATAGGCGGCGCGCGCGGCATCGTTAGTTGGATCGTAGGCAATCGCCGCATCTCGTCGCTCGGCATGTGCAGCGGAGAAACGTTGCTCGATGGCCGGGTACGCCGATGTCAGTGAAACCTTGGAGGCTTCGTTGGGGTTAAAGATCACCGGTGGAGCATGGAACTGATAAAACACAAAGACCATGATCCCGATCAGCAGGATGAAAAACTGGATCGGGATCTTAAGGAACGCGCTCATCAGGAGTGAGGTCCGTCCCTGGTCTACCGACTTGGCCGACAGGAACCGCTGGACCTGGCTCTGATCACAGCCAAAATAGCCGAGGGCAAGGAACAAACCTCCGATCAGGCCCGACCAAATGGTGTATTTTTCCGTGAGATCGAATCGCGTATCGATCATGTCGAGTTTTCCGAGGCTACCAGCTAGATAAAGCCCGTCCGCTACCGACACGCCGGCCGGAAAACTCGAAATGATGACAATGAACACGACACTAAGCCCGAAAAAGATGATGACCATCTGCTTCACATCGGTCCAGGTAACCGCCCTCACGCCGCCAAACATCGTATAAAGGGTCGTCGATAGCCCGATGGCGAAGATAGTAGCAATAAGGTTCCAACCGAAAACTATGGAAAGGACGATCGCAGGTGCCGAGATGATCGTACCGACGCCCAGGCCGCGGGAAATTAAGAAGAAAAAGCTGGTGAGCGCCCGTACTTTAACATCAAATCGCTTTTCAAGATACTCGTATGCCGTGAACACCCTTGCCCGGCTGAAAAACGGAACAACGGTCACGCATAGAATGATCATCGCGAAGGGCAGACCATAGTAAAACTGTATGAACCGCATCCCGTCGGCGTACGCCTGGCCGGTCGTACCGACAAGCGTTATCGCGGACATCTGCGTTGCCATCACCGAAAGCCCGACCGCCCACCACGGCAGACCGCGGTCCGCCAGGAAGAATCCCTCTTTCGTTTTGCTGTGTTTTGAGAGGCGGACGCCGTCCCAAATGACGTATGCCAAATAGGTTACGACTATTGCCCAGTCCAACCACTTCATAGATCGCTGTTAACTGAAGTATCGCGAAAATGCCCAAAGCGCGGTCACCACGATGAATGTGAACGCAATGACGGCCGCATAGATGCGCCGCCAAAATGCCGCGTTGGGTTCCCTGTTGTCTGAAAATTCTTCGTTCATTATCTACGTTCTGTGAAATCCACGCTCGATGTCCTTCATAGAAAGCCGCAGAATGACCGGCCGGCCATGAGGGCACGTTGTCGGCGACGTGGTTTTCAATAGCCGGTCGATCAGCCAACCCATTTTCTCGGGTGTCAGCTTCATATTGATCTTTATCGCGGCCTTACAGGCAAGGCTCGCCGCGATATCGTCACGAAATGTCGATTTCGGTGCGCCGCGTTTTTCAACTTCGATCGTGTCGAGCAGCTCGGAAAACAAGTTTCTTGCGTCCGCCGGGGCGAGGTCGGTCGGAATACTTTTGATCGCGACAGTCCGTCCCGACAAACGCATTAGTCCAAAACCGAGGCTCTCCAGTTCCTGCTCGATCATCTCAAATGCCTGGGATTGTGCCGGTGTCAGATCAATCGTCTCCGGCAACAAGAGGTTCTGAGACTCGATCGCGCGTTCGGTTTCGCCAGTGCGGTATTTATCAAAGAGGATCCGCTCATGAGCAACATGCTGATCTATCAGCAACAGTCCCTCGTCGTCGACCGCGATTATAAAGCTCTCATGGAGCTGGCCCAGACAGTTGATCTTAGAGCCCGAAAGGTCCACGACCTCGGCCTGTTTTGCTATTTTCGCGGCAGAATCGATAGGTGGAAGTTGAGGAACTCGCTCGGCAGGCTCGGGCCGGTCGGCGATCGCGGCGGCTGCCTCGAACAGATGAGCCGAATGGACCTCGGCAAGATCCTCAAGCCGGAATTCATGCTGTACCGGTTCGGTCTCTTGAGTCCTGGCTGAAACCAACTGCTGATCCGCATCCGCCGTACGTTGCTCGGTCGACTCGCGGCGAATTTCCCCGACCGTCGCCGCTTGGGCGTGCATTGCTTTCGATGTGTCCGGCAGAGATTCATTTTCATCCGCTGTCGAAACTATCGCTGCTGCCGAGTCTCCTGTTATTCCGGCCTGTGCCAGCGTGCTGCGAACGGCCTCGGCAATAACGTCCTTTACAGCCTCGCCGCGCCGGAACCGGACCTCCGTTTTTGCGGGATGCACATTAACATCGATCTCTTCGAGCGGAATGTCGATGAATAGGAACGCGACCGGATAAACCCCATTGGGCAACACCGACCGATAGCCCTCGATCAGGCCGCCAGCTATTGTCTTGTCGCGCACAAAACGCTTATTTACAAAGAAAAACTGGCTGTCTTTGGTTGTTCGACGCTCTCGAGGTGCCGAGACAAAGCCGCTCACGCGGGCGACGTAATCGCGGCCCCCGCTAACCGGGATCAAGCTCTCAAGCAGCCCTGCTCCAAAGATCTGAAAGGCGCGCTCTCGAAGGTCCCGGGCCGGCGACACCCTGAGCACGTCGCGGCCGTTATTAGTCAGTGTAAATGCGATCTCGGGATGGGCGAGGGCATAATGCGTTACGATCGCGGTCAAGTGATAATTCTCGGTCGCTTCGGAACGCATAAATTTGCGCCGGGCGGGCGTATTGAAGAAAAGGTCGCGAACTGCCAATGTGGTCCCGACATCACGGGCCGCGTCACTTACGTCAACCAGACGTCCGCCCTCAACCACGACACGCGTTGCCGCGAGATCCGATTCTCGCTTAGTCGTTAGTTCAACCCGTGCGACGGATGCGATCGACGCGAGTGCCTCGCCGCGAAACCCCAGTGTGCCGATGCGCGCGAGATCCTCGGGCGTCCTTATCTTTGACGTGGCGTGGCGCTCAAAAGCCAGCACGGCATCGTCTCGGCTCATGCCTTCGCCGTCGTCGCGCACGCTCATCAACCTGCGTCCGCCAAGCTCAATGTCGATCTGTATCCGCGTGCCGCCCGCATCTATCGAATTCTCGACGAGTTCCTTTATGACCGAAGCAGGCCGCTCGACCACCTCGCCCGCAGCGATTTGGTTCGCAAGATTGTCCGGCAGGATCTGGATCTTGTTCATTCTATAATTCGATGATTCGGTGCCGTTTGTCATTTAGATCGACGGCATCATGCACCAAGTCTATGAAATTCGGCCCGTACCTGTTCACAAACGAAAAAATATTTATCGTCCTCTCTTGAAGCTGTCCGTTAGGCATAACAGCAGAATACAAATTTCCGATGCGGCGCTCGGCATCACCGTTTTTTCGCGTCAGGGCAAGCAGTGCCTTTTTTCGAATTGCCCCAATGTGATAGAGCATCTTTCGGCGCCGTTTTGCCAGGGTGTCCAGGAGCGTAGTGTCGATGGCCGCGACATGACGGTCGATCCGGCCCATTTCTGTATTGACCGCGTCTTCGGCGGATGCAAAGACGGTGGCCGTTTCGGGGTCGATATTGGCTGTCGCCCAATCCATGACCACTCTTTCCCGATCCATGAATAGATCTGAGAAAGTGAGGTTAAGCTTCTCGATAGATCTTCTATGTTTTGATTCTAAGATAGTAAAGCTTTGTCGATGAAAGACAGGTGTAACGGGACGCTCGAGGATCTCATAAACAACGCTATTTTGTGCAAAGTAAGATATCTCAGCCCCGCCACCGAAATAAGCCACCGTGGGAAGCAAAAAGTCCTGGACCACACCGCGAAGCATCACGCCGGGGCTAAATTGCCAAGGGTCCTCCGAGGCGAGCGACGCCAGAGCCTCACGAGAAAATTCCCTTTTCTGGCCTTTAGCCCTATAAAGGTCGGGCCCGGTTTTTCTAATGGCGATCCTCCGGCCCGCATCATCGTGCCAGAATAGAGGGAAATAAGCGTCATCGATCTTCACCTGTGAATGAAATCCGCTTTGTTCGAGTTCGAGGTTTCGAGCAGTGATCGCAGCGACGATCTCGTCGGCGCGGCTGACAGCCCGGGAATAAATAGGGGCCGCAAGGCGTTTCAGTGCCGGATCAAGTGGATCGAATATTATCAATCCGAATTTCCCGAGAAGTGAGATCAGCGTCTTCGCGAAAGCATCGCCAAAATGACTATTCGTATACCATGAGCTTTCGATAGTGTCGCGGACGTCATCGGAAAACTCTGTCTCGGGGATCGCGGAAAAGATATCGTCGAGTGTCTCCTTGATCCCGCTGTCGATCATAACCTCACCGACGGGCGAATCTTGGACGTAATTAGCGGGTCTATACTTCGCACGAAAGAGGCCGCCTGTGCGCGAGATCATAGTCGCCGCAGACACCTCGTCAAAGTCGTGATCTTCTGTAGCCATCCAGAAGACAGGCACGGCCTTTACGCCATTTGCCGTCAACTCGTCCGCCAACCGGATAGCTGATAGCGCTTTATAGATCGTGTAGAGCGGCCCGGAAAACAGCCCCGCTTGTTGGCCTGTCACAACGGCAACCGTATCTTTCTCGCGAAGCCGTTCGATATTGTCAAGTGTTGCTGCTCCGGCTCCGAATAAAACATTCCTCGCAGCGAGTGAGTCACAGAGGGTTTGTCGTTCAGTCTCGTAATTTTTCAGGACAGTATCGGCAAACTTCCCGCTTTCTGCCGGCGAATCAAAGGCGTTCGGGTAAAACCTCCTTAGCGAAAGCGGGTCCGAAAGATAGGCCTTAAATAGCGCCGACTGTCCCGGGATGTCCTGGAAGGAAATGCCGGACACCTTGATCTGATCTCTTTCGCGTGAGGTTTGGCGGACAGACTCTGGGTGCAAATTGATGCTCCTGTTTTTCCGATTATAGAGTTCTGAGACGTAACTTCCAAACCAATAAAATGAGGCGGCCAAATAGCAGCCGCCTCTAATACCTGGAATCACGGATCGTTACATACCGGCCGCGGTCTTTGCGGTGCGTTCGATGCGATAGACCCCTGACGAATGCGTGCCAGCGAAAATTCGCTGAGCATCGTTGGGATCGAAAGCCAGTGCCCAGACCCGACGGCTAGGCAAATGGAGATTCTTGTTATCCATTCGCTTCCAACGATTGCCGGCGTCAGTCGAAATATAGATTCCGCCATCCTTATCCAGCGAACTCGCAATGAGAACCTCGTCCGGGTTTTCCGGATTGATCAGGATGCTGGTGTAATTACCTAGCGGCAGATTACCGCCGCGGCGTTCCCATGTTTTACCGCCATTTCTGCTCACATAAAAAGTCTGAACGGTTCCGACATAGACGCGTTCCGGATTCTTGGGATCCGTCATTATGGAACTCACCGGTATGTTGTCGACCGCACCGCCAGTCCGGGCCCATGTCTTACCGTTGTCGTGAGATACCAGGACGCCCGTTGTTGCGGTTCCGACCCAGATGGTCTCGGGGCGAGTGGGCGATATATGGATTGCGAAAAGATTTTCGTTGAACCCGGCTCCAAGAGGTATTTTTTCCCAGCCTTTCGCAGGGTCCGCACTTCGAAACAGCCCATTATCAGTACCCACAAGCATGCCGGCACCCGCCGGAAGCATTTCGATGACCTTTACCTTATCCGTCAACGCTGGAACCAAAGCTGGAGCTGCCGGTTGTGCGGCTGCAGGTGGAGCAGTTCGAGCAGCAACTGCTGCGGTCCTTCTTACGGGTTTCTTAGCCACTGGCGTTCTCACCGGCCTGCGGACTGGAACCGGCTTGGGTGCCGTGAGATGCTTCCAGGACTCACCGCGATCGATAGAGGTGTACATCCCGACATTAGTGCCGAGATACATATGATCCGGATTTCCCGTGTCCTGCTTAAGGGCAAAAGGTGTAATGCGAGTGATGTCAAGGTTCCTCGCCTGCCGCCATGTGCGGCCGGAATCGGAGCTCACAAAGAAAAATCCCCCGCCTGTCGCAGTGTTATGCGTTGCCGCATAGAGGCGACTCGACTGTTCGACGTCAGGCGTGATCGAATAAGTAAACCGGCTGGTGAAATTTTCATTGCTTTGCACAAAATTTCGGCCGCCATCGTTCGATACCATCACGCCGTGATTATTTGTACCGATAAACACTCGATTCGGTTCGCTCTTGTGCACCGCAACCGAATTTATCTCTAAATTTCGCTGCGTGGTCAATGACCAGGATTTACCGCCGTTCACGCTCATCCAGAAGCCTTCCGTGGTTGCAGCGTAATATGTATCGAGATTGACCGGATTTTGCAAAATGTCCCGTGTTCGGCGAGACTGGGCAGGTATTCCCTGGATTTTAGCCCATTTCTCACCACCGTTGTACGACTGGTATATACCGCTGCAGGCAGAGGCAATGACGTGCTCAGGATTTTTCGGATTGATAACAATCGCGAAAACATCCGAATCGTCGATCATGCCATTTTTTATAAGCCGCCAATTCTTTCCGGCATCTGTGGTTTTATAGGCTCTCCACCATGTTCCCGCATACATTGTATCTACCGTGGTGGGATCGATCGCCAGCGAATCGATGTTGACCGGCATTGACCCGGACGAGATCTTCTTCCAGTCATCGCCTGAGTTTCGCGAGATCCACACGCCATTGACTGTTCCCGCTAAGAGAATGTTGGGGTCCTGTTGTGACTGCGTCATTGCGTGGACAGCCTCTTTACTAAGCTCCTTAGACGCTCGCCAAGAAGCTCCCCCATCGATCGATTTGAAAAAACCGCCCGGGGCTTTATGCCGATGGCCGGAAGTATAGATGATCTTAGAATCGCGGGGATCTACAAACAGCTGGTCCAGGATAAGTTCCGGCTCGTTGAGATTCACTAACAGACGCCATGATTTGCCGCCGTTTGCCGACGTATGTATCTGGCCGTCGAGCGTGCTCAGATAAACACGGTCCTTGTCCTGCGGATCGACGGCGATCACGCGAACATCGCCGCCGGTCGGCCCCATTACCTGCCAGTCGCCAAAGCTGTCCGCGGCTGCGGCCAGACCAGAACCGTCGAGTGGCGAAGAAAATACTGCAGCCTGAAAGATCGCAACAGCTAATAAGGCCGAGACTATCGAGCTAAACTTCTTGATTTGTAGCATATTCTAAATTCCCTGGTCTAAATGGAAAATAAGTGAGTGCGGCCAAAGCCCGCGCCCGATGATATTCTGATGTTTATTGACGTCCGCGGGTTTGCGGAAATAAGTTAAAGTCCCCGATCCGATGCACTATTTTTAAGTTTATCCAACCGAGCAGGGGTAGTTTATCGAAATACGGCGGAAAAGGAAAGACTTTAATGAAAAAAAGCGGCCGGGACTCGTGATGATCGTCCCGGCCGACTAATTTATGTTCACATCCTCAAAGGATGTAAAGCGACTAATTAACTACGGATTAGGAACGTCTGCTCCCGGAGGAACAACCATGAGCCTGGTTCGGATACCAGTTCCATCGCTCGGTCCGTCGATAAACGTTATTCGGCTTGCATCAAGGCCACGCATTCTGATGTGTGAATTGATGACCGCGTTACGCCTTCTGATCTCGGCGGCCGTTCCGTAATTGATGATGTAGCCCTGAGCACCAGGATTGTTGCCCAACTGTACATACAGATTATCGATACGTGCCTTGAGATCGTCGTTAGCAACTACGCCGAATTCGTCAACCACGAAGGCTTCCGGTCTCGGAGCAACGCCAGCTGTCTCACTAGCATCCACATCGCAGTTACACGACGGATCCTGTCCGATGTTGCCTATTGTGACCGTAGCCGTTACGTTGCTACCCGCCATATCCGACGTGGTACGTACGGTTATGCTCGGTGTGCCCTGGCCCGATTCGATCGAACCAGCCGAAACGGTCCAGTTGTAGGTGACGTTGTCGGCTCCGCTTACATTGGCCGTGAAGGTCATTGTCTGTCCCGGGCTGGTGATGCCAGCAGGTCCGCTGACACTCAATCTCGGGCAATTACAGGTCATGATAGGTTCACAATCCGTACATTCCTGTATCGTGATCGTCTTGGTATCGGTCCTGCCGCAAACTCCGCAGCCATCGTCAACACCAGTCGTGATCGTATAGGTACCAACCTGAGCGGTGCTCAGATCCCACTGAACGTTTGCGCCGGTTCCGACGACGCGTCCACCAGAAACCGTGTAGTTATAGGTAAGAACGTCATTCTCAGGATCAGTGGCTCTCGTGGCAACACTTATAGTTGTGCTGTCATTGCAGCCGCCAGATCGCGAGCGGGTGTTCGGAGGACACGGCAGAGTGATCGTAGTATCGCTTAGCGTTACCGAATCCACATTTGCCGGCAGATTTACAATCGGGCCGGCACGCTTGTCTCGGCGTCCGATCCAGAACTGAGCGATATAACCGTGAGGATCACTCGAAAGTCCGATTCCCGGAGGCGGTCCACTAGTGGAGACCGTCGTGGTCGTCGGAACACACCCGGTTAGCGGCACCGGCCCGCAAAGAACGGTAACGCTGTTTGTCCTTGATGTGCTGTCAAACGAGTCAGCATCCTGCTGATTAAAGTTATGGCGATAAGCCAGACCGAATCCGAACCAGCGACGCGGGAATACGCGGAAGCCGGCAATACCGTCGATCGGATCTTGCTCAAGGGCATTTGGTGTGCGTCCGCCAACATAATGGAGCATCCTGAATTCCAGAATAGGCTGGAAATATTTGTTGACCGGGAAGTCTGCACCAAGAGACAGCTGAAGTTCGTCACCCGGATCGAAGATCACGGCACCATTCGCCTTGGTCTTGCTTGTATATACGTAACCAGCGTTAGCAGATAGATTTGCCCACGTTGCGAGACGTCCGTCAATAAAGAATGTCGCACCGATATCGCCCTTGTTGCTGCCCGGGCCTGAACCACGCTGCATCATGTTAAAGTCGCCCGCATCGTCCGCGTTATCCATGTACCAGCGATAAAATGCTGAGACGCCATAGCCGACCGGACTTTCGACGTTGTTAAAACGCCATTTAAATCCACCAACCATCGTGTTGAAAGCTGACGTTCCCCACGTGCGATTGATAAAGGGTGCGTCCGGAAGGTAGATCGGAGCGGTGGAGAAACTCGCGGGTGCCGATGCTCCATTGGCGATAGTGCTCGTAGTAAGAACGATACCCGGCAGAATGCTGCCGTACACCGAACCTACGCCCGGGAAGTTAGCGGTCCCGCCGCCGCCTGTCGGCGACCCAAGAGTGGTACCTGTACCACCGAGATTAGGCGAGAAAAATGTGCCGCCGGTGAACGGATACGCTGTAAACGGTGCCCCAACCGGACGGAAGATAGCACGGTTACCGGTACCCGGCTCCAGAACGATCGCACCCGGTGTACGGAATGCTCCATTAATAAAGAGCCGCGAGTTCGGCAGATAAAAGCTCGAGAGGTTTTGTGGTGCGTTAACCTTTACTCCTCTGTATGCTTCGGTCGTAAAAAAGAGCTCGAAGTTGTTCGTCACACCGATCTGAAAACTTAGGGGGATCGAGGTAATATCGACATTACCCGGGTCACGGTCATAATTGCTATAACCGAAACTGAGCGTGTATTCGCCCCTACGCAGGGTCTGGCCGTCATAAACGGTAAAAAGACCGGTCGGGCCACCTACGGGGCCGCCGGTACCAACAGTCGGAGCTGTGTTCCGGGCGTCATTCTCCGACCTTTGCTGAGCCGGGACCGCAAACACTAGCATCAATAAAATAAGCGTAACAACATACGCTTTGTTAGCGAGTTTCATCACATTCCTCCGCCGAAAATAGAAAATTAACTTTCAATTCCAAAAAACTGAGAGCCCGATCACCGATCGAACAACCTCAAACAGTCCTTAATTATCACACACGGTGCAGTTACCTGCCAATTGGTCAAGACGGCGAACCCGTGTGGCTAATAGAAGATAAATCTATACTTACGTTTAAGTTATACAGGGAAAAACCGCATAAAGTCAATATTTCCTTCAAACTTTAATTCTCCCTTCGAAACACATTA
>JBGSXN010000205.1:0-11712 GCA_041751355.1 Pyrinomonadaceae bacterium
ACACGAACGAAATTAAGGAAGCTTTATGTTAGCCATTGCGTTAGGAACTACAGAAATATTACTGATTGTGGCGGTGCTTTTCCTGCTGTTTGGAGCATCACGGCTGCCGCAGTTGGCCAAATCTCTCGGCCAGTCGCGTAAAGCTTTCAAAGAAGGGCTTCGCGAGGCCGAAGAGGAAGAAGAGGCAGAAAAGCAGAAGATCGCCGCCCCTAAGGTCAATGAGATGAGTGACGAGGCCGTCATCGACGAGATGAGGCGCCAGTCGGAAACGAATCAAAAAGTCTGAGGATCTAAGAGTGAACTTTTATCACTCTTTTTCTCCGGTAATCAGCGTCGCCTTGACCGTAAACTGGAACGACAACGGGCCTTCTTCAGCATCTATTAATTGAGCGAGTTTGACGTTAACTCGCTCTTTTTCGCTTTCGTCCATCGTCGCAAGCCAGATAGGCATTAAAAAGTCGGCGACTAGCGGCGAGTCTATAAAGGCCGCGGCGTTTTCGAAATCGAATACCTCAAGAGCGGTCTGAGTATTGATGTTCACCATTCCCGCGGCGGCGGCCATGTTTTCCAGATGCAAAGTTGTCGGCAGTTCCGCCACGAGCTTTTCGACACCGGCGGCATGCTCCATCAAGTCCTCTGTAAAAAACGCCTCCCACATCAGCGAAAACACCTCGCCAAAGCTGCCGACCGACGGCAGGAATATCGCGATGTCCCCGCCCGTGCGAGCGACCCGTACCGTATTCTGGATAAATACTTCAACCTCGGGCGGCGGTACAAAAGTCGCATCTGCCAGAACGGCATCGAACGCATCATCCTCAAAACGTATCGTCGAAAAATCGACCTGTGACATTATCGCGGCGCCTTTATCACGGGCGATCGCCAGAATGTCCTCATTCTCGCAGCTTGCGAATATATCGGTCTTTTCACCGAACCGCTCATTTACGGCCAGAGCGTGACCGCCGGGCCCCGCATTTATATACAACATATTGTCCGAATCGCGGAGATCCATATGCTTATCGGCGAGATCGGTAAATCGCTTGGTCCAGTCGTCCTGAATGTAAAGGTCCCGCAAAAAAGCGAGTTCCTTCTGGGTCTTTGCCATAAGTTCAATTAAACCGCACCGCTTATCGAAAGCGCAACGAACGGGTTCGTGCTATCCTGTTGTCGATTTTATGACTAAGAATGTACGGGAACTCTTTGATCTTAGCGGGAAAACAGCAATCGTCACCGGCGGTTCGCGCGGTATCGGAAAGGAAATGGCCGAGGCCCTGGCCGAGGCCGGAGCAAACCTTGTGCTCTGCGCGCGGCGTCGCGAATGGCTGGATGAGACCGTGACGGAATTTGCAGAGCGCGGGTTCAAGGCGATCGGCAAGGTATGCGATGTTTCACAGCCGGAGCAGATTCAGGCAGTCGTGGATTCTGCTGTAAAACACTTTGGCCAGGTCGACATTCTAATTAACAACGCCGGCACTTCCTGGGGAGCAATGCCCGAGGAGATGACGCTCGAGCAATGGCAAAAAGTGATCGATGTAAACCTGACCGGCTGTTTTCTATTCGCTCAGGCGGCCGGCCGCGAAATGCTGAAGCAAAGCAGCGGTTCGATCATCAACATTGCCTCGATCGCCGGACTCACTTCGTCCGCGAACGGCCCATTCTACGCCGGCTACGTCGCGAGCAAAGCCGGACTGATCGGGCTGACACGAGAGCTGGCAGCAAGCTGGGGCCGGCGAGGGATCAGGGTAAATGCGATCGCACCGGGCTTTTTCCATTCGAAGCTTGCCGATGCCGTAATCGATATTTACGAGCGTTCGATCCAGGAGAACAATGTCATACCCCGGATCGGAAAAGAAGGCGAATTGAAAGGCATCGCGTTATTTCTCGCCTCGGATGCTTCGAGCTACATCACGGGCCAGACGATTGCAGTCGACGGCGGGATGACCGTTTAGATCATGTTCGACGTCTTAACAATCCCCGACCTCCTCGATCGCGAACAGTGCTTGCAGATCGTCAGTGAGATCAAGGCTTCTATCGGGAAACCCGCACCGGTTTATGGACGGTCGCAGGATGGTGCTTTCGACCCGCGCGTCAGACAGGTAACTCGGGCGTCGGTTCCATTTCGACGGCTGATCTGGTACTCGGCGTTCTCACCGCGGTTACACCACGGCTTTCTTCTCACTTCGACGCTGAGCTCGCCGAGATCGAGCCGCCCCAGTTTCTCCATTACCGTCAGGGCGATTTCTTTGTTGCCCATCAGGATGGGAATACACCGCTTATCTATGACGAATCGGGATTTCGCAAAGTATCGATTGTGATCTTTCTGAAGGCGCAGTCGGGTTTCGAATCTGTTGATTATGAGGGCGGTTCGCTGGTTTTACACGGAGTCTACCCAAACTACGATTTCCGCCAAGCAGTTCCATGCGTTCCCGGTTCCCTCGCCGCTTTTCGTTCTGAGGTGACGCACGAGGTAACGCCGATCGAATCGGGCGAGAGACTCTCGATCGTATCCTGGTATCGTTCAGCCGAATAACCTACCTGGACCGAGCCGGCAGAGTATTCGCCGCCTAATTCTTATCGAAGATCAGTCGGCCGAAGCGTTCCGGCACGTGGAAGTTCGGCTCTTCGGTCATTGTCGGGCTCCACGCGAGATAGCCGCGGTCGGGTTCCCGGCCGATGCAGCGGAAGATGTTTCCCAGCCAAACATCGCCAGTTTCAGGCTTGCGGCCAAACGCCTCCCACGGTATTCTCATCGCCATCAGAACCCGGTCCTTCTCGATACGTGCCGTAGCCTCCACTCCCGACCGATATTCCCAATCGGTCACCCGTTCACCGCTCGTCACGTCGATCGCGAGATCCAGCCACTCCGCGGTGGGTGCCACCTCGAACTCAAAATAACGGCGTGGTTCCTTCACGTCGGGTGCTATAAAGATCTCGCAAACGTCGCGTTCCCAGAGGCCAATCGTTTTTTTCGTGACGTCCGGCTTTTCGCTCACAATCAGCGGCTCGCTCTGCAATCCATCAAACCGAACATAAAGTGCGGTGTCCGACCAGAAAAGCCGAGTCGAAAACTGTTGCGTGTCCGGAGCCGTTTTTCCCGACCAATATCTGGAAACTGGCACCACGGACACTGCTTCCCAAGCTGGTTCATCAAATCGGTCGATCGAAGGATCTTTGACGATGTGCGAAATAGTCAGGCTGATCGAAGAGAACATTCTATCCCGGGATGTAACCGCGTCGACGCAGAGCAGTAAAGACAAAAGAATTGGCCTCAAATTCGATTCACCCTCTATTTAGAAAAGTAGCGAACGTTGTTAAGATACTCAAAATGTTCATCCTGAGTCCAGAGAATCGCCCCAAACCTCATCGCCGTCGCATAGATTATGCTGTCAGCGAGCGGAAGCTTGTTTCCAACAGCATCTAGTGCAATTGAAAGATCCAAGTCCACGACCGTGCCTTGTGTCATCGCTTGAAGGGCCCTTCTGGCCTCGTTCTCATCGTTCTCGCGCAGGATCCGCTTTATCACCTCATAAATACTTATGACAGGTACGATCAGTTTCTCCGTATCAAGAATGGCATCCTCAAATAATTGAGCACGATCGGAATCGACCAGAAATTCCAACCAACCAGAAGAGTCAACCAAATTCAGGCCGCTCATATGCGGTCATCCTCACGCTCGATCTCTGTATCGGTCAACTTACCCTTAAGGATCCCTCGGTATTCCGCCATCGGACGCACGGGAATAAGCTCAACATTTCCCCCGAAATCAATAACGCGAAATCGAGTCCCCGGCTTGAGTTTCATCCGTTCGCGTACGGCCTGCGGTATAACGATCTGAAATTTTGATGATAGTGTAACAGTTTCCATATCGATAAGAATAGTGTAAAACGATGTAGCTATCGATGCAAGATGTTTCTACAGCATGCTATTTATCCGTACCAGCAAGTTCGGCTTCGGCAGCGGTCGATCCGGAGTTCCGAGCAAGGTCGCGGGGGATTCCTCGAATCGACTTCGAGATGCAGCATTAGCGCCCGACTCCAACAATAATCTCACCAGTGCAACGTCGTCTTTTTCTGCCGCTATGTGAAGCGGTATTTCACCAAGCCTGCCCGTAATATTCACGTCAGCTCGGGCGTCTATTAAGGCTTGCACGATCTCGACGTTTCCCGATCTCATTCCCCCGATTAAAATCGGCTCTTCCTGGTCCGGCATGGAGAGATCCGCTCCGACAGACAATAGATACCTAACCATCTCTACATGACCGCACTGGGCGGCCTCAAGGATCGGGGTTCCGGCAACGTCACTACCGTATTAACCTCTGCTCCGCGAATGACCAATGCCTGAACCGCTTCAAGCTTATTTTCGACAGCAAGATAATGAAGAGGTGTTTCGCCTAGATGCTGAGTTCGAGCGTTGATGAGTTCCGGCTCGGCATTGATCAATTTGAGACCTTCTGGAGTTGATTGGAAAAAAGCTCTGATAAGCCGGTACACATCATCCATTGGAGGTACCTCAGTTATTCAACACCGTCCTAAAAGCCATCTTAGCGAGTTTCCACGTGCGGTCCCAATCGATCTTGCCGCCATCGTCGCGGCCCATTAGTTTGTCGACAAAGACCTTTCGGAAATCTTTGCCCTCGCGGCGGAGCATGAATTCCTTTGCGTAGGGTTTCGCTGTTTCAAAGAAATTAAACTCAGGGTCCGTGACGATTCCGATGCCCTCGAGTGTCATCAGTGCACGCATAATATACGTGAAATTCGACGGCAGACGGAATGGATAATCGTACATAACGTCGGCCAGATCATAAGTCAATTCTTTGAAATTGACGTCTTTGAGCTTCAGGTTGAAATGAAACTCGAACATCTTTTCGACCACCGGCTTTACGATGGCCGGGCTGGTGCCGGGTTTGAGAAAATCTAAGGCTATCAGGTCCTCGGCAATACCTGCCGGGTCTTTACCGACAACGTGGAAAAATGCGTCAATCATCTTTGCCTGCAGCTCAGGCGTGATACGGCCGACCATGCCGAAATCAAAGAACGCGAGCCGCCCGTCGGGCATTACGAGCAGATTGCCGGGATGCGGATCAGCGTGAAAAAAGCCGTCTTCCAAAAGCTGTTTCAGATATGTTTTGATCAGGAGGCGGTTAACCTTGGCCGAAGAAATATTAAGCCGCTTCTGCTCTTCGAGGTCGGTCACTTTGGTTCCATGGATAAATTCCATGGTCATAACTTTTGCGGTGGTGGCGTTCCAGTAGATCTTCGGAACATGAATGTTGTCCCAATTCTTAAAATTTTCTCGAAAACGTTCGGCGTTCTTCCCTTCGGCGACGTAGTCCATCTCTTCGTGGATCGTCGAATCAAACTCTCGGAGCATACCCGCCCAATCGGCATTTTCGCTGAGCTGCGGAAAACGTTCGGCAAAATTGGCCACCTTTTTGAGGATCACCATATCGCCGGCGATGGTGGCTTCGAGATTGGGCCGCTGGACCTTTACAGCGACTTCCTCGCCGCTATGCAGCCGGGCACGATATACCTGGCCGAGTGAGGCCGCGGCCACCGGCTGCAGCTCAAATTCGGCGTAAACGTCTTTGATCTTAAGTCCGAGTTCATGTTCGATTCGGGCAAAGGCAATGTCATTCGGAAACGGCGGGACGCTGTCGACCAGCGTTCCGAGTTCTTTTACGAACGGAAGCGGCAGCAGGTCAGCCCTCGTACCCATCGATTGGCCGATCTTGATGAATGTCGGCCCGAGGTCGATGAGCTTTTCCTTTAGCCAGACGGCCTGTCTTTCCTGATTAAGCTCTTTATTAGCACTGTTTCCGATTACAAAACGGCGGACCAGCCGCACGAACTTTTGAAAAAACCAAAGCCTGACCGCGTACAGCTTTTCGCCATAATAGGCGAGCCGCGTCAGCCGGATAGCCTTTGCCAAACGCTCCTGCTTTTGTCTGTCCTGCTGTTTGCTATGCACGTCGAATTGGTCGAGATAGAGATAAAGCGAGAGCATCGCGAGAATACGCGTAATACTAAATAGACGGAGATAACCCCGAAATCCCGAGTAGCCCTTCTCTATGCGTGCCTCGATCTTTTGCAGGTTGCGCTCGTCTTCCAGGACGTCTTTGTTGGTGGAGCGGCGTGAGATCGCCAGTTCACCAGTCGGCACAAATACTGCCGGATCGTGGCCATTTGTACCGGTATTTTCTTTCTCTTTTACCAAGGTCCCGCTTGCAGTTTCTATCATCTTCTAACCTTTTCGTCAGCGACTCACAATGGGTTTCGATGCCCCTCCGGCTGTGCCCTTTGTCCTAAAAAGGGCGGATTTCAAAGCACTTCGAGCATATTCATTACGCCCTGGTGGCGAAAATAGTTCCTGGCACGGTCTGTGTCCTTTTCGATCTGCGACTTTAGCTCATCAATCCCGCTAAACTTTCGCTCGTCGCGGATGCGGTGCAAAAATCGAACCCGCAGCACATCGCCATATAGATCGCCGTCAAAATCGAATATGTAAGTTTCGATAGACGGCTCGGCGTCATTCTCGAATGTGGGCCGGACGCCGATATTGGTAATGCTCTTGCGCCACGAACCCTCGATCAGCGTTGCGGAGGCGTACACGCCGAATCGTGGTATCACTCGGTTATGCGGTTTCAAATTAGCGGTAGGAAATCCGATCGTATGGCCGCGGCGGTTACCTCGAGTGATAACGCCTTCCACACCGTAAGGACGTCCCAGCATTCGGCGGGCCAGATTGATGCGGCCTTCACGCAATAGCTGCCTTATCTTTGACGAGCTGATCCGTTGCCCGCGTATCTGCACCTCGTCGACCTCATCGGCAATGAAATCGAGTTCGCGACTCATGTTTCGCAGCAGATCGATATTCCCGCCGCGGTTCCGGCCGAATTCAAAACCTTTGCCGAGGTAGATCTCTTTTGCATGCAAACGGTCATGGAGAATGTCTTTCAAGAAAACCTCGGCGAGCTGAGACGCGAATTCCCTGGAAAAGGCGATGACAATAGCCTGTTCGATGCCGAGCACCTCGAGATTCGCCAGCCGCTGATCGAGCGTCTGCAGCAGCGGCGGGGCGGATTCGGGATGAAGCACCGCCCGCGGATGCGGGTCGAACGTGATGGCCGTTGCGACAGCATCGACCGCCCGAGCGCGTTCGACAACTGTCTGCATGATCCGCTGGTGCCCGAGGTGCAGCCCATCAAACACCCCGAGGGTCAGAACGGTCGGTTTTAAAATATTAGCGTTGTCGGTACCGTGGAATATCTTCATTAGCAGCTGACCCCGTTATGGTTGGCAAAGTCGATTATACAACGTCGACACGCCGTATCCGTGCCCGCTATCCCGTTTATCTTCAGCGTTTCAGACCGCTTAGTAGCTTTTTCTTCTCACTCGATGTGATAATTCGATACGCTGGCTGACGGGCATTCTTATAATCGCTGCCTTGGTGAATATTGTTTTGCTATACATGCAAATGATCGTTTAGAAGTTTCCAGACTTTTCTGAGATGTCTTTCTTCGACCCGGATACTTCCGACGGAAAGCCGAAGTGCGACTTTACCGTTTAGTTTTGTATGCGAGAGATAGGCCTCGCCCGTGGCGTTTATATCGTTCATCACATTCAGATTGAATGCGTCCAGGTCATCGACCCCTGACGGGATTGACCGAAAGCATACAAGGGCGAACGGGACGGGAGCCATTATCTCGAAATCCTCCGACTCCGAGACCCACGAGGCAAACATCGCGGCGAACCGGCAGTGCTCGCGAATCCGCGCGATCAGTCCATCGCGGCCGAAATAGCGGATCACGAACCACAGCTTTAACGCCCTGAATCGCCGTCCGAGCTGAATGCCGTAGTCCATTCCGTTCTTGACTGAACCCTCGTCGCTGGTTTTCAAATATTCCGGAATGAGGGAGAACGCAGTCTTTAATGACGCCAGTTTACGGCAATAGAGCACTGACAGGTCAAATGGCGTAAACAGCCACTTATGCGGATTCATAACGATCGAGTCGGCCCTTTCCCAGCCCTTAAAATGCTGGCGAAGCTCGGGAACGATAGCCGCCGGGCCCGCATAGGCGGCATCGACATGCATCCAGATGCCGTGTCGTTCGCAGATATCCGCGATCTGATCGACCGGGTCGACGCTGGATGTCGACGTTGTTCCGATCGTCGGAATTACGCAGATAGGCCGATAGCCGGCCCCGATGTCTTCTTCGATAGCTGCGGCAAGCCGTTCCGGGATCATCCGGAACCGTTCGTCGCATTCGATCTTGCGCAGGCTGCGAAGGCCGAGCCCGAGCGTTATCACCCCTTTGTCGATGGACGAATGAACGTGTTCGGAACAATAGACCCGCAGCAGCGGCACGTCGTCACGACCGCTCATTCCCTGATCGCGGATCTCCAGCCCTGCCCTTTCCCGGGCCGCGGCGATCGCATGCATGGTCGAGACTGAGGCCGTGTCGTAAATGATGCCCTCGAAAGCATCGGGGAGTCCGGCCATCTGCCGCAGCCAATCGAGAACGACATCTTCAAGCTCGGTCGATGCCGGCGACGTTCGCCACAACATCGCTTTCATATCGAACGTGGCAGCCAGCATCTCCCCGAATATGCCGACCGAGCTTGTCGAGGTCGAGAAAAGCCCGTGGAAATTAGGATGGTTCCAGTGCGTGACCGCCGGCAGGATCAGGCTGTCGATGTCTTTCAGGACGTCGGCAAAGTTCTCGCCCGCCTCGGGCGCTGAGGCAGGTAGAGATTCCCGCAGGGAGTTTGGCTCGATCTGCGACAGGACCGGAAGATCCTCGATAGTCTCAAAATAGTTAGCTATCCAGTCGACGATCTCGTACCCGTATTTACGAAATTCGTCGGCGGGCATATCGCCCAGATTCGTCGATGTTTTCTGCTCCATAATTAATGTCGGCTCCGAATACCGATATTAGCCGAAGTTATGCTCGACAACCTATCTAAATCGGGTATAATGCACACTTGTAAAAACCAGCAGCTAAGTTTCAACGCTCCCTTTTTCGCAATTTCTTTTTCCGGGGCTGAACTGGTCTGAATGTTCAAAGGTCAAAGTCAAAAAACAAAAGTCGAGGTAATTAATGAAGCGAAGTGTCGAAAAATATTTTCTAGCCGCAGCAGTTAGTTTGATATTGCCGGTATTGGCAAGTGCTCAGGAACAAGGCCTCGATGAACGCATCGACGCGGCGTTCAGACCCGTGGCCGATTGGTGGGAATGGCTGGTCTTTTTCCCGATGCCGCTTCCTGAACCGCTTAACCTTCCGATCGTACTTTACCTTTTGATAGGCGGCGCGGTGTTCTTTACGGTCGCATTCGGGTTTGTAAATATCCGCCGCTTCCCGTTGGCAGTTAATGTGGTGCGGGGGAAATACGATGATATCGAGATGGCGGCCGATCCCGACCACAAGGAACCGCATATCGAAAAGGTCGAGCTTAATGTTGTCGACGGGGATATACCTGACACCATTAAGGATGAAAGCCATCACGGCGAGGTCAGCCACTTCCAAGCCCTTTCGGCTGCGGTCTCAGGAACGGTCGGGCTTGGCAATATCGCTGGTGTCGCGATCGCCATCGGGATTGGAGGGCCCGGAGCAACGTTCTGGATGATTATTGCAGGTTTGCTCGGCATGTCCTCTAAGTTCGTAGAGTGTACTCTTGGTGTAAAGTATCGCGACATTGACAAGGAGGGCATCGTTCACGGCGGCCCGATGTATTACCTCTCGCGCGGTTTGGCTGAGATCAAGCTCGGCCCGCTCGGTAAGGTACTTGCCGTCGTTTTTGCCATCTTCTGCGTCGGCGGATCGTTTGGCGGGGGTAACGCTTTTCAGGCGAATCAGGCAACCAGCCAGATAACGACAATGTTCGGTATGGCTACTGACGGAGCTGTCCGTACCATAATCGGGATCATCATGGCGATTCTGGTAGCGATCGTGATCATTGGCGGTATCAAGCGAATCGCCAAGGTGACGGAAAAACTCGTTCCGCTGATGGCCGTTATCTACGTGATCGCCTCGCTGATCATCATCTTTGCCCACTTTACCGAGATCCCGGCCGCGATAGGAATGATCCTTTCAGGTGCATTCACCCCCGAAGCCGGCGTCGGCGGTATCGCGGGTGTGATAATTCAGGGTTTTAGACGTGCGGCATTCTCAAACGAAGCCGGAGCAGGCTCGGCCGCGATCGCCCACTCGGCGGTGCGCACCAAGTACCCGGCCAGCGAAGGCCTCGTTGCTCTACTCGAGCCATTCATCGACACAGTCGTGATCTGTACGATGACGGCGATCGTGATCGTGCTGTTTAATATGCAGGGCGATTTCTTCCAGTACGGCGGTATCGTCGACGCGAGCGGTGCAAGGAACGTGATAATAGATGGCCAGGCCGTAAATGGCGTCGATCTCACGGCTCGGGCGTACAATGATGTCCTGCCCGGATTCAACGTCATTCTGACGGTCGCGATCGTGCTGTTTGCATTTTCGACGATGATCTCGTGGTCCTACTATGGGCTCCAGTCATGGAAGTTCCTTTTCGGGCGATCAAAGGCAGCGGACCTTTCCTTTAAGATCCTCTTTTGTATCTTCGTGGTTATCGGTGCGGCCGCCTCGCTCGGATCGGTGCTCGCGTTCTCTGACGCAATGATCCTCGCGATGGTCTTCCCGAATATGATCGGTCTACTGTTCCTATTCCCGAGAGTTAGGGAAGAGCTAGGCAGATATCTGAAGGCGATCGGGAAGGCCTGATCCGCCATCGACCCTTTCCGGGTTTGCCCGGCCATGAGGCCGTCTGGAAACTGATCCAGGCGGCCTCACCTTATTTGAGCCGGGCGATCAACCCATAAGGAAAGGGCAGAAGGTCGCGAGTACTTTCTGCCCCTTTCGTTTAACTATATTCGGACTAGCCGGCCGTACCCGCAGGCGTCAGGCCCGGGATCGGGGCGTCGACCTTGTCGAGAGCAGCCTTATAGATCCGGATGTCACCGGCAGCTTCCATGCGGCGTCTGGCCTCGGCTAAATAATCCGCGAATATGACCGACCGCTTTTGAGACAGGATCTGCTGGATCAAACCGCTACGTTGTTTCGCAAACTCTGCATTATCGGCATCTTCCCTGTTCTTAACACCAACTATGTACCAATTATCACCCACCTTTAGCGGCGTCTTGGTTATCTCGCCCGGTTTCAGGGCAAACACAGCGTCCTCGAGAGCCTCGCTCGTTGCTGCAGTCGGCCCCTCGCCTAGGGGTGAACCGAGAACAAAATTTGCCTGGTCCTTCGCGTCCAGGCCTTTTGACTTAGCGGCGGCGGCCAACGTGCCGGCCGATGATGCTCCGTCCGCGATCTGCTTTGCGATCTCCTCGACTTGTGCACGGGCCTTTTCCAGCTTTACGACGTCAACGATCTCGGTTTTGACCTCGTCAAATTCGGAATCCCGGGGCTCTCGCCGTTCCGCTAGCAATGGAATCGCAAATCCATTCTGGATCGGAGTTTTTTCGCCGACATCATTGACAGCCTCAAGTGGGGCGATGCCCTCTTCAAACTGCGGTGACACGCCGATATTGGGAACGTCATCGCCTGGTTTTAGAAAGCCGGTCCCGCGAACCATGTCCGCAGCGTTCATATTTGCCTCGGCCGCAAAGGCCTGGGCGGTTTTCATAGGATCTTTGGTTTCTTTCAGCGAGTCGGCAGCCTTTTGGGCAAGCTCAGCC
>JBGSXN010000206.1:0-10524 GCA_041751355.1 Pyrinomonadaceae bacterium
CTTTGGGCTTTCAAATCGTTTTGAATGGCTGACCCCTGAATGGCGGTTCTTTCTGGCGACTGGATTCTGCGGTGGATTCACGACGTTTTCTTCATTTGCGTACGAAAATTTAATGCTTTTCGAAAACCGCGACTACGGAACGCTTGCTCTAAATACCATTTTGAGCATAGTAATTTGCTTCGCCGCCGTTTTTCTTGGACTCCTGATCACCAGGGGCTGATCCGCCCTGGCTCGCCGCCGTGATAAGCTTTTATCACGCTCTGATTTAACAGGCGCACTTCTATTTATGAGTTTGACGGATGCCACATTAAAGGTTGCGAATGTTTCAAAGCGCTTTGGTGAATTTACAGCCGTCGAGGACCTGAGTTTTGAGGTAATGCCGGGCCGCGTCTTCGGATTCCTCGGGCCGAACGGTGCCGGTAAGACAACAACGATAAGGATGATCGTGGGGATCACGGCACCAGATCAGGGCCACATCGGACTATTCGGTGAACGGATGTCGTCAAACCTGCAGGACAAGATCGGTTATCTTCCAGAGGAGCGCGGCCTCTATAAAAAAATGAAGATCGTCGACCAACTGCGTTATTTTGCGGCCCTCAAAGGGGTTTCCCGCACGACAGCCGACGAGCGGATAGATTTTTGGCTGGATCGAATGAAGTTGTCCGATTGGAAAACAAAGAAGACTTCGGACCTGTCAAAGGGAATGCAGCAGAAGATCCAGTTTATTTCGACTGTCATGCACGATCCCGACCTGCTGATCCTCGACGAACCCTTTTCGGGCCTCGACCCAATTAATGTGGAGTTCATGATCGACGTGCTTTCCGAACTTAAGTCTCGAAATAAGACAATCATCTTCTCGACGCACCTCATGGAAACCGCCGAACGGTTATGCAACGATATTCTTCTGATCAACAAGGGGAGAAAGGTCATAGGCGGCCGCCTAAGGGACGTTAAATCCAGCTACGGGCATAACCGGATCGCTCTGCGGGCGACCGGCGGAGAAGCCGTGCTTGCCGATCGATCGGTCGTGGTTAAAGTAATAGAACATGCCGACGAAACAGACGTTGAACTCGCTGATGGGGCCGACCCACAAGGCCTGCTAAAGAGCTTGCTCGAAAGCGGTGCCGTTATCAATAAATTTGAGGCCGTCGAGCCTAGTCTCAATGACATTTTTATTGCGCAGATCGGGGGTGAGTCATGAAAAAATTCTTCGCGGTCGTTCGTCACGAATACAAAAAGATCGTTTATAAATGGACATTTCTAGTTGGAACGCTCTTATTTCCGATACTAGGCATCTGCTTTGCCCTCGTGCCCGCCCTCCTTTTCTCGCTGAAAGGCGAGGCTACCCGAATCGTGATTGTTGACCCAACCCAGCGGATCGAGCCGCGGCTGCGGGCAGCTCTATCGCCGGAGCGAATGCAGGAAAAGGCACGGCAGGCCGCAAAGGACGCCTCGATAGACATCAGTGCTTCTCAGGAGGAACAACTAAAGCGAAGTGCAGAACTACTCGTCTCAGGATTTGTTTTCCTGCCATTTGATACCACGGGAAAATCGGATGATCAGGTCCGGCAGGAACTCAACGCGAAGGCGGCAGCCGACGAGATCGATGCTTATCTTTTGATCCCTGCGGATATAGGGGCCCGGAATGCGCGGTTCGAATTCAGATCAAGAAAGGCCGGGGATTTTGTCGCCAACGATAGACTGCGTGATGCATTGAATCAGGCGGTCAGGTCTGAACGATTATCGGTCGCGAATATCGATGAAGAACTGCTGAAGGGGTTAAGCCAGAATATCAATTTCCAGGCGAGGTCGATCAGCGAGACGGGGGACGAGCGTGATTCCGACATGCTCTATCTTGCATCTCTCGTGATCGGGATGATGATCTATATCACATTGACGATATACGGTCAGGTGATCATGGGGGCCGTTGTGGAAGAAAAAGAGACCCGCATTGCAGAGATACTTTTCTCATCAGCGACGCCATTTCAACTGATGTTTGGAAAACTGGTCGGCGTGGGACTTGCCGGGCTGACTCAACTCAGCATTTGGGTCGGTTCGCTTGTGGCCCTTTTTGCATTTCTTTCGACGCAGGCCGAGGGGGCCGAGTTTCTCTCGACAATGCCGGCGATCACGCCGTTGATGCTTGTCTATTTCTTTATCTTCTTTCTCGTCGGATATTTTATTTACGCGTCGATATTTGCGCTGATCGGATCGATGGTAACAACGGTACAAGAGGGCGGGCAGTTTGCATTTCCGCCGATGATGATAATGCTCATAGGCTTTTATTTCTGCTTTGCGGTGATCCGCGATCCGAATTCGAGTTTGTCATTCTGGGTTTCGATCGCTCCGCTGTTCGCACCGATGACGATGCCCGTCCGGATCCTCGCCGAGATGCCGCCGTTCTGGCAGATAGCGTTATCAATTGTCATAAATTGCCTGGCCATCACCGGTCTTGTTTGGCTGGCATCACGGGTTTATCGCGTGGGAATGCTGATGTACGGCAAGCGAGCAACACTGCCGGAGGTGTGGAAATGGATCAGACAAGCGTGAGGATAGTGAATAATGGATAGCGAATAGTGAATAGTGGGGAGTGAAACGTGAATTGAATGGGAACATTTAGGCTCATTGGTTTTATGGTGGGAGCAGTGGTTGTGGCGGGGTGCGGTGCCCAGCCTCCCGCGAAAACTTCGCTGAGGGTTAGGTCATCAACGCCCATTCCACTCGAGCCTGCTCAGATCGAAAAGCCTGTCAATGTCAGTTTCTCGACTTACTCCGAGGAATGGCCAGTCGATTGGCAGTGGATAGATCCTGATGAGCGAAACAACCCAACTTTGTACGATGTCCGATCGGGAGTGCTGCGGGTCAAAATTCCAGGCAAGAAAAACCTCTACGGTGATAATCGTGATGCACCGCGGTATATGAAGTCGATCAAAGGTGATTTCCAGATCGAAACGCGCGTCCGATTTTCACCGAAGGAAAATTATCAGGGAGCGGGTATCCTTATTTTTAAGGATGATACAAATTATCTGCGTTTTGAGCGTGCCTATGGCGGAGTTGGCGGAGGAGGCGAGGGAATCCGGTTTGACGCCCGAAAGGGAACCGAATATACGCCCATCGCAACACCCGGCGAGATCCAAACCGAGGCCGCGGAGGTCGATCTCAAGGTGATCCGCAGCGGACGGCTTTTTATAGCATTTTGGCGTGAGAATGAGAACGCTGAATGGCGAGAGGCGGGCGAATTCGAATCCGACTATCCCGAAACTATCCAGGCGGGAGTCATAGGTGTCAACACCGCTCGTGAGGTGACCGCCGAATTTGTTTACATCCGCCTGCTGCCTGGTGTCGGCCGCTGAGCACCCGGAATCACTCCTTGCATAAACGAAGTTTAACAATTACCTTTGATATGCTGATAAGTCAGAAGTAAAAGGGGGAAAAGAAATGGTGGATGATAAATTGGCCCGCGAAGAAGCCCAGCGGTCCGCTAACTACGAGGCTATTAAATCTGAAGTGAAGGCCGAGGTGGGCGACGAAATAGCTATCGATGCACAAGTGCCGACGCCGGACCAGGCGCGTACGATCGATAATATTGCCGACCGAATGAGGGACAAGGCCGTTCACGAGGTTGTCGAAACCGAACGAGAGGTCGAACGAGGACGGGTTGTTGCACGAGTCTCCCAGGTCGTCGATTACTTGTTTTTTATAGTTTACGGCCTATTAACGATCCGATTGATCCTCGAACTCTTCGCAGCTCGCGAAAGTGCAGGGTTCGTTCAGTTCGTCAAATCGGCAACCGGGCCGTTATATGCACCCTTCCGCGGGATCGTACCCAGTCCGTCCACACCCGAGGGGTTCACACTTGCGCTGCCGATCGTGATCGCCCTTGTCGTGTACCTGCTTCTTCATTTGGCTGTAAACGGTTTACTGCGTATGTTTGTACATCGTAAGACAGAGGTGTGAAGATCATTTCGATATGATCTCACTTTCATAAACGTGGTCGAACCTCCCAAACGGCCCTCAAACGGAAGGAAGATCTGATCATAGGAGGAAATTTATGTTTAGTATTCTCGGACAGCTAATAGGTGGTTTGATCGTTGGTGTGATCGCCCGGTTAATATTGCCTGGCAAGGAAGCGTTGCCTGACGGTGCCCTGGGCTGGCTGCTCACGGCGTTGCTGGGTATTGCAGGTGCCTTTGTAGGCGGCACCATTGCGAGATCATTGTGGGCCGACGAGGCCTACGCGGCTGGGTGGATAATGTCCATCCTCGGCGCGATAATTCTGCTGCTTTTGGTACGAATGATCTTCGGCCGCGGCGGAGACAGGATTTAAATTTCGATCATTCTAAGTTGCGGGCAATTCCATTTTCAACAACCCATCAAATGCCACGTGATATGCGACTCCTTTGACCGGGACCGTCATTTCTTCTTCGGTTTTACCCTCTGAGTTTGCTATACCCACACTTGCGAAATAACACGAGGCACCGTGTGCTGCGGCGTGTTGGACCAGTGCCCGAAACACCTCTTCCCCCTCGATCCTTCCTCTGCCCGGGTAGATAGCCGTTCGGACTATAAAATAACCTGTTTCCCCATCCTTGTGGGCGATGATCTGCGGAGAAGCGGCCCTGTCGGCTAAGACATCAGCCGACTCTATCTCCCAGCCGGCCTCTTGAAGCTGCTTATAAACGATCTCCACACCAAAGGCATGAACATCCTGCTCTGTCATCATTTCTTTGTCGGTCATATACTTCTGTATTTTTACTATACTTATTTGGATCGGACATCGCGAAGCGAAGCCAAACATACGACTTTCTCCCACTGGCGTCGGTGCGTAAGATATCGCCGGCAAAATGCTATATTTATCGAAACAATATGGATCTGCAAAATATAAGGGCGGCCCAATCACGTATCCGCGGTCATGTCCGGCGGACACCTCTCGAATATAGCGAAACTCTTAGCAAAAAGCTGGGCGTAAAAGTTTCGGTCAAGTATGAGCTGTTTCAGAAGACCGGCTCGTTCAAGGCCAGAGGGGCGTTCAACAAGCTTCTTCTTATGACGCCTGATGAGCGCAAAAAGGGCGTGGTGGCTGTCAGCGGCGGCAACCATGCTCAAGCCGTGGCGTTTGCGTCGAGCGTATTAGCCGTCGATTCCGTGATCGTTATGCCGGACTCAACACCCGATCATTATCTCAACGCCACTCGAAGCTATGGAGCCGAGGTCGTCCTCAAGCCCAGCATTTCAGAGGCCTTTGACGAGGCAAAGAAACTGCAGGACGAGGGCCGGGTTTTTCTTCATCCGTTTGACGATGTCGATATAATGGCCGGCCAGGGCACGGTCGGGCTGGAGATCGTCGAGGACCTTCCCAATGTCACCGATGTGATCGTCAGTATCGGCGGCGGCGGCCTTGCCGGCGGCGTTTCCGCAGCTGTCAAGTCACTCAGGCCCGAGACAAAGATATGGGGAGTTGAAACGTTGGGCGCTGACGCGATGAGCCAGGCTTTGGCTGCAGGAAGACCGGTGGAATTAAAGGCCATTACATCTATCGCTAAGACTTTGGGGGCCCCGCATGTCAGTCAAATGACCTTGGACTTGGCACAAAACAATTTAGAGAATGTGACGGTTGTGACCGACAAAGAAGCTGTCGAGGCACTCGAGTTTATAGCCGAGCGGCTCAAGGTGATAACCGAGCCCGCGGCTTCGTGCACTTTGGCAGCCGCTGAAAAGCTCAAAGAGCATTTTTCTGACTCCAGCCATATTGTGCTGATTTTGTGCGGGGGTAATACCAGCCTCGCCGATGTCTGCGGTTATCGTTCGATGATAAACTCAGATTAATGTTTGTTAACGCGATCGAAACTGCCGCCGCCTATACTCGCCCCATCTGCACCATTAGCAGGAATTTCGGTTCCACGACTCCGATCCCCGGGGCCGCGACGCTCTTTTTAGTGAACAGCGACGGTTGGGGCATCACCTGCCGGCATGTGGCTGAGGTAATAATAAATGCCGGGCCGGTGAATGAACGATTCGAGGCTTTCAAGGCTGAAAAATCGGCCATTCCGGTCGGGAAGAAGCGTCGGAATCAAGTCGATGCCTTGGAGCGTAAGTATGCTTTTACAAGGGAGCATACAGTCGAGATATACACCAATTTCGTTGACTGTGTGGACACGATGACCGATTTCACCGTTCATCTCCATCCTAAATACGATCTGGCCTTAATAAAATTCAACGGGTTTAATAAGCTATTTTGTGAACGATTTCCCGTCTTTGCCGCAGAAGGCTCGATGCTCAAGCAGGGCAAATTTATCTGCCGATTAGGCTTTCCTTTTCCCGAGTTTCGTAATTTTGAATACGATGCCGCTACCGACAATATCAGGTGGAAAATGGACCTTGGTTCGATCACGCCGCGATTTCCGCTGGAGGGGATGGTTACACGACATCTGGGAGATAGCGACGCCACTATCTTCGGTTTCGAGTTATCGACACCAGGCCTACGCGGGCAGAGTGGCGGACCTGCATTCGACACCGAGGGCCGCGTCTGGGGAATGCAGTCAGCGACAAATCATCTCGACCTGGATTTCGACGTTGATACCGACGTGATGCGGGCGGGCAGAAAACGGCGCGTGACCAACAGTCCTTTCCTGCATGTCGGCAACTGTATACATGTCGATGTTATTAAAGAATTTATGCGCAGCATGGGAGTGCGTTTTAGCGAGGGGTAATGAAATGACCCCGCTCAGGTGAACGGGGCATATCATTATTTATGTCGAGGTACTTAGCCGCATCCCGAGTGCCCGCAATCGCAGACAATTTCGGTCAGGTCCTGCTCGGTCGCCTCGCGACAGTGATCGCTGCAAAATCCTCCGTCATCCGTGACGGGGCAATTGCACCGAGTATGTTGGCAATTTCCACTTTCTCCCATATTCCTCCAACTTGTCAGCGTGAAGGGGCGGTGACGTTGATGTCAATTTCCTTCTTGTCCGTTCCGCCTTTTAGTATTCCGCTGTAATAAACGACCCCGACGATCAGCGCCACAATAATTATCAGTGCGACCGCCCAAATAGCATTACTTGCTGTTCCTTCCTCTTCCACCATATTTAAATGCCCTCCAAAAAAAATTTACAACAGACTATGTATACGCGGGCTTCACTATCGTAACTGTTCGGTGCATTACATTAAATCGATCTATGGCCGTTTTCTCACGGGTGGTGTCGGCCGGGGATATACGATCTCCCTTGCATTTACTGTCGGGCTTGGCCGCGGGGCCTCAGATCCGATAGGCACGACCCATAATTCATATTCCGGTTCCTCTCTAAAACCACCGTCGATAGTAACCAGGCGATCGCTGGGCATTCCGGATCTCAGAGCATGCGCCCGGATCTGCCTTAGGCTATTGGACGCATACCCGCGCACATTGGTCCGGCCGGCGTAAGCGAAAATATATGCCCGATCAGTCTGTGAAACCGTCGAAAGAAAATTATCCACGCGTTGAGACAATTCGTCTTCGGATAAAGGGCCGAACTTGTCAGACTTTTGCGGAGGGCCCGCGACGGTTACCGATGCGCTGCCGGACGATACGCATTCCGGTGAGAAACCACCAATAAGGACTGTTGCGTAAATAGATCGATCGACGCCGGCACCGGTTGTGTCGACCTCGATCGTCGGTGTCCCTTGTCCGGCGTTTATTACGCCCGCCGAGATCGACCAGTCGAACATCGGTGCGATTTTTTTATCGCCGCCGGCCAGCGTCGCAGAGATCTTGATCGGAACGCCATCTCTGACCGGCTGGTTTGGGGCCTTGATGTTTAACTGAGGACAGGGGTCGACCGGCTGCTGGTCTGCCGGCGGCGTTTTTTCCGTCGTCGGTTTTTCCGGGGCCGGCTGATCAGGTGTTTGTGCCGAAGTGTCGAGCGATAAAACGCTGGTCAGCACCGCTAAAGAGCCGAGAGCGAGTAATGCTTTCTTCATTGCCAGGTACCTCCAGGGGAATATCAGGATAATAACACGAGAATGCCCCCCACGTGAAGATTTTCCGACCCTATCAAGTCGTAAGTTGAGGCTCGACACCCGGTCTTCAAGTGCATCGCTGAGCACGCGGCGTCACGAATCGGCTTGCAACCAAACAAAAAACAGTGCATCTTATTGTTGTAATCATTCTCTTTCAACGCTGGCGTAAAGCTCGTTAAAGACAATTTTTGAAGAATTCTGAAAGCAGGGACTTCCATTACGGAGGTTTTTTAGATCAGGTCCGGCAGCAGTGAATGAGTGATCGATATTTATGAAAGAAGAACTTATAGAAATGGCCGGCGTCGTGGTCGACAAACAGCCAAATGCATATTTTAAGGTCCAGATCAATGACACGGACCATATGGTCCTGGCCACGATCTCGGGCCGTATGCGTCGCAATCGGATCCGTATTCTGATGGGCGACCGTGTCGACATCGAACTCTCGCCCTACGACCTTACCAAAGGCCGGATCACCTATCGCCACAAGTAAACGGCCGCTGAGTGTTTAACGACACCGTCGCTATGATCGCGACGGTTTTGCCGCGCCTACTGACACGGTATATCAGTATCCGGGGCTGTCGTCGGAGCCGCGGTTATTGCCCATTTGTCTTCGCCGTCAGAAGTCGCTCGGGCCGTATAGCTGCCGATCTGATATATCGGGTTGGTTTTGATATCGGGTCGCTTTTCGACCTCGACACGGGCCCAGTAATAGGTATCGCAAAAGAAAAACTCCATCTCAGTTACCGTCCGTTTTTCCACGTCGAGAAAATGGGATTTAACGGCCTGGTCGAGGCTATATGGAGCCCGCACCGGAGAGCCGAATCGAGGGAGCGTAAGATAAACCGTGGCGGCGCCTGCCACTACAACGAACACCACGACGATCCCGAGCACCTTTAAATACTGCCTCCAACTTCGGGCAGCACGCTGATGGGTTTGGAACAGGTGGTCGGTATTCGCGGCAGGCGGCTCTGGACGTTCCTCGATCTTTTCGACAGGTTTTTCATCCGTCGGCGGCGGCTGAATGAGATCGTTTAAGAGTCCTTTCTGAAACTTCACGTCGGTGATTCTTCTGTTGAGATGAGATATATCATCGAAATACTGCCCGTGCAAGCCCGTTAATAAAGGTTAAGGACGCCACAGGCACAGAGCACTTGTCCTGTCAGTGCACTCGATAAAGGGATGCCACTTGTCTTCGGGGTCGACGCCATATTGCCACGTCCGTCCTGTTTCGATCTGCATAAGAGTGATCATTTTTAACGGCCCATTGATAAATATCTGATAACGAGGCCGGCTGGACGCCGCAGATCGCGGCAAGTCAACGACGATCATTTCCTTCCAACACCTCCGACTGCCAAAGCTATCGTCTTTTGGACAATCGCCAAGCCGATGTATCGTCCCGCTATATCTGTCCAGGCGAAATGTCGTGCCGCGGTCGTAAGGCGGCTGGATGATCTCGAAACGTCCGCCATCATCGGCGGTCGAGGTGCTGATCGAGACTGTGTCCTGTGCCGAAAGCTGCGAAACGGTCACAAACCCGATAACTGCGATAAAGATAGCTATCTTCATAGAATTCCTCCGATTGTTTAAGGTAAAGGGGAAAGATATCGGGTTATCACGCGCAAGGCGAAAAAAAGTTGCGGTATCCATTGTGGCCGTGCCGGCGAAGCCGCGTGAAAAATTGCACAAAAAAATGGCGGGCCGATGAAGCCCGCCGTATTATGTCATGTTCCCCGATGTCCCACTTCCGGGGTCCAACTAGTAACACGCTTTCAAAATTATTTAGTTGCAAAATAGTTTTGAGCGGAGCAAGGCTCGAATAGCCGGGGCCGCTCAAGCCTTGCGGTTATCCCAAAGCAACGGCCGCCGAGGCCGGGGCGGGTGATTATCGGCGTATTCGATCTGGCGGGCACGGGCTCGCAGTTCTGCCTCTTTTTGCCTTCGGCGTTCTTCAGCGGTAGCCGGCGGGGTCCCGCGCTCGCCCCAGTAATATTTATAGGCCACAATGCCGAGAGCGAGACTGCCGACGAGCGTTAACAGTCCAACTATCGCAATGATCTCAATTATTCCGCCCATAGCTAATATGATATCGAAAAATATGTTCTGTGTCCGCGAAATCGCTTTCTTGGTCCTCTGGCGTACTGTAAGCGTTAAAGGTTGCCGATACAATCTCAGTAGGTTTGATCTTAATAAAGGAGAAATAAGAATGAATAATTTACTGCGGGGTGGACTGGCCGGTGCGGCGGCGTGGAAGTTTGGAGGCGGTTTGATCTCATCGATCCTGATTTTTATGCTGGTATTTTTTCTACTCGGGTATTGCTAACTCTCTGAAAGAATGCCAATAAATGGGCGGGCCATCAGGCCCGCTTTTTATCAATTGTGTTGCGTACAAAATGCTCAACGAGTTGATGTTGACTACCGGTCGTGCATAGCTATAAACTGTTGATTCGACGTGGTGAGTTATTGCGACTTGCGGCCACGATAAATAAACGCTAAACAGCAGAGAGGTTCAATAAAAGTTCTTACCGAAAC
>JBGSXN010000207.1:0-3144 GCA_041751355.1 Pyrinomonadaceae bacterium
GAAACAATTCTCGGACCGCTTTTGGGGTCCATTACTTAGAAAACATAGGAGACTTGAATAAAAATGGACAGACAAATACACATACCAGAAGCGGTTCAGGGTGCGATAGCCAAAGGGCTTTGGCATCTGGACATTTTTGAAGCAAAACAGCTTCGCAGCGGCCGTGACATCGTGGCTGAAAAGCCGTTCGATACTCGCGACATGCACAACCTGCTCACCAACACCGGCGGGCAACTGCTGATCGACCTGCTGATGGGGGCAGGCGGCACGGCAATGAACAACGCCAACACAAATATCGGCGTCGGAAACGGCACGACAGCGGTTAATGCATCTCATACCGACTTGCAAGGGGCTTCTAAGCTTCGCAAGGCGATGCAGGCGACATATCCGTCGCGTTCGGGCCAGATAATGACGATGGTTTCGATCTTTGCCACGGGTGATGCAAACTGGTCGTGGGAAGAGATCGCTGCGTTCAATGCGGCAGCAGCGGGCACGATGTTCAACCGGGCTCTGGTGACTGCACCTTTCACAAAAACTTCCGCGTTGTCAATTACTGCAACGTTAACCTGGACACTGTCGTAAGCATAACAAAACAAAGGAGATAACAATGCCAAATACACAAGATAACGCCTCAGCCACTGAGGATATGAGCTTTGAAGAAACAACGGATTTCATCACAGAAGTCGAGGAAAGGGTGCCGGTCGAGATACCTTTTGCCGCAGGCGATAAGGTCAAGATCAAAGGCACGGTCGTCGCCGTCGAAAATGATGCGATAACTATCGAGATCGACGACGGGATCGAGAACAACGTCCATCGCGTGACGCTGAATTCCAACCAGGCCGCAGCCGCCTTAAAGTAGAACCAAAAAAGGCGGGTGTCGAAAGCCCGCCTATTTTCTTTCGCTAAATGTCCAAAATAGCTACCGAAGCCAAAATGGCTCAGTGGTACACGGAGTACCGGGCTTTTCCGTTCTTTGCGGAGCGGTCGGCTGAGGTGCGTGGGCGGTTCACTAATCTATCAACGAAGATACTCGTCGCGGGATGCGGGCCGGGGTATCTGCTCAAGGAGCTGGCAGACCTCGGATACACCGATGTTTGGGGCTGCGATGCGTCCGCGTGGGCGAAAACTCAGGCGGCGGGGGTTCTGTCATCTAATCTCGCATCCCGCGTCATTACTGCTGATATTACAAACCGCACACAGCTAGCGTCGTTACGTTCGACAGCGGGGCTAACGGGCAATCAGAAGTTTCCGTTGATAATTACAGAGGACGTATTGCCCGCGATGGACAACTTGACAGAAGTCTCGACGGCGTTGACCGAGCTTCGCCGGATAGGTACAACTCTATTTCACATCATAACTTGTTCAGATCGTCCGGCTGAGCGGGACGGGGATTTTCTTTGGCTAACTCAGGCTCAGTGGAAGGCTACTGTTGGCTCAGATTGGATGTTGAACACGGAAACAGGGGAGGTCATTACAAACTAATGGCACTTCCGGCAACAATTACAGGGGAATGGACAGGCAACGGTAACAGTGGGGGCGATCCGGTTGGTAAGATGGGGCCGTTCGAGTCGGGCGGCAATCTATATGTCATTGTAAATAATGAAGCTGGTAATGGTATCGCGGCATACAAATCAACGGATGGTGGCGACACATGGAGCATACAGGATTCCGCCAGTTCGCCAGCTATCGGTTCCACGGGCCGACGAAATTTTCATTGCTATCAATCCGGCACGAATATTTATGTTTACAAGGGCCATTCGAGCACAGTTGTAACGATAGAAACATTTCAATGTGCTTCTGATACTTGGGGAACACAGATCGCCGGGCCGACAATAACCAGCAATGGCCCGGTTTTCGGTGCCTACCGATCAGACGGTTCTCACGTCATCTTCTATCAAGGTGCAACGCAGTCGGTGAAGGGCACGGCCTACAGCCGCATAAAGCTGCATTACTACACATCCGGCGGCACATGGAACGGGCCTTATGACGTGGTAGGCTCGGCAAACTCGCCGCCTGCAAATACGCTGCCGGGCACGCAGCAGAATTATGACCCAGTAGGCATTGCGATAGACAGCTCTGACCGCGTGTATCTGTTTTACCGCCTTCCCTCTATATCGTTGCAATGTCGGGTTTTTCTTTCTACCAATGTTTTTACGACTGTACAGCAACTCACCGCTAATAATGACATCGGGTCAATAGGTCTTCCGCATCTCAGTTCGACAAAAATTTACATACCCGGAATGGGTTCTAACTTGCGAATACATTCCGCAACACTTGCCGACACGCCCACTTGGTCGAACGTCACACCTTCCGTGGGCGGCAGTCCGGTGAGCAGTGTGAATGCGACGGGACAGGGAGCTTATAATTCTTCAGCGACGAAGAATTACATGATCTTCGGCCGCATCGGCGACAATGATGTTTATATAAACGATGACGCGGGGACTGATACTTGGGGCGGAGCCACGTTAGTGAGAGCCGCGACAGTAACTAACATCAACGCCACAAAGATCACCAACGGCATCGGGTTTATTTACAACGACGCCGGCACGGTCAAATACGATAAGTTCAGTTTCTCGAACGACCCGACGATTAATGACACGTCAACAGGATCGGAAACTCGTACTCTATCCGGTCAGACTACAAAAGCGGATTCATCAACGGGCAGTGAAACGCAGGCCTTTGCCGCAGTTCCCGCAACCCAGGCCGACGCCTCAACCGGCGATGAAAGCCAGACTTTCGTTAATGGCGTTACTCTTGCTGACAATTCGACAGGAGCAGAGACGCGAGAGTTTACCGCCGACGCGAGCAGGGCTGATTCGAGCGTCGCCAATGAGACGCAGGCACACGCGGGACAAATATCCCAGACTGACGATTCCACCGGCGACGAAAGCCAGATCTTTGTCAACGGCTTCGATTTTGCCGATACGTCGACCGGAGCGGAAACCCATGCCCTCGACGCCGCCGGAACAATAGCCGACACATCGACCGCATCTGATGATCAATTACTCGCCGCCGATGCTGACACGCTGGCCGACACCGCTGCGGCAGGCGAAACCCAAGCGGCGGCAGGTGCATTGACCGAAAGCGATGAATGTACTGGCGACGAAGCCCACGCAGTAAACGGTGCATCCTCGATCGGTGACA
>JBGSXN010000208.1:0-18565 GCA_041751355.1 Pyrinomonadaceae bacterium
TCGGCCCGCTGCGATTTGTCGGCAGCGACTTCAGCCGCCGCTTCGTCGCACTTTCGGCGGGTTGGCAGGAAGACGATCGCAGGCAGAAGGTCGAACCGGCGCAAGGCGGATATAAGCTTCGGAGGAGAAATGTCGGCGGCTCTCGGGTCCATTTACGATGATTATAGCTAAGATGCGGTCCCAGTCTACGCGTGCGGCGATGATATGCTTTTATGATCGCGGTATTCGGCTATGCAGGATGCGAAGACCGTCGAGCGTGAGATTCTCGTCGACATGATCAAAGCGGGCGGTCATTTCCGCCAAAAGCGAAGCGAATCCGCCGGTCGCCACAACAACGGGTTTTCCGCCGATTTCCCAAATGAATCGGTCGATCAGCCCTTCGACCATTGCTACATGACCAAAAACGATCCCTGAACGTATCGCAGTGACTGTTGAATTGCCTATCAAACGTTCAGGCTTTTCTATCGAGACGGCGAGCAGTTGCGATGTGTTTGCTTTCAATGCATTGGCGGCAGTCTTCATCCCCGGAGCGATAATGCCACCGAGAAAGCCGCCGTCTCGGTCGACCGCATCTATCGTTGTCGCCGTGCCGAAGCTGCAGACGATGGCGGGAGAGCCATACTTTTCTCTAGCCGCGAGTGCGTTGACCAGACGGTCGGTGCCAAGGGCTGAAACAGGGTCGTAGTTTATTGTAAGACCGAAATTCAGATCATTTGTCGCCCGTGTAACCTTGATCCGTTTCTCTTGCAGAAAGGTCATCCACGCGTCCGCGGTCTCCGGCACGACCGAGCAAACAATGGCGTCGGAGATCGCGGGATCCAATTTATCACTGGTGGTCCTTATCTGTTTGGGATCGTGGATTGTCGGGAGAGAAAAGCGGCTGCGCAGGTCTTCGCCGTCGTAGATCCCGCATTTTGTCGAGGTATTGCCAATGTCAACGGCAAGAAGCATTAACCCTGGAGCGGCAGGCCGTCGTAAATGACGTTCCAGCCATTTCGCCTGCTGGTGCGAAGACTTTTGGTGAACCATTCTATCGCCGCAGTCGCATCATCATAGATCTGGACTGCAGGCCGGTCTTCGCGTGGATCCACACGGCATATCGCGGCACCGACCGAGGCGGTCTTAATGCACAGCAACGCGATCATGTCGTTTTTCTGCATAACCGCCGTGCGCATTTCTATATTGCCGAGCTCGTCGTCAAAACTGTCAAATTCGGCGAGGTCTTCGTCAAATTCCTCTCCGAGGTCAAATTCGGCATCAAAATCAAAATCGTCACTCATAATTCGCCATGGGCGTAATAACAACTTACACTCTCAGTCACCAAAGTTCAATTCATACATAGTTTCAGCTAAATGATAGAACGTAATTGCTGAACGTCGCCAGCCTGGACGATCCTAACTGAACCGTTCGCGGTCTTCACCCGAAGAGCACCATTTTCCTCGAGTCCATCCGTTACGCCTTCGAGAGTAATCCCGTCGTGCAATATTCGGACCGACTTTCCCATATAGTACGACGAACCATCACGCCAATGATCGAGGATCACGCTCGTCTCTCCCCGCTTTAGAAACTCGTAGAAATATACGAGATACTTGGTGAGTGTCTGTGCCAGATCTTCCGCTGCCGGACGCTTTCCGGCTTCCGCTTCGATAGATGTAGCTGTCGCGGCGATCTCATCGGGAAAATTCCTTGAAGTCAGGTTAACGCCTATTCCGACGATCACGGCGAGGCCGGACGGAGTCTCGACGGCCTCTGCCAAAATTCCTCCGATCTTTTTCTCATTCACTAGAAGATCATTGACCCATTTAAGGTCCGGTCGAATCTCATATTCCAGAAGTGTGTCGAAAACGGCGACGCCCGTCATCAACGTTACCAACGGGAGTAACCGCATATCTAACCGCGGCCTCAGAACGATACTGAAATACAAACCTGAATCCGGGTCCGATACCCAACGCCTCCCTTGGCGGCCCCGGCCAGCGGTTTGCTGACGAGCAATCACGCATAGGCCCTCGTCCGCACCTTTCCTGGCCTGCTTTATGGCCTCGGTGTTGGTCGAATCGATCGAGTCGAAACTGAGGATGTTTATGTTCATCGGTCAGGAGATAGGAAAATTATGGAAGATCCGGTCATACCCGTTTCCAAAGCGAATCGGTATAGAAATATTCGCCGTCGAAAAACTCTGTTTCGATCGCAAATCCACTATCCGCTGCAAGTCCCTCGATCATCCGACGGGTATATTTTTGTGATATTTCCATAAAGATCGGCTCCCACTGTTCAAATTCAAAGCTCTGATCCAATGCATCGATCTTAACCGTCTGGGTCTCCTTGCTAATTAAAAACGAACGCGCGGCACATTCTACGGGACGGTACTGAGCATAATGCGTGAATTTGCGGATATCAAAATTCGCTCCGAGTTCACGGTTGATCCGTGTCAGCAAATTTAAGTTGAACGCTGACGTTTTTCCCTTAGAATCATCATAAGCATTTACGATAACTCTCGGGTCTTTTTGCATGTCAAACCCAATGAATAACCGATCATTGGAACTCATCACGTTCCTCAGCGAGCGGAAAAAATCCAGAGCTTTTTCCTGCTGAAAGTTTCCGATGTTCGAACCCAGAAACAAAAGGACCTTTCGCTGCCCGTTACCGGTTTTTAGGGAATCGAGTATCTCAAAATAATCACCAGTGTGCGGGCTGATCCTTAGCTGGGGAAATTTGGCATGGAATCTGGCGGTAAGGGCATCGTTTGCCTCCTGTGAGATGTCTATCGGCGAATAGTGGAGGTCGAGGCCCTGTGCAAGGAAATAGTCGATCAAAACGGCGGTTTTCATGCCATCACCGGCACCGAGTTCCACCAGATCGATCGAATCTACGCCATCGGAAAAGGCACGATAGATCCCGTCGGTATGTTCGGTAAAGATCTTCAGCTCAGCCCGCGTCGGGTAATACTCAGGCAGCTTCATAATCTCCATGAAAAGCCGTGACCCTTCGTCATCATAGAAATATCGCGAGGAAAGCTGTTTCGGCGTCGAACTCAGCCCTTGTAACACGTCTTGAGCGAACGGTGAAAGTTCGATAGAGTTTGATGCCTGCATATATCGATCGGGTCTTGATGCGGTATGAAAGCTCAGTTATTTAGCTAATCGTATTCCCGTAAACTGCCACCGAAGATGCGGGTGAAAAAAATTTCGATAAGTGCTGCGGCTATGTCCCGGTGGTGTCGAGATCGAAGATCCACGCAGCACCATTTGATTGATCATGAACTTGCCGTTATATTCACCCACTGCTCCGTCAGGTTTTTTGAATCCGGGATATGGCAGATACGCGCTGTTTGTCCACTCCCAACGTTTACCCCATTCAAAACGATCGCAGGCTGCCTCCCATTCGAATTCGGTGGGCAAACGCATTCCGCTCCATTCCGCGAAAGCAGAGGCTTCATAAAAAGAGACGTGACACACCGGAGCGTTCGGCGAAAGTGCTCGCAGCCCGCCAAGTGTAAACTGAAGCCATTCGCCCTCGCGATTGTGCCAGTGCAGCGGTGAGTGGATATTATTCTCATTTACCCACTCCCAACCCTCGGAAAGCCAGATACGATGATCGGTGTATCCGCCATCGGCGATAAAGTCAACAAAATCACTATTTGTAACCAGTCGATCGGCAATACAAGAGTCATTAATATACTGTTTGTGCCTGGACAGTTCATTGTCAAAGCAGAATCCGTCCCCGGCAAATCCGATCTCATAAATGCCGCTTTCTACCTCGACGAAGCCAAGCGACGACGACTCGGTTTCTTCCTCAGGTGCAAACCCGTCTCGGTACACAGGAAATAAAGGATTTTGGCCGAACGTGAATTTGAGATCGGTAATGAGTAATTCCTGATGCTGCTGTTCGTGATTTAGCCCCAGAATAATCAGGTCTTTAGCATTGTCGGCGTCCGGCCGCGAAAGAAAGTCGGACATTTGTGAATCGACGTGCTGCCGATACTCAAAAACCCTGGCAACAGTCGGCCGGCTAAGGTCACCTCTGTTGTCTCGAACTGTTCGATCACCGATCGAATTGTAATAGCTGTTGAACAGGAAGCCAAAGTTCTCGTCAAAGGGCTGATAGTCGGCGACAAATTTCTTCAGCACCATTTCTTCGAAAAACCAGGTCGTATGTGCAATGTTCCATTTTGCCGGAGACACATCGACGATGGGCTGCGGAATGAAATCTTCGGTTTCGAGAGGTTCGCAGAGGAAAACTGTGTGTGCCCGCACATTCTTGTAGTATGCGCGAAGATCCGTGGGAGATTCCGTCCCGCTGCTTGTGTCGTGCATTGAATAATTAAATCAAAATCTCTTGGCAAAGGAAATATCGTCACTCACGAAAACGGCCGATAGGTCGATTCAGAAAGTCTGTCGCCAGATCCTTTCCCACTCAACGACTTGCCGGGCCCGCTTGTTTTCATATGCGTTCGCGAGCGACCCGATCACGTCGTCGGTGCGACTGTTACTTGTAAAATTTTGACTGGACTTCGAATGAAGGGGCGATCTCGGGGTGATTGCAGGCACGGATTGCGAATTATGCTTATCACCTGCGCTTGCAGAGTGTATGTGTGTTTGGTCGACCATCTCTCTTGCCTCCTGTGTTTGGGGCAGACGGTCGAATTACACACGATTACGTTAAGTCTCGACCGACTGCAGATCTATTTTTATATTCATTAAATATTTTCGTCGATTAAAACTCCTAAAAATTAAGGTTCAAACATAATATCATCAAAAAAGGGCTAATTCAAAGATATTGGACATTAACCCGCCATTTTTCTAGAATGCATGTATGTCCTTTTGCAGTGACAACCTCGCCCTTATTATGCCGCTCACTAACGTCCGTTGGTGATGCGGCGATAACCAATAATCTCAAGAAGTTACAGGTTTTCTAAGTGGATAGACTGAGCGTTATCCGCTACACTTGCAATTTTGCGATCAAGCTCACCGGATCAGGACTAACAGATATGGACGGAAAGTATTTTGCCAAAAAGGTCGAACGGAAATGGCAGCAGAAATGGGCTAAGAGCGGTGCATTTCAGGCTGAGATCGACGGGGACAAACCAAAATTCTATCAGCTTGAGATGCTCCCCTACCCGTCGGGCAATCTGCACATGGGCCATGTGCGCAATTATTCGGCCGGAGATGCGTTAGCATGGTTCAAGCGTCTGCAAGGTTTCAACGTTCTTCACCCTATCGGGTGGGATTCATTTGGCCAGCCCGCAGAGGATGCAGCGGTAAAACGCGGCATTAATCCGCGGAAATGGACCGAAGATAACATTGAGATCATGCGCGGCCAACTTCAGCGGCTGGGTCTGAGCTATGATTGGCGAAGGCAGATCTACGCCCACACGCCAGAGTATTACAAATTCGATCAGTGGTTCTTTCTAAAGATGTATGAAATGGGCCTGGCATACAAGCGTATGACCCAGGTCAATTGGTGTTGGCACGACCAGGCAACGCTCTCGAACGAGCAGGCAAGCGGCGGTCTCTGCTGGCGTTGCGGCAATCCGGTCACCAAAAAGGACCTTGAACAGTGGTTTCTCAAAACGACTGCTTACACCGATCAATTGCTCGACGACATGGAGCAGATCAAAGAGGGCTGGCCGCAGAACGTCCTCAAGCGCCAATCCGATTGGATCGGGCGATCCAGGGGAGCGTATGTCGATTTTGAAGTGCGCTCGTCAGGTGACTCACTGTTTTACTGTCCGATCATTGACGGGATAACCAGCTCCTCGGACCATGGCAAGGGCCGAATTAGAGTTTTTACAACCAGAATAGACACGATTTACGGTGCTAATTCCATCGTTCTCGCAGCCGAGCACCCTGTCATACAGGCAAATTTAGATAATTTCTCTGAAGAGGTCGCGAACAAGATCGCGGTCATCCGGACCGAGAATGCAAAACCGGCCGATCACGAAAAGTATGTCGAAAAAGACGGGATCGACACCGGGCTAAAGGCAGTAAATCCTTTCAGCGACGAGGAATTACCGGTGTGGGTGGGGAATTACGTAATGATGGATTATGGGACCGGGGCTGTTATGTCCGTTCCGGCTCACGATCAACGGGATTTCGAATTTGCCACGAAGTTTGGCCTGCCGATCAAGCAGGTAATTTCGGAGCCCCACTTGGCACACCAACACCACGCTATGCAGGTGCTGGTATTGGAGCAGGCCTTTAACGAGCCCGGCGTTCTGGTACATTCCGATTATTGGAACGGAAAACCAAACGCACAGGCCAAGGCAGAAATGACCGAATATGGGATCAAACAACGTTTTGCTGAATCCGCGACGACTTACAGGTTAAGGGATTGGGGAATCTCGCGGCAGCGTTATTGGGGCTCGCCCATCCCGATCGTTTACTGTTCGGCGTGCGGGGTTGTTCCTGAGAAATTTGAGAATCTTCCGGTCATGCTTCCCGACGAGGCTCCTATCACCGGGACTGGAGAATCGCCGCTGGCAAAGGTGCCTGAGTTCTACGAAACCCATTGTCCGAAGTGTAAAGGCCCAGCGAGGCGTGAAACCGATACGATGGACACATTCGTGGATTCGTCGTGGTATTTTTTCAGATATTTGGATCCCAACAATCCGGCCCTTCCGACGGACCCCGAAACGGCTGCGTACTGGATGCCCGTGGATCAATACATCGGCGGTGACGACCATGCGGTGATGCATCTGATCTATGCGCGGTTCTGGACCAAGGTAATGAGAGATATCGGCTTGATCACGTTCGACGAGCCGTTCAAACGGTTAATGACGCAGGGCATGGTAATCGGCGAAACGTATTTCGACGACGAAAGCGGCAAGCGCACATATTTTACCCATGACGCGGTCTCGGTCACACGCGATGTAAAAGGGAAGATAACTACGGTCGTTTCTGCTGATGGCAAACCCCTCAAGTTCGCTATCGAGCGAAGGTCGAAATCGAAGGGTAATGGTGTTGATCCGGATGAAATGGTTGAGATCTACGGTGCAGATGCAACGCGTCTCTTTACGCTATTTGCGGCGCCGATCGAAAATGAATTGGTTTGGAACGAAGCAGGGATCGAGGGTGCCGTCCGGTTTCTGCAGCGTGTGTGGCGTCTTGTTTACAAATGGAAAGACCATATCCGCGACGCTCATCTCAAACCGCCGGACCAAGAAAAAACTGGATCCTCGGCCAGAGATCTTCGCCGAAAAACACACCAGACTATTAAGAGAGTGTCTGAAAACCTTTCATCCTTGCAGTTCAATACGCCAGTGGCCGCATTGATGGAACTGTCCAACGCGATCGGTGATCTAAAGATCGAGCCTGCCGACGCAGGCACAGACGAGGTTTTCGCCGTTCGAGAGGCTTTGACAGCCCTATCTCTAATGCTGACGCCTTTTGCGCCACACACGGCTGAGGAGCTCTTCGCGGAGATCATTGGCAACGAGGACGGTATCCTGGCTAATGATGCGCGGTTCCCGGAATTTCAGGACGAATTGGCGAAAGAGGACCTCATCGAGATTGCCGTCCAGGTTAACGGCAAACTGAGGTCCAAAGTCCGGGCCGTACCGGATACTTCGGACGAGAAATTGCGGGAATTGGCCAAGGCCGATGAGAAGGTCAGAGAATATATTGATGGCAAAGAGATAGTAAAAATGATCGTGGTACCCGGACGGCTTGTAAATATTGTGATCAAAAATTGACCGTGCCTCGTATTATTTCACGGTGGAAGCAGTCGATGACGATCTTATAAGGCGTCCGGTTCTCTTCAACCTTGCTTGAAAAATGCAAAAAAACTAAAATCAAGTAGTACAGTAACTACTTTTGCCGCTTTGGAATCATCGAATAATTTCCGGCTAAGGTTGTAAATGTCCATCAAACTAAAACCTAGATGAAGGAATGTCAGCTCTGCAAGAATTGTTTCACCGATTCGGTTGTAACTTGTCCGAATGACGGGATGCCAACCGTGCACACGATTGCCGGCGAACCTGTTCTTGAGGGTAAGTACCAGATCGAATGTCGTCTAGGGCAGGGCGGCATGGGCATTGTATACAAGGCTCGGCACGCCTATCTCAAGACCCAACTCGCAATTAAGGTGATTCTGCCTGACCTTGTCGGAAACGATCCCCAACTCGTAACACGCTTTAGACAAGAGGCCCTTGCAGCCGCGGCGATCCGGCATCAGAACGTCGTTAGTGTTACCGATTATGGTGTGATCGAGGGTACGGTGCCTTTCCTGGTGATGGAATACGTCGAGGGCGAGTCGCTGCACGACCTGTTGGCCCGAGAAAAATTACTGTCACCCGAAAGAGCATTTGAGTTGATGGCAGCTGTATGCGCCGGCGTTGGCGCCGCCCACCATCAGGGTATCGTCCACAGAGACCTGAAACCGCTCAACATCATGATCTGCAGCGACAAGCCGAATATGTCGCAGGCGGTAAAGATACTTGATTTTGGACTGGCTAAGATTAAATCAGGGGAATTGTTGGGGTCCTTTGTACAGGCCCAAACCACCGGATTGATGGGCTCACCATATTACATGGCGCCCGAGCAATGGGCTGATGAGGAGCCCGATTCGCGTTCGGACATCTATTCTCTTGGCGTGATGCTTTACCAGATGCTGGCGGGTGATGTGCCTTTTAAAGGCTCATCAATACCCGCGATCATGAAAAAACACATTTCCGATCGTGCACCAACGCTGCAGGAAGGCGGCGTCAATGCTTCGAAGGAACTTGAACAAGCTATCCGTCACACTCTTGAGAAAAAGCCGGAAGATCGAACTGCTTCGGTTGAAGTATTTGTAGACGAATTGCGTCAGGCAATACATCCCGGACAGCAATTTCTACATACTGCGCCGGGTCGGTCGCTGCCAATATCTTCGCTGAAAATCACGTCAAGGCCGCCCAAGTCCAGTGTATATGTCGATAACATTGCGGTTGGACAAACGAAAGACGATGGGCTGCTGCTGTTGGAGGGGATACAAAGCGGGAATCACCGCCTCAGGGTAAGTCACGACGGTTTTCAGGATTGGTGGGGCGATGTCGTTTGCGATGGCCGTCCGCAGGAGGTTGTCGCCGAACTCCAGCATGGTATGCAGGATTCCAGAGCAGCGATCCCTCGGCCCGATATGTCGGTTACCGGAACAGGACGTTCCGACCTGTCGACGCAATATTCGCAAGGTCCTGCCGGGAACATGGATCAGACGATCCAGCAAAATTTTGAACCCAACCGATTTGATGTCTCGGTCGTTACTGCTCCAAAGACCAGGAAATCTTTTCTTTCCCCCTGGCTTTTGGGAATCGGCGGATTATTGGCCCTATTATTGATTGGAATCGTTGGCATTGGCTCGGCATATATGCTGGGCATAATCGGCGGCGGCAATGGCTCACTGAGTAATAACTCGGCATCGCCAACACCGGTTGCCACCCCAGTCACGGCGGAAATGGTCGAGGTACCGGGCGGAACTTTTATGATGGGCCGGGAAGATGGCCGGGACAATGAACGACCGGAAAATGCGGTCACTGTTCCATCGTTTAAGATGGACAAATTTGAAATCACAAACGGCGAGTATTTTGCGTTTATCAGTGATTCCGGCTATAGGCCGGTTCCGGCGCACTGGGTTAACGATCGTCCCGTGCCTGAAACAGAAAAAATGCCGGTTCGTTTTGTTAATATCGGAGACATTGAAGCATTTGCCAGATGGCGATCGAATCGGGATGGCGTTACATATCGATTACCTACTGAGGCTGAATGGGAGTACGCAGCTCGAAACGGACCTAAGAATAACCTATATCCTTGGGGCGATACTTTCGATCCGAAATGCGCGGTTACCGACAAGGACAATACGGAACCCGATGCCGTTGGCACTGCATCTTGCCCGAACGAGTGGGGAGTTATGGACCTGATCGGGAATGTTTATGAATGGACGAGTTCAAAAGCCTCGTTGTACCCGGGCAGTCCCGGCGTGATCCGGGAAACCAGAGAACCACGATACATGATTCGCGGAGGGGCCGCCCTGAATAAGTCGGTCGGCGAATTCGGTATTACATCAACATTCCGCGCGGATGTTGTAGGCAGCACTCGTGATAAGGAATTAGGCTTCCGCCTCGTGGTGGGCAACTAGACCTGTTAGCTTGATCGTCTATATAAGCATAATGTTACGCCCTCTTATCTTAATTTTCGTATTATCGCTAACCACTATTTGCGCATTGGGTCAGGACCTCGGCAGCAGCAACAAATTATTTGGCGCCGGCAAAAAGAAAGCTGCGCCGCCTACGAAGGTTAAGAAAACACCGACTAAACCGAAAGCGGCTCCGCCACGTTCTCGAACCCCGACGGCAACGAAACCGCAGCCGGCTACCAAAAAGAAACCAGTCACAGCAAAAGCCGCCACACCGAAAGTAACCAGACAAGAGAAGGCTTCGGACACCGCAGCCCGGAAGAAGCCAGCCTCGACCGAATTTACCTCGACTCGGTTCTCAGGCAGCGCCGCGACCGAGGCTAAGGCATCAGTCACGGGTTCTAAGGTTGAGATTTCCCCCGCCCAGCCGAAACTTCCGCCGGGTATGACCGCAGCCCAGGCCGACGATCTTTTCGAAGACCTTATTGAGCAGGGCAATCTGTTCAGAGACGACCGGAATTATGCCGCAGCTGAAGCGGCCTATAGCCGGGCGCGAACGTTAAAGCCGCGTGATTCCCGTGCAGTTTATGGTCTCGGTAATCTGTACAGCGATCAGCTCAAATGGCAGGAAGCTGAAAAGTCGTATCGTGATGCCCTACAGTTGGAGCCGAACAATGCTGTCGCTCATATTGCCTTGAGTTATATTCTTACCCAGCCCGTAACGGCCCCGAACCTGTCCGAAAGATATGCCGAGGCCGAGAGACTTTCACGCCGGGCAATCCAACTCGCACCATTGAACGCACTTGCTTTTGACCAGCTGGGTGCGGCGCTTGAGCTTCGTGGGTTCATTTCGACAGAAACGGAAAATGCCTATCGACGGGCGATATCGTTAGACTCTGGATTTGCTCCGCCATATGCTCATCTAGGCAGACTGTTGAGACGCCGCGGAATGTTTCGCGAATCCGTTACGGCCTATCAAAATGCGATCGAACGGGCGACCGACGTTGGCTCAAAGGTTTTGGTTGCTGAGGTCCTTCAGTCAGAGCAACGTTTTGCTGATTCCGAGCCTCTTTTGCGCTCCGCAATAGCGAGTGATCCTCGAAACCCGACTGCACTTTTATTGCTTGGCCGCGCACTGACAACTCTGGGAAATTATCCGGAAGCCGAAGCCGTACTGCGAACGGGTCTTGCTGTAAGCGGTAACGGATTTCGTGCAAACAGTCTGCTTGCTACGCTGTATAATCGTCAGGGAAGGCCTGAACTTGCCGAGAATGCCCTGCTTCAGGCGTCCCGGTCTGTCTCCGAATACGACCGACGACTCCTGGCCCAGCAGTTTGAGATAGTCGGCGATGCATACATGAAAGCCGGAAACGGGCGAAACGCGGAACGCGCATATCAGCAGGCGATTTCGCATGATGCCGAAACTGAAAATCTTGCGGATAAGCTCGCTAATGCCCGGCAAGGGCGATTTAGCCGCAGAAATTAGAGTTTATTTAATTGACCTTCAACTGATTCGATATACTGCTCGGCATTGGTCTTATTTTAACGCTATTGTATTTATCCGGCATGATCTTGCGATTGATCGGCGATAACCCCTTAAATGTACTGTCCTAAATGTAAGCAAAAATTCGAGGAAGGTTCTCGCCGATTTTGCCCGACTGACGGAGCTCGCCTCGTTTCGGACAGCGCCGGCGACTTGCCACCCCAGGGCGGGATCTTTGCAAATCTTATCCCGAAGATGGAGGGCATCAGTGACTTGGGAGCCGCGCTCTCTGATGTTCCCGGCGTTGTCGTTTCCGATCTGGAAAGGGACACTGAGGACGTGCCGAAACCGGAGCAGAAAACGGACGAGGTGTTTTTCGAGCTGGACGATCACGATACCTTACCTCCGCTCGATCAACGTCCAATAGTTGAAAACGAGCCCCTGATCGAACTTTCGCCAGTTGACTCGCCGAAACTTCCGAGTCCTGCCGCGAACCAGGTGCCGGTTCAGGCGGGCAGAAAAGTAGATCCGTCGCAAGTACCCGCTGGGCATATCGTTCTGGGCTCCGGTGACAGTTCGGTTGGCGGATTTCCGCATTTTGACACTCAAGATCCGAATAGCTTTGTCGGGAGCGTGGTAAAAGGCAGATATAAGGTAATCGAGTATCTAGGTGGCGATGAGTCCGGGCTCGCGTATTTAGCCGAAGATATGATCGCGGTTGAAAAAAAAGTGGTCGTCCGTGTTGTGCTCAGCGGCGAATCGGACGAGTTGATGAACAGCATTCTTTCCGAAGAACGGGTTTCTCTATCGCATTTCAGCCATCCCAACATCGCACGGATGATAGATTCGGGCGAGTTTGCCGACGGCAAATACTTTCTGATAAGCGAGTATGTTGATGCCCTTTCTGTTGCCGATATACTGGGTATCCATGGCCGTTTCAGCGCCCAGAGAGCTTCCCGCGTCATTCGACAGATATCAAACGCCCTAAACGAGGCACATCAGGAGGGAATTCTTCACCGTGATATACGGCCCGAGAACCTGATTATCAAACCCGGTACGGCAGATTCCGAACAGGCGGTGCTGGTGAATTTCGGAGCCTCACGCGGTGAATCGACGGCCCGTAATATTTTGTTTCAGTCGCCCGAGGTGCTGGATGGGCGTATCAACACGGGCTCAAGCGATATCTTTGCCCTAGCCGTCGTTAGCTTTCAGATGCTGACCGGCCAGACCCCGTTTAACGGATCGTCGCCAAAAGAAATACTCAAAGCGCAATACGGGGGATTGGTAACCAAACCTACCGACGTGAGGCCGGGCCTGCCGGTGGCGATCAACGATGTATTCGAAAAGGCCTTGTCCTTTAAGCCCGCGGGCCGATATACAAAGGCGCGTGATTTCGGCGATGCATTTTGTCTGGCACTGTCGTCAGACGCACCTGCCGCGAAGGCTCCCCAGATCGAGCCGCAGAATATTGTCAACCTGCAGCCTCTGGTTCCGGCGATCAAATCGACACCCGCAGCCTCAACGCCGCCGGCCACAAAACGGGCCGATTCATCAGAGAAGAAGTCCGGAGCGACGCCTAAACCAGATGCCGCACGAAAGAAATCTATCGCTGATCCGGCCCCCGAGCAGAAGTCCCGAACCCGTTACGCTGTCGGCGTGACTCTCCTGGCCCTACTCGCGGCACTCGCAATTGGCTGGTACTATTACGCGAACAACCCGGCCGGAATCCTGACCGGATCGCAACAGAACAGTGAAGTCAACGCGAATACAGGGAACAGTCCGGCGATCAGCGATGATACAGAGCAGCGACCTCTTCCGCGCAGCCTGGCACAGCCTCCTAATACAAACACATATCAAAACTCGAAACAGAACCTAAAAGGCGATCTGCTGACGAATTTTCTCGGATTCACGCTCTTTTATCCCAAAGACTGGAAGGTTAATGACCCTCAGCAGGGAACATCGTCGGGCTCTCGCGGTAAGTTTCTCGACATTTCGAGGAGCACGTCGGACGATCGACTTCAGGAACAGATGTTGATCAGCTATTATCCGAGCAAAGGTACGTTCTCAGCGGATTCTGAAATATTCCCGCAACTGGTCCGAGAAACCAACGAAACTCTCTCGAAGATCCTTCCCGGTTATCAGGTCGTTTCCCAGGGGGAAACGATGCTTAACGGTGCATGGCGAGCGTACGAGATCAAATTTCAAGGGGGCGGAACTTCGCCGTCCGGCGAAAAACTCGAGGTGTGGGGACGGCGGTTATTCGTTCCCGCGGCCCGGACCGGTGCAAGAAACGGTTTTGAAATAACGATGCTCGCCACATCGCTGGCTGGAAACGTAAAAAGCGTTGACGAGGTCGGCGTCGTTGGCGAATTAGGCCCGGTCCTCTATAGTTTTGAGCCGAGTCAGAACTAGCCGCCATTAGTTGATGCTGATCGTCTTCACTACCTGCTCAAACTCCCTCGAGGCAAACGCATTAGCCCAAAAGATAATTGATGCCCGTCTGGCGGCCTGCGTGCAGATCCTGCCCAAAATGACTTCTGTCTATTTTTGGGAAGGCGAAGTGCAGACCGAACCCGAACATCTGCTGTTGATCAAAACTCTAAGCGAAAAGTGGGACGAACTTGAGAAATTTATTACCGGGGAACACAGTTACTCGGTTCCTGAAGTTGTAGCCGTAGAAGCTGATCGTATCTCAGGACCCTATGCCGAGTGGTTAGCATCAGTTATCGTTAACCAAGGGTGATCGGAACGTTATTGTTCCGGCCCGCCTGCTGTTTCCTCGGTGAATACGCTTGGATTGTTGAATGTCTTGATTATAAAATCGACGGCATCGGAGGGTGAGTCGGTTAAATGGATCAGACTCAGGTCATCTGAACCGATATTCTTTTCGTTCAGCATTGTCGATGTTAACCACTGCAGCAGCCCACGCCAATATTGCGATCCGAACAAAACGACAGGGAAATTGCGTATCTTTCGGGTTTGTATAAGTGTTAGCGCCTCAAACAGCTCGTCCATAGTTCCAAACCCACCCGGAAAGATCACATATGCATTGCTGTACTTTATGAACATTGTCTTGCGAACAAAGAAATACTTGAACGACAACGATTTGGTGAGGTAGGGGTTCGGGGCCTGTTCGAATGGCAATTCGATATTGCACCCGACCGACGTTGCACCCACATCGTGAGCACCGCGGTTCGACGCCTCCATAATGCCGGGCCCTCCGCCGGTAATGATCTCGAACCCTTCTTCGCCAAGCAGGCGGGCCGTTTCGCGGGCGGCGATATAATACGGGTCCTTTTCATGGGTCCGAGCGGATCCAAATATCGAAACACCGCGCGTTATAGTCGCGAGGTGGTCAAATCCGTTGACGAATTCGCCCATTATGCGAAAAACACGCCACGAATCAGACGTTTTATAGTCGTCCTCTGGTTCGGGCGAGCGGAGCAGTATCTCGTCATCCGTCAAATGCCAGTAACCCGGCTCTTCCTGTCGTTTCTTGGCATCGGCGACGGTTATCGGCTCGACAGTTTTCTTCTTAGCGATCTCGACTTTCGGCTTATTAGCCTTTGTTTCAGCCATAATTCTCTGATTGGATCTGGAGGGCTCTCCAGATTGACCTGCTCTATATTCCCATGATGTTATATCCGCAATCGACGTAGATAGTCTCGCCGGTGATGCCGGATGACAGGTCGCTTACGAGAAACAGGGCCGTATTGCCTACCTCTGAAACGGTCACATTCCGCTTCATCGGCGATTTTTCGCCAACATAGCTGAGCAGCGAGCCCATATTTTTGACTCCGCGGGCGGAAAGTGTATTTAGCGGCCCGGCGCTGATTGCGTTTACACGAATATTATTTTTGCCCAGGTCGGCGGCGAGATATCGAGTCGAAGCCTCGAGAGCGGCTTTGGCCACGCCCATAACATTATAATTCGGCACGACCTTCTCGGCCCCGTAATAGCTCATGGTTATGATGCTGCCGCCCTCAGTCATCAGCGGTGACGCGGCAAGCGCGACCTGTGTCAGGGAAAATGCGCTGATCTCGAGAGCCGTGCGAAATGCCTCGCGAGTAGTTGTCACAAACTCGCCTTCGAGGGCCTCCTTCGGAGCGAAAGCTATCGAATGGACCAGGAAATCGAGTCGGCCGTATTTTTTGCCGACCGCCTCAAATGCCGCATCGACCTCGGCCTGGTCCGTCACGTCGCATGGCACCACGAGCGAATCATCGAGCGTGCCGGCGAGCGTCTCGACATTCTCCCGTAGACGATCGCCCTGATGTGTAAAGGCCATCCTTGCGCCATTCCGAGCACAGGCGAGGGCGCACGCCCATGCGATAGAACGCTTGTTCGCAACGCCAAATATCATTCCAATTTTGTTTTCCAGCATAATCTGACCTATTCACTAACGTAAACCTTCTGCAAAAGCTCAAAATCCAGCAGACGAATGTCGATATCGACGGGTGTGTCCGTAAACCTTCGGGTAACCAGCATTCCGCGAAGATGTTCCTCCTCGTCGGATGTTAGCTGGGTGACGAGTACTACCATCAGCCGCAGACGAAGCCTGCTCTTCATCTCAGCCAGGTTTTTCTTGGACGTTGTGATCTTTTTCAGCATCGACTCGATCCTTTCCTGACGAAGGTCAGGCACGACCAGGAACGATACTTCGATACATGTGACCAACTCCTGATCGACCATTATCGCGTCGAAAGGAGTCTTTCCGATGCTGACATGCCGCATTAGAGGAAGGTTCTCTTCCTGCTGTATCTGCCTCAAAGCGAGGTCCTCAGCAACGATATATGCCGACAGCAGATCGGCCATTTGATCGTCACCCACGCCCAGCAGCCTGGCGAGTTCACGGACCTCGAGATTGACGTTCTGCCGTTGTATCTCGGGCATTGCGGCATCCCAGTGAATGAATTTGCGGTCATCGACGGCTGCGAGACGTCGTTTATCGGCAATGTCGAGCAAAAAGACAACCGCGAAAATAGCCAGCGAACCTAGAAACAACCCGGCCGCGTTCCAGTTACTCTCCTGGACTGAAAGTCCGAGCCCGGCGATCAGCAGCAACGCCAGGACCGCCGCGGCCGAGATCAGCGGATAATTGATCTTTCGCCGTTCGAGCCGGGCGAGCGGATTATTGTTTTTCGTACTCATTAACCGACGCTTAAGCCGCGATCGAAGCTCGCTCAAAGGGAATATCGTCAAAATGGGTCATTGTCTTAAATGAACTGAAGCGCTCGTTTATTTCCGGATAATCGAGGGCATCAACACGTTCGGTGCCGAATTTCTCGACGTTGAACGATGCCATCACCGAGCCGTAGATCATTGCCCGCCGGAGCGTTTCGTCTGAGATCTCTTTCTGCGCGGCTAGATAGCCCATAAAGCCGCCTGCAAAAGTGTCGCCCGCGCCGGTCGGATCGAAAACCGATTCGAGGGGATACGCCGGTGCGACAAAATATCCGTCACGGGTAAACAGCGTCGCCCCGTATTCGCCCCGCTTGATCACCACAGCTTTGAGCCCGAAGTCCATTATGGTCCGGGCCGCCTTGTAGATGCTCGGCTCGTCTGTAAGCTGGCGTGCCTCGGCATCGTTGATGATGATACAGTCGACGACCTTTATCGTGTCGATAACAGCGTCCTTCATCGACGAGATCCAGAAATTCATCGTGTCCATCGCGACAAATTTCGCATCTTTACACTGCTCGCGCACTTGTTTCTGAAGCATGGGCAGGATATTAGCCAAGAAAAGGAAATCTGCATCTCGGGAATTTTCGGAGAGCTTCGGATCAAACGTCTCGAAAACATTTAATTGCGTATCGAGCGTGTGGGCGGTATTCATATCGTAATCGTACCGGCCCTGCCAAAAAAACGTTTTGCCCTCGGGGACGATCTCGATATCGTCCGTATTGATGAAATGTCGTTTGAAAACGGCCCATTCATCATCGCCAAAATCGCCTCCGACAACTCCCACGGCATTGACCTGCGTAAAAAAACTCGCCGACAAACCAAAGTGCGTAGCCGCACCGCCGAGTACCTTATCCCTCTTTCCGAAGGGTGTTTCCAACGCGTCAAACGCGACGGAACCTACAACTGTTAGTGACATATGAATCAGAATCCAGAAGTCAGAAGTTAGAATTAAGAAGCCGCGAAACAGCGAACGACCCAAGGCTGCTGAATTCTGACTTCTGACTACTGACTTCTTAAGATTTTACACGCCGCGGCGGGTTTTTGCGATTTTCACCGGCGTGAAAGAGGAAGATCTTATTGTCTTTGGTCTTTTAGATATGCTTGGCGCCAGAGTCATGCGCGGTCGGTGGGGTTTTCGTCGAATGTGAGGCAAATGAACTTGAGGCATGCGACCTCGGGGTCGAGGTCGATGGAGAGTGTGGATTCGCTTTAAGGTCGGAGAACCTTGAGGGTTTTCTCGGCATCTTCGCGATACTTACTCTCGGGATATTTATCGACAATGGTCGACAGATACGCAACGGCATCCTCTTTGAGCTTGGCAGGTTCGTACTTTTCCATGTTCTTTTCCGTCTTAGGATCGATCTTCTGATTGCCCTTGCCCTCGGACAGGTAGTAGCTGGCCATGCCGGCGAGATAGAGAAACTCGTCTATTTTGGAAAACTCAGGATAGGCGGCATAGGTTTCCTCAAACCGCATCAGCACGCCCTTATAGGCCTTTTTCAGCTTGTAAGCATTCCACGCGACATCGAGATTATGTTTGGCATCCGCCTCCATCAATGGGTCACGTTCGATCGCCAACGAAACATTTCGCTGAGCGACTGCAACCGTTGTGAGCGTTACTAAAGCAGCTGCCGCGAATAGAAAAGCTAAAAATTTATGCTTCATAAGAATTACAGATGATTTTTAGGGCGATAGAGTTTTCTACCTACTCTTTCCATACTTCCCGATAATCGCTTCCAGCTTCTTAGCCGTATCCTCGGGCCAGAGATCTGGCGACGTGAAGATCGCGTT
>JBGSXN010000209.1:0-12664 GCA_041751355.1 Pyrinomonadaceae bacterium
ATTCGGTGCACGCCCGCGGCGAAGGCCCCCAAAATTAGCCCCATACGTTTTGATCGGAAGTTGGACAAAACTATCCTGCGGCTGGCCAAACACGGTACCCTTTGCGGTCTGTATCCCGATCACCCGGTAGGGAATGCCCGATATCATTATCTCGCTGCCGATCGCATTTCCCTGTGGAAAGAGCCCGTTGGCTATATCACGTCCGATAAATGCTACCCGCATCGAGTTATCGTTCTCAGACGCAGTAAAATAACGGCCCTCGGCGATATCCAGCTTTTCGATGTCGGCGATAATCGCCTCGGCCCCCGAGACCCGGACATCACTTAAAGTCTCAGAACCGACCCTTACATCGCGGCTCGTGCCTCCGGCTTTGGCACCGATCTTCTCTATCAGCTGAGAACGGGCACGAATAAATTCCAATTCCTCAAAATCGAGTTCCTTATTACGACGCTGGGCTGCCGCTATCGTGTCGCTGTCCTTAAAGTCGTCGAAGTTAAAACGTTGTATGGTGAACGCGTTTGACCCGATGCCCGCGATTTTTTCATCAACGTACGTGTTAAAGCCTTGAAGCAGCGACAACACGACCATAAACGCCGTCATACCGATGATCATTCCCAAAAGCGTCAAAAATGAGCGCAGTTTATGCGCCCAAATTGCTGAGAAGGCTAATTTAACGGTTTCGTAAAAATTCATCGGATTTTAGATTATCTAAAACAAAGGAATAATACGAATTAAGGACCGCTTTCGCCCTATGCATGTCATTCGAATCGCAGTGCCTCGATAGGGTCGAGGTTTGCAGCCTTCCATGCTGGAAATACACCAAATACAATGCCGACGCCGGCCGATACGAATACGCCGAGGATGACCGCCCAAATAGGAATGTATGCGGGCAGCGGAGAGTAAGTATTGATCAAGAAACTCAGGATCTCACCGATAACAATGCCGATTATCCCGCCGATGGCGGTCATTAAAACAGCCTCGATCAGGAATTGGGCCAAAATGCTGGACCTCGTTCCGCCGACGGCTTTTCGAATACCGATCTCCTTTGTGCGTTCTGTGACGGAAACGAGCATTATATTCATAACCCCAATGCCGCCGATCATTAAAGCGACCGCCGAAATAGCTGTAAGTACGAGATACGTTGCCGCGGTCAGCTGATTATATATATCGAGCAATGCATCCTGAGACGATACGCCGAAATTATTGCTTTCACCCTGTTTTACTCCCCGACGGACCCGAAGTATATCCGTCACATCGTCCATCGTACGTTTAACGTCGGCCCTTGTCGTAGGGCGGACAATTATTACAAAGACCGATTGCGGCGGATCGATTCGAGGATAGAATTTTTGAGTCGTCGTCAGAGGAATGAACGCAATATTGTCCCGGGATTGTCCGAAAAAAGACCCAAGTAAACTCATAACACCCACTACTCGAAAGGGACTCCCGTCGATCTTCACCTCGGCCCCGACCGGGTCCTCGTCGGCGCGAAATAATGCCTTTATAACATCTCTGCCCAGAACCACGACGTTCGACCGACCGTTCATGTCACTATCGGTAATGAACCGTCCGTGATCTATATACTGTGAATGTGTGAATTCGTAATGCGGCGTCGCCCCGATCAGGATCGGCGTATCCGACTGCTTTTCCTTATACCGCATCGTTACCGAAAGTTCACGTTGAATGGGCGAAACGCCAGCGGCGCTCGGCACCTCGTCTCGGATGGCATCGGCATCGGCCACCGTTAGCTCTTTCCGCTGCCTCTCCTCTGCGCCCGGCTGTCGTCCAAAGCTTGGATTGAATTTTGAGACAAATATGGTGTTTGACCCAAGCGATTCTATCTGGTCGGAAAACGCGCGATTCAAACCCTGAATGATCGAGACCATTGCAAGAATGGTCACGACCCCCACAGCAACGCCGAGAACGGTGAGAGATGAGCGCAGCTTATTGGCTCTCATCGTGTCGAGCGCCATTATCGCGGATTCTCTAAGATCGACTATCGTCATTCTCTACCAATTATTCATTTCTCATCGCCTCTATCGGATCGAGCCGGGCGGCACGCATTGCCGGATACAACCCGCTCACAATACCTACAATGAGTGAAACCCCTACTCCCATCAAGGCCGACTGAATTCGTATCGTGACCGGAAAGCCCATTGCAAATGCCAGTAAATATGCGAGCCCGTAACCGACAATTACGCCTATGGCACCGCCGACGGCTGTAACGGTCACTGCCTCGATCATAAACTGCTGCAAAATATCAGTTCGCCGTGCTCCGACAGCCTTCCTCAGACCGATCTCCCGCGTCCTCTCGGTAACAGAAACCAGCATTATATTCATAACCACGATGCCGCCGACGACAAGCGAAACCACCGCAACCGCTATCGTCGCGGCGTAAATTCCCGATGTCGCGCTATCGTAAATTGCCAGGAACGCATCCTGTGATTCTATTGAGAACCCGTCATCTTCTTCGGTCGAGGACTTGCCCCTTTTGGCCCGCATTATGGCCCTTACCTCGTCCTGCGCAGTCTCAAAATCCGCTGAGTTATCGACTTGAATATGCACCGTGATCGAATCACGGGCCCCGAACATTTTCTGGCCCGCCTGAAAAGGGATGTACACAAAATTGTCCCGGGAAAATCCAAGAACCTTGCCAAACGGAGCCGCGACCCCAAGGACCCGATAGGGAACGCCATCGATCCTTATGTCTTCTCCAATAACCGAATCAGCCTCGCGTCCGTTAAAGATATTCTCGAGTAGGTCGGTCCCGATGACACAGGCATTTCGACCGCTAGATGCTTCCTGCTCTGTCCAGCGGCGTCCTGACTGTATTGTGACGTTCTCTATATCAAACATCTGCGTTGACAATCCTCGAAGAGCCACGCCCTCTGACCTGTTGTCGCCGAATTTCACCATCGCCATCCCATTAAGGGCCGTCCCAACTCGCGAACAGGTCCGGCATGATCGCTCAATGCCCTCGCTATCTTCGGTCGTAACCTCTTTCCGACGGTTAAACCGGATCATGTCCTCTCGCGAAGTAATAACAAGCGGCCTTTTCGAAACGCTGAAAACAGTCGAACCTTGAGATGAAAAAGCGGTAGCCACCGTGGTATCGAGCCCGCTGATTATCGTGATCACAGCGATAACCGAGGTTACTCCGACGATTACTCCCAAAAGAGTCAGAAATGTACGCAGCTTATTTGTCCGCAAGCTCAAAAGAGCAAGCCGAAATGACTCTCCAAGAAGTGCGATCGCAGGAAAGGCCCTCATACGCTGAGATTATAAACCTAACTGAGATTATTCATGTGCTAATTTTCACCACGGGTGAATAATTTCCAAAGGCTGGAAGGGGGGGCGAATAAAACTGGTAAGACAATGGTCGGAAGGAGGCGATCAAGTCCAACGGCCTTTATCGCCTGAAGGAAAAACGCTAGCGTCGCAAATGTCGTCAGTATAAAAACTATCGAGACATAACCCGGCAGATCGCCCATCTATTTCTGTTGCTCGTCGCTTTCGATTCGGCCGTCGCGGATCGTGATGATCCTATGGGCCCTCTGGGCGACTTCCGGCTCGTGCGTTACCAGGATGATCGTATTTCCGTCTTCGTGCAGCTTTTCAAACAGATGCAAGATCTCCTGGCTCGTTTTAGAGTCCAATGCACCGGTCGGCTCGTCGGCGAGAAGAATAGAAGGGTGATTAACAAGGGCACGGGCAATTGCGACACGCTGACGCTGACCGCCCGAAAGCTCATTCGGCCGGTGCGTCACCCGGTCGCCCAACTCCACAGATTCGAGAGCCGCCTGAGCCTGATCGTGCCGAGCTCCCGCACGCATTCCGGCGTAAATTAGCGGCAGTTCAACATTATGGAGTGCGGTCGCCCTGGCTAAAAGGTTAAATGTTTGAAACACGAAACCGATCTCTTTATTCCTGATACGCGCAAGTTCGTCGTCAGTCATATCTGATACAAGATTTCCGTTTATCCAGTATTCGCCTTTTGACGGAGAATCGAGGCACCCGATCAGATTCATCAATGTCGACTTGCCTGAGCCCGAAGGCCCAATGATCGCTAAATATTCGTTTCTCTGGACCTGAAATGAAACGTCACGCAGTGCATGAAGCTCCTCCGTACCCATTTGGTACGTTTTCCAGATATTCTTCATGTTGATGAGCATCTCGCTACCCACGATTTCGCGAACAGGCGCACCGCCATTACCGTTTTCCTCGTCCATAAACTTGTACATGGCTAAACTTTGCCGGCCTCGCCTTCTTTGCGAGTCTGCTTTTTAACAATGGCACCCTCTTTAAGGGTATTCAAAACGCGGCTTGGGCCCGTAATTACTTCATCCCCTTCATTTAGGCCTGTTATGATCTGACGGTCAGATTCCCCAATAATACCAGTTGTAACCTCGACAAATTTAGCTTTGTTGCCGTCGAGAACGTACACGCCTGTTATCATTTTGTTCTTCTCGGCAGGCGGCGGCGGAGTATCACCAGGTAAGGTCGGAGTGGTCTGGGCCTCAGGTTTCTTTTCTACAACGGCCTGCAGCGGGATTGCGATAACGTCATTCACAGTATCGGTAATGATCTCGGCAGTAGCACTCATACCGGGCCTTAGGCCATTCTTTATATCGTCGCCGAGGTCTTTCATCTCGATTACCACACGAAACTCTTTAGCTTCCTGGACATTGATATTTGTCGACAGCCCTCCGCCCGTCTGCGATTTACCCAGAGCAAGCGGTGTTTTCTGGATGACTTCGCCTACGATCTCTCTGTCACCAAATGCGTCGACTTTTATATTTGCCGTTTGTCCCACCTGGACCTTGTCTATCGATGTTTCATCGACCTTGACCTCAACATTCACAGTCGACATGTCGGCGATCGTCATCAGTGCCGTCGTTGACAGACCCGCGACCGCAAAGGTTCCTACCTTTGAAGGGATCTCGGCGATGACGCCGTTAATCGGAGCCACCTGCAGCGTTTTGTCACGCTGGCTTCGCTGCCCACGTAAAGATGCTGCCTGCTGATTGGCCCGCGACTGGCTCGACGCAACACTCAGCGTGGCGGTTTCGACGCCGCGACGAGCGTCGCGGACGGCCACGTTCTGCTGAGCGACCCTGGCCTGAGCATCGCGAACCGATATCTCTCTCGATTCCAAATTGGCCCTCGCCGTTCTCAGAGCGGCGTTCGCACTATCAACACGATCTTTCGATTCATCGTAAAGCTGACGCGAGATGACGCCGCTTTCGAGAAGCTGGGCATTACGCTTAAATTCTCGATTAGCTGCATTGACCTCAACCTGGGCCCTGTCGACGTCGGTCTGGGCCGAAACCACGACCTGCCGAGCCGAATCTACGGCCACCTGTGCCACATTGAGCTGCTGTTGGGCCTGAGCGAGCGAGTTTTGCGCCGCTGAAACCTGTGACTGCGACACGCGAACATCATCCTGGGCTCCCTGAAAAGCGGCTAGCTGGGCATCGGTATTTGACTGAAGCTGATTAGGATCGAGCCGAACAAGCGGTTGTCCCGTAGTCACTTGGTCGCCCTCTTTTACATAGATCTCTTCGATCCTGCCCTGGACCTCACTCGTGAGGTTCATAAACTGTATAGGACGGACCTCGCCTGACGACGTCACGGTCGAACGCAGCTGTTTTCTGACCTCGACCTTGACCACGGTCACCTCGGGCGTATCCGTCCGGGTGGCCATTATGCTGCCGATCACAACTGCTATTAAAACAACGCCGGCGACGATCGCTCCAATTATTTTTTTCTTACGGCTCAGTGCCATATGTATCTATTCCTCTCAACTGTGTGATGTGCGAATACCCTGATCTGATGTTTTAAATTCTGAGTATAGCTAACGCGTTAAGGATATGTCGTGTCAACCGGGTATTACGACGCTATTCTCGCATTGTTTCAAAAAACTGAAGTGTCTCATGCCCTCTGCAGGTATTGTTGCGAACCAACTCTAACTGTTTGACGTAAGTCTGAGGTAGAATTACGATTTACCTGAAACGCGTGACAAGGTAAAATACTAACAGCATAAACTACTCGTCGGCTACACGATGCCGCCGGCGAAGGAATCATCATGATCAGATGTCCATCATGTCAATCGGCAAATCTTGATTCATCCAGGTTTTGTGATGAATGCGGCAGTCGGCTCGCCGCGTCAGTTGCCGAACAGCCGCCGGCATATGTTCCTCCGCCGCGGGCAAGTTCAATGTCACGGCCTGTTAGCGTGACGTCGATCGGCGTTCCCCCGATCGCCGTCGAATCTGATCAGGCAGGACAGATGTCCGGCGGACGACAGGGAAATTCCGGCGTCGCACATGCCGCCCTGGTTATCGAACGCGGAGATTCGCCGGGAACGGAGTTTAGGTTGACGAATGACGATTCCACAATAGGGCGATGGGATGCCGACAACGGTGTATTTCCTGATGTCGATCTAGATGCCTTTGACGCCGATGCAAAAGTATCGCGCCGGCATGCACGAATAGTCCGTAAGAATGGCTCTTATTTTATCGAAGATCTCGGTTCCACGAATGGCACTTATGTTAACCGGGGAAGGCGGCTGCTGCCCGGGAATTCGCAGGTCCTGAATGACGGTGACGAGGTCATCGTCGGTAAGACCTTTCTACGATTCCAGGTCAGTTGATAATTCCGTAATAACAGTTTTCTACAACCTGAATGGCCCTGTGTCGACAATGCGGCGTTGAGATCGCCGGAGAAGAAAATTTCTGCCCTTTCTGCGGAGCTCCGCAGGCAGGGCGTGAAGGTGCGCCCGAGCCGGACGCCGCATCCGCCGACGACCAAACTGACCAGAGTAGTGGATTCGAAGAGTATTCAGAAAAAGGGATGTCGTTGCCTTTCGACGAACCGGCAGAGGATAACATGGAGACTGCGGGACATGACGAGACTGAGTCCGCGGAATCCGAAGGGAACATAGCTGAGGACATTACTTCTCAATCACCGGGTACTTCGACCGAAGATGACAGCCCGATCGAAGAGGAAGTTTCTGAATCCACAGAAGAACAACCTGGGGGCAGCCTATCTGAAGGGACTGAGTCGGACGTCGAATCCGATGAGGAAATAGAAGCATCCGCGCGTTCCCATGAACTGACCGAGAACGAACAGGATTCCGCTCGCGACACTTCAGAACCGGATAAAAACGTCGCCGAGACTTCTACCGCCATGGGGAGCGATACTGACGGGCGTAAGCCCGGCCTGAAACCTTTGGGCGAAGGCGCGGTACTTATCGGTCGATACGAGATCGTGCGTAAGATCGGCGGCGGCGGTATGGGAGCTGTTTATCTGGCCACCGACCGCAACCTCGGCAAGGTCGAACGAGCCGTTAAGGAAATGGTTCAGACGAGTATCGAGGAAGAGCAGCAAAACAAGGCCATCGAAGATTTTCGGCGTGAATCGACGATTCTGTCGACCCTCGACCACCCCGCGATCCCAACGATTTACGATTATTTCTACGATGAAACCGAATGTAGGTTTTATCTGGTAATGAAATACATCTCGGGCGGAGATCTATCAGGCCGGCTCCGTGCTGCGCCGGGCGGACGAATAGACGAGATGACCGTGACCGAATGGGCGGTCCAGGTCGCCGATGTCCTTGCCTATCTTCATGGCCTGCCGACGACGATTGTTTACCGTGACCTTAAACCGTCGAACATAATGCTCGACGGCAATACGGGTCGAGTAATGCTCATAGATTTCGGTATTGCCCGCTCGATCAACCAGACTCAGGAAAAAGGTGTCACCGCAGTCGGAACTATGGGATATGCTCCGCCCGAACTGTTCTCCGGCCAGGTTGAACCGCGGTCGGATATTTACAGCCTCGGGTCGACAATGTTTCACTTATTGACCGGGGCCGATCCGCAGAACAATCCGCTCCTGATCTTTGATTTTCAAAAGAACCCACGTCCGCGACAGATCAATCCACAGATCTCTGATCAAATGGAACGGATCCTGATGAGAACCGTGGAATACAATGCAGAAAGCCGTTTCGCGTCAGCCGAAGAGCTTAAATTGGTCCTTACGGACCATCTCGCCAATCTGCGAGCCGGCAAGCTAACGTTTGGCGTTACCGAAGCGCCGACTTCCGTAAGTCTGGCTAATCAGAACGTGTTTTGTGGCTTTTGCGGTCAGCGGATAGTCGCAACCGACCTATTCTGTGCGTTTTGCGGTTCCAAACAGCCGATCGCTCAGCAGGGCGTTCATTCTGAGATCTATTCCCGTGGCGGCGGCGGAACTGCGAAGCTGATGATCGAAGGGACAAGTGAACTCGACACTCCAGTATATTCACTTGAGAAGAATGAAAATCTGGTGGGCAGGCGGGATCCTCAGTCGAATATATTTCCCGAGGTCGATCTTTCGAAATATGATCCCCAAACCAAGATCTCACGGCGTCACGCTCGCATCTGGCGCGATGGGGATAACTTTATGGTCGAGGATCTCGGATCGTCGAACGGAACTATCTTAATGGCTGGCATGAGCGACATGATCAGGCTGAATCCGCGTCAACCGCATGTTCTGGGAAACGGTGATCGGTTGCGGTTGGGTGATACGACCCTGCATTTTCTCAAGGGGTAAGCAAATCGTTCTATGGCAACAGCCACTAAGAAAGCAGTTTCGATCCCGGCACGTCCGGAGAAGAAGAAGGTCAAGATCGTGAACTTTGAGCCCGAACGGCTGCGGGCTCCGTTTTTTCTCCGCTGTGCCGCATTAGCGGTAGACTATTTGATCCTGATTATCATTCCGATCGCATGGCTGTTGATATCGCGTCCGCTTAGTGACAGCGGAGCGACCGCCTCGATAGCCCCGTTTGCCTGGATCGCAGGTTTGCTTTTATCGATCGTTAATTTACTTGTATTGCCCCTCTGGCGCGGTCAATCGATAGGTAAATGGATCACGGGTCTAACTATCCTGCATAAGGATGGCACAAAGATCGGCATCAGCACCTTGCTAAAGAGAAATCTGTTGGGGTATTTTGTCACTTTACTGACGTTTGGAATAGGGTTTCTCATCGCCGCCTTGAGCCGGAGCGGTCGTTCGCTCAACGATCTAATCGGCGGAACAGTTGTTGTCCGGGGAAGAAAGAAATTGGTTTAATATAATGGCTCACCTTGTCGTTAAACATTCAAACGGAAACTCGGATGAGATGCCGCTTTCCCGGCTGCGGACCACGATCGGCCGATCAGCTCGCAGCGATCTATGTATTCCCGACGCCTTTGCTTCGCGACTGCACGCTGAGATCCGTCAGGAAGGCGAGGCATTCTGGCTCATCGACCTCGGTTCAGCTAACGGAACACGACTTAATGGGATCCCGGTCACCACGACGATGCCTCTGGTTCCGGGCAATGAGATACAGATCGGCGAGACCCGCATCGAGTTCGAGGGCGATGCCGACAGCATCAAACAGATCAGCTCAACGCTCATCGCCGACAACACCTCGGCCCTCGACCCCCAGAATACGATCTCGCTCACGGCACGACGCAGCCCTACGACCGAAATCCTCGATTCTTCGCTCTCGAGCCGCACAGATCTGCTAGCCCTGATCAGCAAGGTTGGCGTTGCCCTACTTGCATCCAGCGGCCTCGACGAAACGCTGAATAATGTCGCGACGCTCGTTTTCGAGGCCGTGCCCGCCGAACGAGTGGTCATAATGCTCCGTGACGAATCGAACGATGAGATCATGCAGATCAAGGTTGCCCGAACACGCGGCAGCGAAACGCCGATCGACGAGGTACGCATCAGCCGCGCGATCATGACCGAGGTTATTGAGAAAGGAAAATCTGTCCTGACCTCCGACGCACAGCAGGATCCGCGGTTCGCCAGCCAGACGCTCGTCCTTCAGGGGATCCGCTCGGTGCTCGCCGTGCCTCTCAGCGTCGATGAACGCCATGTGTTCGGACTTATTTATGCTGATTCGCCTACGCATCAGGTGATGTTCTCGAGCGAACACCTCGATATTTTGACAACTCTCGCTTCAGTGGCGTCGATCCGGGTCGAAAATGCGAGCCTCCTCGAAGAACGGATAAACCGTGAGAGAATGGAGAGGGAACTCGAACTTGCCACCGAGATCCAGCAGACGTTTCAGCCTTCAGGACCACCTATTATCGAAGGATATGAGTTTCAGGGGATCTCATTTTCATGCTACGAGATCGGCGGCGATTATTACGATTTTATCCCCCGCCATGACGGCACTATGCTCGTTGCTCTCGGGGATGTGTCGGGTAAGGGCACGGCGGCAGCATTATTAATGTCGAGCCTGCACGCGGCGATCCACGGCCAGGTCGCGGCCCAGACGCCGCTCGAGCGAACGGTCACATCGATCAATGAATATCTGGTCGAAAATACGCCGTCAAATCGTTTCGTGACCCTATTTATCGCCGAACTCGAACCTGAAACCGGTTATCTTAAGTTTATCAATGCCGGCCACAATCCACCGCTGATCGGTCGGGCTGATGGTACACTCGAACAGCTCTCAGCGGGCGGTCTGCCTCTCGGCCTGATGGGATTTGCGGAATACGAGGTCGGGCACGTCCAACTCGATCCGGGCGATGTCCTGGTTATCTATTCAGACGGCGTTACGGAAGCCAATAATCTGGCTGAGGATGAATTCGGCATGGATCGCCTTCAGGATGTTATCAAGGTCCACGTTGCTCAATCGGCATCACGCATCCGCGATCGGGTCGAAGCAGCTCTCTCTGAATTTACGGGCACCGCTGATCCCAATGATGACATCACACTGGTCATAGTGAAAAAGAATGCGGAATCGGCTGTCGCGGCGTCTTAACAACGAAGGGCATTCTGTCCTCAGGAGAAAAGCAGGTTAAAAATGGAACAACCCAAAAAGTGCGATTGGAAAAATTGTAATTCACCTGCGATAAAGCATGTCGAATTCTCGATGCGTGTCTTCGAATCTTCCCGGAACAGCAAATCGCCCGATGGTCCGCATCATTGCGATCTTTGTGATAAACACATTCAGGCTGCGCACCTCCAATATGTGAAGGTCGCCGAATATGAACTCGGAGTCTGCCCTCAGACCTGCGAATTTACCGTTTGACTGTTTCAATTATTCTCTAGTTTGGGGCCGATATATCTACGTCCACCTTTTTCGTCCCTGCGTTTTGCAGTACACCGCTGTAATAGACGGCAACGGTTCGATGAATCGTTAAAACTTGTTGACCCTTTCGATACAATAGATTAACATCATATGTGGCTAATCCTCCTGCCGCCCCGCCCAATGCAATTCCTGCCTAAAAAAATCAGTCTGGTGTTCTTCCTTATTGTTACACTGTTGCTCGTCGGCCTGGTCCCGCTTGTGCTGACTGGCTGGTTTTTGTCCGATAAGACTGGCAGGGAGCTGAGAGCGTCGGAAAATCGTTATCAGATCCAGCTAGTGCAGGAAAAAGCACGTCAGATCGAGATATTTGGCCGCAGGTTTACCTCGGTCGTATCTGGCCTCGCCACCGGCATCGAACTAACTGGTGATCCCGCCTTGATCTCTTCGGCCCAAACTGAACTGAAGCTCGGTTCGATGCTGAGGGATAATCCGGACCTTCTCGCGATCTATATCAAGCCCGTAAATGACGAATCGCTCGCGGTTTTTCGCGCCGAGGCACTCGGACGCGAAGAGGTCGAGGCGATCGCTGCAAATTCGCCTGCGACCTCCATGGGCAACATCACTGTCGGAGAGTCCAGAAAGCTCGCAAATTCCGAACATTTCGCGATGTCATTCGCGTCAGACGTTAATATCGACGGGCGAAACGCGGCCTCGATAGTCGCGATAGCTTCGCTAAGGTCGATTTCACAGAGTGTTGTAGGCATTAATCCAACCAGCGAGGCCGATCTTTGGAAAGCGGGCTTGCCGATGGTTTTTGTGGTAAATAAAACCGGGCAGACGATATTCCACCCCGACCCGGCCCTGGCCGCCGACAAGCGGCCAATGAACGATCTCAGGATCGTCAGCGAATGGCTCGAATCCGGCCTGCAGGTCGAATCGGCCCTTGTGCCGTTTACTGCCGAATTCAGCGAACAGGATTACGAGATGATCGGTGCCTACTCGACCGCACGGCTAGCGGACGGATATAACGTCGGCGTGATCACTATGCAGGATGAGGCCCGTGCATTGGCAACCGTCGGTGAGATGCGTTCGCAGACCTGGATGATAAGCATGGCATTTGCTATTTGCGCGATGTTTGTCGGGCTGGCCGGAGCGAGGTTTATGACGCTGCCGCTGCTCAGGCTTGTCACCGCTGCCAGACAGATCGCGGCCGGCGATTTTTCATCAAGGGTCGAGACCGGAAATATTACCGAGATCGGCACGCTGGGCGAGGCTTTCAATGTTATGACCGACAAGGTCGAGGAACAGATAGCCAAACTCGCCAAGGCCGCCGAAGAAAATCGTGAGCTTTTTGTCGGCACCGTAAAAGCCCTTGCGGCGGCAATCGACGGCAAGGACAAATATACACGCGGCCATTCGGAGCGCGTTTCACGCATATCGGTAGCGATCGGTAAGCGAATGGGCATGGAGGCTGAGGAACTCGAAACGCTCAGGATCAGCGCACTGCTTCACGATGTGGGTAAGATCGCGATCGACGATTCCATTCTGAAGAAGCCGTCATCGCTGACCGATGCCGAATTCGAGATCATGAAA
>JBGSXN010000210.1:0-2353 GCA_041751355.1 Pyrinomonadaceae bacterium
AGCCATCGCAACCTCTCTCTTGACGATTCCGCCCCGGATCATTTTTTCTAGTTCCTTGTCGAAAGTTTGCATTCCTTCCATCTCGCCGTCATTCATTGCATCGACGATCGAACGGCCGTCCTTTTCCCCCTTCTCGATATACTCGCGTGTCCGGGAGTTCGATGCAAGGATCTCGATTGCAGCAACACGGCCGCCGCCGATCTTTGGCATCAGCCGCTGAGAAATTATTCGCCTAAATGATTGGGCCAGCCGCGTTCGGATGGCCGCTTCTTCGGCCTTCGGAAAAACGCCGATAATGCGGTCGATCGTCTTGGCTGCATCGATCGTATGCAATGTTGAGAGCACAAGGTGGCCGGTCTCAGCGGCTTCCAATGCGACCTCGATCGTCTCGCGGTCACGCATCTCGCCGACAAGGATCACCTTTGGTGCCTGCCGCAATGCGGCCCTTAGTGCAGAAGCAAAATCAGGAGTGTCAGAGTGAAGCTCACGCTGGTGAATAGTGCCCAGCTTGTGGTCGTGGATAAACTCGATCGGATCTTCAATAGTCACAACATGGTAACGTTTGGTTGAGTTGATCAGGTCGATCACGGCTGCAAGGGTTGTCGACTTGCCCGAACCGGTCGGACCAGTCACAAGCACAAGTCCGTTTTTTAGCTCAGCTGTCGAAACAACACCGTCAGGGAGGTTTAATTCCTGCCAGTTTGGCGGTTTCGTCGGGATTACCCGCATTACGATGGCATGCGTACCCCGCTGCATAAAGATATTGACACGGAATCGACACAGGCCTGGAACGCTGTAGGAGATATCGGTTGATCCTTTCTTCTCCAGAACCTCAATCCCCTGATCATTTCGGTAAAGCATTAAATCGGCCATCGCCTTGATGTTCTTTGTCGTTAGCCGCTCCAATCCCGCGATCTGCACTCCCTGCAGATCACCTGTAAGCTCAACCTGCGGTGGGCGCCCAGGCGAAAAAATAAGATCACTAACGTTATCTCCGGCCGCTAACATTCTGGTCAGGACGTTGTGAAATGATTGAATATTTTTCGCAAGAGCCGGACTTGCAGGGGCCTCTATCGGAACCGGGAACTCCTGCGGGAGGGGTGAATTCTTAGTTGCCAAATTTGGTTCGTTCATGTGGGTTTGAAATATTGGGCCGCGAAAGATATCAACTGCCTTATCGACGAGTTAGGGATTACTTGCAACGCAAATGGATTTTCGATGGGCCAGATATTTTGGGCCGGGTACCTTGATAGAAGCTGGAAAATCTAATAAAATTGTGGGTTTTAGTCGGCCAGTAAATTTAATCTGTAACTTTAATTCAAGCAAAAAGGAATAATTTAGAGAAATGAAACGAGTAGGAATAATAGCCGGACGGGAAATCACTTTCCCTGAATCAATTATCAACAGTATCAATGAAAAAGGCAATGGAAAAATTGTTGCCGAGATGGCCACGTTTGGCGGGATTCGCCTGGACGAACCGAAACGTTATGATATTCTCATCGACCGCATTTCACATGAAGTGCCCTATTACCGTGCGACCCTGAAGCGTATGGCCCTGGAGGGCACCCATATCATAAACAACCCTTTTTGGTGGTCTGCGGATGATAAATTCTTCAATTTCGCTTTGGCGGCAAAACTCGGCGTGGCGATCCCGAAAACTGTGCTTCTTCCACAGGAGAAGTACATTGACTCAATCGTACCGGAAAGCCTTCGCAACCTCGAGTTTCCGCTCGATTGGCAGGGCATCATCGACTACGTCGGCTTCCCTGCCTTTCTCAAACCGTTTGACGGCGGTGGATGGAAAAATGTCTCGAAAGTTAACTCGCTGGAAGAGCTTTGGAATGAATATAACCAAACTGGAACTCTATGCATGACGCTGCAGGAAGGCATTGAATACGACCAGTTCGTTCGCTGCTACTGCGTTGGGCAGGAAAAGGTGCTCATAATGCCTTACGATCCCTCCAAACCATATTTGTCGGGAATGCAGTATGTGAACGTCGACAATTACCTTTCGCCCGAACTTCACGCTCGAGTCGAAAAGGATGTGATCACCATTTGCAAGGCGCTCGGATACGATCTGAACACGGTCGAGTTCGCCATTAAGGACGGTGTTCCTTACGCAATTGACTTTATGAACCCTGCACCTGACGCCGAGATAGCGTCGGTCGGTGAGTACAACCACCGCTGGATCGTGGATGCAATGACCGAATTCATCTTCAAGAAGCTCGAAACAGGCTTCGAAGAACCGGAATACCGTTGGTCAGCAATGCTTAACCCACCGGAGGCATCGGCAAAGAAGCCGGCGCCTTCAAAGCTTAAGGCGGCTCCAAAGGCCAAAACCCCGGACAAAAAG
>JBGSXN010000211.1:0-4006 GCA_041751355.1 Pyrinomonadaceae bacterium
CATATCAGGGAAATTAGCCTTGATCTCACGTGTCGCCCGCTGAATAATGCCGTTTTCGTCGTAAGCTCCGGATCCGAGCTCGTCTTTCTCTAATGGAATTCCGAAAAGCAATACTGACAAGATGCCAAGATTCTGAAGCTCTTCGCATTCACGTAGAATATTATCGACCGACATCTGAAACTGGCCGGGCATCGACGAGATCTCATTTTTTATTCCTTCCCCCTCGACGATAAAAAGCGGGTAGATCAGGTCGGATCTGGTGAGAACTGTTTCCCGAAACATCTCTCGAAGGGCAGGCGTTCCTCTAAGCCGCCGCAGGCGGGTGACAGGGAATCCTGGCTGTAATTGTAATCTGCTCATTTATCGCTCGATCTGAGAAACTCTTCGACCTCAACAGCCGTGATTCCTCCGTTCTTTACACAGTCGCTTACCGAAATACCGTTATAGTAATTTCCGCACAGAAATATTTCAGGGTTTTGGCTGCGAAACTTTTCAATGGCTTCAATAACGCTGCCGTATCCCACATTGTACTGTGGAATAGCACGCGGCCATTTCTTAACGGCCGAAAATACAGGATCGCCTGTGACATGCATCAGTGATCGCAATTCCTCAATAGCGATTCGAAGCAGCTCATCATCGCCGCTGTGGCCGAGTTCCGGGTTTCGGCTGCCGCCGACAAAGGTCGTAAACAAATGATATCCATCCGGTGCCCGACCCTCAAAGATCGACGAGGTCCAAAGTGTACCTAGTATCCGCCGATCTTCGATCCCGGGGACAAGAAAACCAAATCCAGCCGGATCAATCCCGACCTGTTCTCGCTTAAATCCGGTACAGACCACGGAAACGGGCGGATAATATATAGCGGCGAGCTCGCGAGAAAGGTCGGCGTCGAGTTTATCGAGCAAGTCACCTGCCACATATGCTGGTGTGCAGATCACTACGGCATCGAACATCTCGCTGCCATCGGCAGAATTTATCTCAATCTGGTTATCGCCAACTTTGACGATCTGCAGATCACCGCAATTTGCACGCATCGAGCCTTCGAGTTTTCCCTCGAGGGCACTCACCAGCGATCTCATACCTCTCTTAAACGAGAGGCTGCGAGGGGTGCCTTTTGGAAGTTTGGATCCTGTCGGTTTTGGCGAGCGGATTCCGCCCATAAGGATGCTGCCAAAATCCCGTTCCAGTTCGTAAAGCCTTGGAAATGCGTGCTCGATCGAAAGCTTGTCAGGGTCGCCTGCGTAAATCCCCGAGATAAAGGGATCGACGGCATAGTCGACGATCTCGCGGCCAAGCCTCCGCACAAAAAAGGCGGCCGCCGATTCGTCCGGCGGTCCGCTATTTCGCCTGAATGGTTCTTTCAAAAGGGACAGTTTTGAACTCGCGGAGAAAGCCTTAGTCAATATAAGGCTGATCGGATCTGACGGCAGCCCGACAAGACGGCCGTTGCGAACAATGAACCTTATCTTTGCCGCCGGCTTCGGAGCAGCGATCTGATCCGTGATCCCCAAATCGTCGATCAGATCGAGAAGCTCGTGCGACGTAAGCGTGCTGTTCGGTCCGTGTTCGTATAAAAAGCCATCCTGGGTGATGCTTTGAACGTTGCCGCCCACAACCGCATTCCTTTCAAATAAAACGACTTCGATGTCGGCCTGCTTTAGGCGGAACGCCACGCAAAGGCCTGAGATTCCACCGCCGATGACACAAACACGTTTGGACATTATGAAGTTGCCGCCGAACTATTTTCCACGCCAAGCCTTTCAATCACTAATTGTGCCAATGCATCTATGAATATCGGCGAATCGTTAAGCCCTTCTGTCACTTCATATTGATGGACGCCCTTTTCCATCGCCTGCCGTCGGTATTCGATCCCAAGTTCAAAAAGTGTCTCGAGATGGTCGGATGCGAAGGCCACGGGAACGAGCAGCATGTGCTTAACCCCCTCGGCCGCAAGTCGCGCGATCGTGTCCGGCGTAGAAGGAGTCAGCCATTTCAAAGGACCGACTTTTGATTGATAACAGAGCGTGGTCGTCTGTTTGATCTCGCCGCGATCGATGATGGCTTCGACAGTTGCCGCGATATGTTTGGAATACGGGTCGCCTTTCCTAACCAGTTTCATAGGCGTCCCATGAGCACTGAAGAGGATCGTGACATCCTCTCGGATCTCAGCGGGGAAGCGATCGAGACCCGCACGGACGCGCTCGACAAAAGCGTCTATATATATCGGATGATCGTAGTAAGCTTCGACCAGCTCTGACTCGATCTTCGATCCCCGAAGTTTAACTTGTTTTTCCCACTCCTTAACGCTCGAAGCCGTTGTCGCCAGCGAATATTGCGGATAAAGCGGCAAAAGTATGACTTTTGTGATCCCGTCGCGTTCGATGGCGTCTAGGGTTTCCTCCGTTGAAGGCCGCCAATATCGCATTGCAGCATACACCTTAGCCGGAAAAACCTGATTTAGCCTTTCCTCCAGCAGCGATGCCTGTTTTAGGGTGTGATCCTTTAGGGGTGATTTACCGCCGATCTCGCTGTATTGTTTTATGACCCCGGGAGCACGGCGGGTCGAAATTAGCTTGGCGAGCCGCTTGCGAAATAAAAAGCTGCCGGGAAAGTCGATGATATCGGGGTCGCTGAAAAGGTTATAGAGAAACGGCTCGACGGCCTCAAGCGAATCGGGCCCGCCGAGATTCAATAAAACGACTCCGATCTTTTCGTCCATACTTTAAACTGTCTTCGAGAACACAGGCTTCTCACGCATCATCTTTTCGAGATATGCGTCAAAGCACATCGCCACGTTGCGGATGATGAGAATACCCGAACCGACAACCTTGAATTTATCCACATCGTGCGTGACGAGCCCCTCGTCGATAAAACGCGTTAGCTTCGGCAGATCGTCGGCAAAGTATTCGTCAAATGAAATGCCAAAGATCCTCTCGACACGATGCTTGTCGATCTCGAGATTACACATCATCTGCATGATGGTCTCTTTTCTAATATGGTCGTCCGGCGTCATCCGGTAGCCGACAAATGTTGCGGCCTCGCCTGCATCTATGCTGCCGTAGTATGCCTTAAAGTCCTTCAAATTCTGTGCATAAATATTCTCGAATTGGCTTATAGCCGACAGCCCAAAAGCGTAAACGTCACAACCAGCTTTGGTCGAATAACCCTGAAAATTGCGATACAGCGTATTGTTTGCCTGAGCGATGGCCAGTTCATCGGTCGGTTTAGCAAAATGGTCCATTCCGATGTATACGTAGTCGGCACCGATCAGCTTTTCAATCGTCATCTGCAAAATGGCGAGTCGTTCGTCGGCAGAGGGAATGGCCTCAGCAGGCATGATCTCCTGATGTTTTTTCAGCCAGGGAACGTGAGCGTAATTAAATACAGCGATACGGTTCGGCGAGATATCGATTATCCTGTCCACTGTGTCTGCGAACGATGCGACCGACTGGAACGGAAGCCCGTAGATCAAATCCAAATTAATGCTTTGAAAGCCAAACTCACGCGCCCAGTCGACTGTTTGTCTCGTGATCGCCTCAGACTGTACACGATTGATCGCCTCCTGCACCTTCGGATTAAAGTCCTGAACGCCAAAGCTCGTCCGGTTAAATCCGATCTCGGCGAATGCAGCTATATGATCTCGGTCTAAATTGCGTGGGTCGATCTCGACGCTGGCTTCACAATCATCCTCGAAATCGAACCTGTTTTTTATAAAATGCCCAACGTCGCGGATCTCATCAGGGGTAAGATGCGACGGAGTTCCGCCTCCCCAATGCATCTGAGCGACTTTGCGGTCAGCGGCGATCTTTGGCCGGATCAGGTCGATCTCTCGCTTCAAATATTCGTTATATTCGGCAACGAGTTCACGGTCCCGCGAAACCCGCATATTACAGCCGCAGAAATAACAAAGCTTGGCGCAGAAAGGGAAGTGAAAATAAAGTGAAAGCGGGCCGCCGCCGGGCCTTGAGTTCGTATCCTCGATTTCCTGCACAAAATCGACAGACGT
>JBGSXN010000212.1:0-6096 GCA_041751355.1 Pyrinomonadaceae bacterium
TCTTTATAGTTTCTGCGGGTCTCACTTTGTTCCCAAGGGACTACCCCTCAAAACATGTCAGCTAAACTTGGCGAAATTCTTGTCCGCGAAAACCTCATAACCTCGCAGCAATTGCGGGAAACGCTGGACTACCAAAGGGCCAACGGCGGCCGGCTAGGTTCTAACCTGGTCCGGCTGGGCTATGTTTCCGACGACGTTGTCACGGCCGTTCTCTCACGGCAATACGGTGTACCTTCGATCAACCTGGACCTTTTTCAGATAGAGCCTGAGGTTATAAAGCTGATCTCTGAGGATGTCGCGGTAAAATATTCGGTTCTTCCGATCTCTAAGGTTGGGGCCACGCTCACCCTCGCGATGGCCGACCCGACAAATGTATTCGCCATGGACGATATCAAGTTCATGACGGGGCTCAACGTCGAGCCTGTGATCGCATCGGAAACGTCGATCCAGGTCGCAATCTCAAAATATTACAGCGGTACCAATGAGATAGATATCTTCGATCCTGCATTTACCGGCGAAACGGAAAAGATCGGCCTCGCGAATGGCAGGAACGGCAGTCTTAAGAGTGGTTCCCGTGACATTCCCGCCCTTGATGAGAGGATCACCGCATCTGACCTGGATGTTTCGCTTGACCGGTTCGAGTTTGGAGGTACCGAAAGCGACGAGTTTGAGGTCATCGAAGATAACGAAGAGATCGATCTGGCTGCGCTGGCACGGGCAAGTGCCGATGCACCGGTCGTACGCCTGGTGAATGTACTCATGGTCGACTCGCTCAGGCGGGGTGCATCGGACATCCATGTTGAACCATACGAGCGCGACTTCCGCATACGGTTCCGAATCGACGGTGTTCTTTACGACGTAATGCATCCGCCGATGAAAATCCGCGACCCGCTCATCTCCAGACTGAAGATCATGGCGAAGCTCGATATATCGGAGAAACGCCTGCCGCAGGACGGACGCATCAAGATCAAGGTCAAGATCGATAACCGCTCACGCGAGCTCGATTTCCGCGTTTCGACCTTGCCCACGCTGTTCGGGGAAAAGGTCGTGCTTCGTCTGCTTGATAAAGACAAGTTGATGCTCGATATGACGAAGCTTGGATTTGAGCCCGAAAGCCTCGAGAAATTCAAGCGTGCCATCGCTAATCCGTACGGCATGGTCCTTGTGACCGGGCCTACGGGTTCCGGTAAAACGAACACGCTCTATTCGGCACTTCAAACGCTTAATACCTCTGAAACGAATATCATGACGGCCGAAGATCCGGTCGAGTTTAACCTGCAGGGCATCAACCAGGTCCAGATGAAGGAGCAGATAGGTCTCAATTTTGCCGCGGCACTCAGGTCATTCCTTAGGCAGGATCCCAATATCGTCCTGGTTGGTGAGATCCGCGATTTTGAAACGGCTGAGATCGCCATCAAAGCCGCCCTCACGGGCCACCTCGTGCTGTCGACGCTCCACACCAATGACGCCCCGTCCACGGTCTCGCGTCTTGTGAACATGGGTATCGAGCCGTTCCTGGTCGCGACAAGTATTAACATCATTCAGGCACAGAGGCTGATCCGCCGTATTTGCAGCGAGTGCAAAGAGCAGGTGAGCTTGCCCGTCGAGGGGCTGATCGAAATCGGATTTTCCAAGGCAGAAGCGGCCGAACTGAAGATATATAAAGGCAAAGGCTGTTCTAACTGCAACAACACAGGTTTTAAGGGCCGTGTCGGCCTGTACGAGGTGATGGAGATCACCGACGAATTAAGAGAACTGATAATTATTGGCGCCAGCGCGATGGAATTACGGAAGAAGGCGATCGACCTCGGAATGGTCACTCTCCGCGAATCGGGCCTGTGCAAGATCCGCGAGGGTATCACCACTATCGAAGAAGTTGTGAAGGAAACGGTGATTTAGGAATTTGGAGGACACATGGTATTAAGGGCAATAGCATTATCATTGGCATTATTGGTTGGGATAGGCACTATCATTCCGATCGCGACCGAGTACGCGGAAGCCGGACCCCGTAAAGCGAAAAAATCTAAGAAAAAGAAACGCGAATGGCGTGGAGTTAAGAAATATTCAAAGCGTTGGTGGCAGCTATACCGGGCACAGGAACGCCGTAAACGCGCAGTTGCCAAGCGAAAGCGAACCATTCGTCTGCGCCAGATCCGATTAGCCAATGCACGCGCGGCGCGGCGTGGAAATCCAGTTGCCAGAAACTCGAGAGTGGCCGCCCCGCCCCTTGTTACGGCGACCCGTGCTGCAGTGTTGCCGACCGGCGACAAGGCTCCCCAGGGTTGGCGTCCGACACAGTCAACGCCTTCCGAATTGCAGTTTCGCGTCGACAATACCGCCGGCGATCAGGTCGGCTCGGCATCGATAACGGTCGTTGGCCCGGCGATGGCAGCTACAGAAAATGCCCGCAATACCCTCGGAGGTGTATCCACATCTTCGCTTCGCCGCGAAGTCATCGACCGCATGGTCCGAGAGAACGGTTGGGTCGTAAATGATTACCAAAAAACTGTTTCGGGCCAGCCTGTTTATGTCGTAGTTGCTCAATCTCAGGCAAATAACGGGACTATGCAATCGCGGATGTTCTACTTCACTGAGGTTGACGGCAGGATCTACAACGTCGCGACGAATTCGCCTGTGCGAGAAGCCGAGCGACTCTCTGACGAGTCCGAAAAAGTGATCAATTCGCTTAAGAGCCGCATACGCCCTCAGCGAGCCGCGACACAAGACTAGCCGATCGAACTTCTCCACATTAAAAAATATGAGTTACGAACCAGCCACCACCACCGAAACATCCGTGACTCTGCCGGATCTGCTCAGAAAAATGACAGATCTCGGCGGATCGGACCTGCACCTCTCAACCAACACCTCACCTCAGGTACGCGTACACGGTCACCTCGCCCCCCTGCCGGGATATGCGTCGCTTTCCCCATCCGATACCAAGCGCCTCGCGTATTCAGTGCTCACTGATGCGCAAAAGCATCGGTTCGAAGAGAATCTCGAGCTCGATTTCTCTTTCGGGTTAAAAGGAATGTCGCGATTTCGTGCCAACCTTTTTAACCAGAAAGGGGCTGTCGGTGCCGTGTTTCGAGCCATCCCTTACGAGATCAAAACGTTTGACGATCTAGGGCTGCCGCAGGTCGTTTCAGACATGTGTAAAAAGCCGCGCGGCCTGATCCTTGTCACGGGACCGACCGGTTCGGGTAAATCGACCACCCTGGCCTCGATGGTCGATAAAGTCAACATTGACCGTCACGACCACATCCTGACGATCGAAGATCCGATCGAATTTCTTCACAGTCACAAGAATTGCGTCGTCAACCAGCGTGAGGTCGCGGCCGACACACATTCATTCGGTGCGGCACTTCGAACTGCCTTGCGTCAGGATCCGGACGTGGTTCTGGTCGGCGAAATGCGTGATCTCGAAACGATCGAGATGGCGCTTAGGATAGCCGAGACCGGCCACTTAACGTTCGCCACCCTGCATACGAATTCAGCCTATTCGACGATCAACCGTATCATCGACGTTTTCCCCGCGGACCAGCAGGCACAGGTTCGGACACAGCTTTCTCTCGTTCTTGAGGGAATTCTCTGTCAGGCCCTTTTACCAAAATCGACCGGCGACGGGCGTGTCATGGCCCTTGAGGTACTGGTCCCCAATGCCGCTATCCGTAACCTCATTCGTGAAGACAAGGTCCACCAGATCTATTCAATGATGCAGACCGGACAGGATAAATACGGGATGCAGACCTTTAACCAGGCCCTCGCAACGCTGCACCACAAGCGTCAGATCACCCTCGAAACTGCAATGCAGCGGTCATCTAACGCTGACGAATTACGCGAACTTATCGAACGCGGTTCGGGACTCAACGCCAGCTACGGTGCCACGCCGGCACGCCCCGCCACCAGGCCGGCCGCAAACGGCAGCCCTTATGCTCAAGCCAGGAATATTGGCGAGCGACCGCGCTAACTATTGAATGGCGGTGCCCGGTGTCCGCCAAAATTTGACAGGAGCAAAAACTAACGCAAATGCCAACATACGTATTTAAGGGTAGAAACCGACTAAACGAATTGATCGCCGGTGAGAGAGAGGCCGCCACCCAAGACGACCTGCGCTCGCTGCTGCGTCGCGAACAGATCGTTTTGACCCAGGCCTCGGAAAAAGGCCGTGAGATCTCGATACCAAAGATCGGTCGGCGAAAAAAGGTCAAGGCCAAGGAACTAGCCGTTTTTACGAGGCAGTTTTCCGTCATGATCGACGCGGGATTGCCGTTGGTGCAATGTATCGAAATACTTGGCGAGCAGCAGCAGAATGCATTCTTTAAGGATGTTCTGCGACAGGTCCGTCAAAATGTCGAAGAGGGAGCAACGCTATATGCAGCTCTCGAAAAACACCCGAAAGTATTCGACAGTCTCTATACTCACATGGTCGAGGCCGGTGAAACGGGTGGTGTGTTGGATCTCATTCTCCAGAGGCTCGCCACGCTTATCGAAAAAGTCGTCAAGCTCAAGCGAAGCATCGTTTCGGCGTCCATCTATCCTGCCGCTGTTATTCTCGTTGCGATCGGTGCTATTGCTCTGATCATGATCATCGTTATTCCGCAGTTTGAGCAGATCTTTCTCGGCCTGTTAGGGCCGGGTGAGGCCCTGCCGCTGCCGACACGTATCGTCATGGGGATAAGCGGCTTCCTCGCCGGATGGGGAGGACTTTCCCTGCTGGTGATGATCATCGGTGGTTCGGTCGGGACTAGCTACTATTACAAAACGCCAAAGGGTAAATGGCAGATCGATTCACTTCTGCTCAAGCTGCCGATATTCGGCAGCATCCTGCAGAAGGTGGCGGTTGCTCGTTTTGCCCGTATCCTCTCGACTCTATTGTCCTCAGGTGTGCCCATTCTCCAATCGCTGGATATTACCGCCAAAACGGCCGGCAATGTGGTGATCGAAGATGCCATCCTGAAGGTCCGTGCCGGCGTGGAACGCGGCGAGAATTTTGTTGACCCGTTAAAGGCCACAAAGGTATTCCCGCATATGGTCGGCCAAATGATCGGAGTTGGCGAACAGACCGGTGCCCTGGACGCTATGCTCGGTAAGATCGCTGATTTCTACGAAGAAGAAGTTGATTCAGCGATCGGCGATCTTCTCGCAATGATGGAACCGGTCCTGATCGCGTTCCTCGGAATAACTATCGGTTCGATCGTTATCTCGATGTATCTTCCGCTGTTCTCTCTTATCGGCAAACTCGCCGGCGGGGCTAACTAGCCTTAGGTTGAAAAACCGAATTAACGAGGGCTGTCCGTTTCGGGCAGCCCTCGCTCTTTGTGACTAAGAACCCGCAGCAAATGTCGAACGATGCGCCGACGATCTCTGCTCATCGATACGACATCAGCCGTTCGACATATTTTGCTATCACATCTACCTCGAGATTGACCTCGGCGCCCGGATGAAGGAGAGACAGGTTCGTCATTTCCCATGTCTTAGGAATTACGGCGATGTCGAATGACTCGTCGCTGAGGCTCGCGATCGTCAGACTGATGCCCTCGACCGTAACAGAGCCTTTTTCTACAAAATAACGTGCGAGTTCTGGGGGATAGCCGATAGTGACCGTCCAAAAATCGCCTTCTTGCGACGCTCCGCGAAATGTCCCCCGGCCGTCGACATGGCCCTGGACTATATGGCCGCCGAGCCGCGAGGTGGGCAGCAACGCCCTTTCGAGATTAACTCGCGAGCTGGTGATCAAAGTTCCTAATGTCGACCGTCTTAGCGTTTCGGGGGATACATCTGCCGCAAACGAGTTCGACCTCACATCTAGAGCAGTCAGGCAAACACCATTTACCGCGATCGAGTCGCCATCAGACACATCGGACGTGACCGATCTCACCTCGATAACCAGGCGCGATCCTGACGCGTGGGTGTCGACAGCCTTTACCTGCCCGAGCTCTTCGATTATTCCGGTAAACACGGCTTAAAACCAGGGCTTTTTGTTAATGACGTAGGTATGCACAAACTCTTCGTCCGATTTTGTGAGATAAATAATTCCCTCGATGAGCCCCATAATACCCGGGATAAAAAGCAAAAACGACCCGATGCCGCAGGTAA
>JBGSXN010000213.1:0-3531 GCA_041751355.1 Pyrinomonadaceae bacterium
ATGGCTGCAGGATTTCGTTAAAGAGAACCTGGTCATCGATACTGAGTTTGGGGTCGCATCTAACCCCGAATTTCTCCGTGAAGGTGCTGCGATCGAAGACTTCATGCGTCCGGACCGCGGTGTGATCGGCAGTGACGACGAGAGGGCCATCGATGTAATGAAGGATCTCTACAGGCCTCTATACCTGATTGAGACCCCGGTCGTGATCACTTCGCTCGAAGCGGCCGAACTGATTAAATACGCCGCTAACGCTTTTCTCGCCACAAAGATAACGTTCATCAATGAGATCGCGAATCTTTGTGACGCCATCGGCTGCGACGTACATGATGTCGCACGCGGTATGGGGATGGACAATCGCATAGGCCGCAAATTTCTGCATCCCGGGCCGGGCTATGGCGGATCTTGTTTCCCCAAGGACACCAGGGCTTTGACTACTGTTGCCGATCATTTCGGCGTTGAGACAATGATCGTGGATGCCGTCGTCGAGGCAAACGAACGCCAACGCGAGGCGATGATACCGAAGATCGAAAAGCTCCTTGGCAGTATTGATGGGAAGAAAATCGGCATTCTGGGCCTGTCATTCAAGCCCGAAACCGACGATATGCGCGAATCGCCCGCTATAAATATTGTGAAAACGCTCAAAGCACGCGGAGGACTAATAAAGGCCTTCGATCCAGTCGCAATGGACGAGGCCCGTCACTGTCTGCCCGAGATCGAATATGCATCGGATGAGTACGATGCGATCGACGGAGCCGATATCCTTGTAATTATTACTGAATGGAACCAATTCCGAGCGTTGGACATGGAGAGGGTAAAGTCCCTGCTCAACTCACCGAAGATCGCCGACCTTCGTAATATTTATGAGCCGGACGATATGCGTGAAATGGGATTCGAGTATGTAGGCGTCGGCAGATAGACATTTTAGTTAACGTTAGATAAGCGATGGCAATTACCTCAAAAGTTTTAGTTACCGGCGGAGCCGGTTTTATCGGGTCGAATCTTGCCGAGGAACTGGTGCGTCAAGGTGCTCGGGTCACCATTATCGATAATTTCGCTACGGGCTTTCGTGAGAATCTGGAGGAGATCCAGGGCGATTTCGAGTTTATCGAGGGTGACATTAACGACTCGGAGATTGTCGCCAAGGCTCTTGAGGGCGTCGAGGTCGTCTTTCACGAGGCCGCACTCCCCAGCGTTCCCCGGTCGGTCGAAAACCCTGTAGAGACCCATCGTGTCTGTGTCGATGGCACCTTTAACCTGCTAATGGCGGCCAAAGATGCCGGCGTCAAGAGATTTGTTTACGCCGCGTCAAGTTCGGCCTATGGTGATCAGCCGACGTTACCCAAGGTAGAAACGATGCGGCCTGATCCGCTTTCTCCATATGCTGCGGCCAAGTTGACCGGCGAATTATATTGCCGTGCCTTTAATAACGTTTACGGCCTCGAATCCTACTCGCTGCGGTATTTCAACGTATTCGGGCCCCGACAGAATCCCGAATCGATGTATTCAGGCGTTATCTCACGCTTTATCGACGCTCTCATGAGCGGCGAGGAGCCTGTGATTTTTGGCGACGGGGAACAGTCGAGAGATTTCACCTACATTGCAAATGTCGTCAATGCAAATATAATGGCGGCTCAAGCGGTAACCGGGATGGGCGAGACTATGAATGTCGCCAACGGCGATCGTATCACTTTGAATGAACTGCTCGAAATACTGCAGAAAATAACCAATACAGGTAACATCGCGGCTCGGTACGAACAGGCCCGTGCGGGTGATGTAAAGCACTCGCAGGCCGACAATCGTCGCGCGGTCGAGTGCCTAGATTACAAAGAATTGGTTGGCTTAGAAGAAGGGCTGAAACGTACGATCGACTGGTGGAAAACCAGTCGATTCGCTAAAAGATAAACCTGTGATTCTTACCTGAGGGCAAAAGCATCATCCTCGATCGGCGCATTGATCTGGATGGTTTTTGTTTTAAAGCCGGCATAAGCTGTCATAGTACCCAGATCGAATCTTTGCGAATAATTTTTCGGCACAGTGATCCCCTCCACAACCTCATACGACTTTATCTCTACCGACGTGGTAACGATCCTTCCGCCGACATCGTAACTCGATTCATACGCTTTCACCTGTCCTGATTTATCATCCACAATGAAGTCAGTATAAAACCCCTCGGGAGTTGTTACCCTGAAGCCCCGCTGTTTCTTTTTAGTACCAAGGCCGGAAATTAAATAGCCCTCGTCCCCAACCCGCGTTAACAGCGGAAACCCGAGGCTCGTCACTGGCGGCAATGAGAATCCCTGGATGGAAGAATACGTCTGCTCGCCGTTATAAACCTGCTTTAACTTCTGAACGGCACTTACAATCTCGAAAAAGTACTTGTCGCCGCTTATCGCGGTCGAGAATGCCCCGGGCATGACCTGATTAAAAACATTCAGGTCGACGGAGCCTTTCATTACAAGCGTCCTCATCTTTTTTAGCTTCTCACCGCCATGGGCAACAAGTGCGGCTTTGGCAAGATCCTGCGCAGGATCCGCTGCCGCCGAGGCTGGGGGCTGAGGTGCCGGACCGGACGTTTTAGACTTCCCCTGTGCGAAAACTCCGATCGAAAGAAATCCTAATAGACAAGCAAAAAGAACTAGTTTATTCATAATGCACTCGGCGATACCACTCGATAATAAACAAGGAAAGAGATGAAAACATCATGCCGTCATCTCTTTCCAATTGCAAAAACAGGTCTTACCAGTTAAATCGCATCTGAAGTTCGATCCGCCTGTTAGCTCCTCCGCCGCCAAAACCTCCGAAACCGCCCCATGCACCGCCGGTCGAAACCGACTGGCCGAACCGGCTCGAACTCATGTTGCCAATCGGAGAGGCAAAATTCACATTATTGAACAGATTGGTGAACTGAAGATTGACGTTCAAGTTATAAGGCTTGCGACTGTCGCCGCCAAAACCGCCAGGGCCGCCGCCCATGCGGACCATGCCACGGCCACCGCCGCCCATCATCCCGCCGGCACCTCGTCCACCACGCCCGCCAGCGTCGCCGCCAGCACTCGCAGCTCTTTCCGACGCCGACGTGCCAAAACCAAAGTTCTTACCGAGTCTCATGTTAACTGTAAAGAATGACGGGGACTGCCCGTAGTTTCTCGGAATGATAGCATTCGGGTCGTTCGAGCCGATATCGCAGAAAGACTGACTAAGATTCAATTCCGCACATCGATTTTGCAACGCACCATACGTTGGCCTCTCGTTCAGGATTCCGTCGCCGTTGAGATCAATACCTCCGCGGGTGATATTAAACGGCCCACCTGTTCTGAAGATCACGTGCGGGTTCACTGTAATTCCCCAAGGCAGTGTAATACTCGCCATGGCCATCGCATTGTGACGAATGTCGCCGCCGGCCCGGCCATATTCACCGTCAAAATCATAGGAATATGAAGGAAAGCTCCCGAAACCATCAGCGTCACTCTTTGAAAACCCGAGACTATAGTTTCCAAACATGGTAAATCTCTGGTGAAAATTTGTCCGGAA
>JBGSXN010000214.1:0-3181 GCA_041751355.1 Pyrinomonadaceae bacterium
TGATCTCTGAACCGCTGTATTTGCCGAAAAGTACACGGTCGCCGGCCTTTACGTCCAAAGCCTGACGTGTTCCGTCTTCTTTATACTTGCCGGCTCCGGCTGCGATAACTTCGCCTTCCTGCGGTTTTTCCTTGGCGGAATCAGGGATGAAAAGCCCGCCCGCGGTCTGATTGTTAGTGTCTTCGATGCGTCGAAGGATCACACGGTCGTGCAGAGGTGTAATGTTGGTTGCCATTTTCGATTAGCTCCTTTTTGAAATAAAAAATAAAAGACTAAAATGATTTCGAAAGCCGATGTCGGAAATTCGATTTTTAGCACTCTGTGCTTGTGAGTGCTAGTATAGAAAACAGCGTTAAAACTGTCAAGAGGGTTTATCAAAATTTTTGCAATTCTTACAGAAGGCAGGCAGAAAATCTGATAAAGGCGTTGTCAGATTTTTACCATTAAGCTTTCGTATTCGGAATAACGCAAAGTGAAGAATGATAGCTATGCACCTGTCCGAAGTAAATATTTATCCGATCAAATCATTGAAGGGCATCAGTTTAAGCGAAACATCGGTCGAGGCCCGAGGGCTGCAGTATGATCGACGGTGGATGTTGACCGATCCGAACGGGATCTTCTTTACGCAGCGGGAAGTTCCTAAAATGGCGACCGTGTCGGTTCAGGTTAGTAGAGATAATCTGATCGTCGAAGCTCCCGAAACGGAATCGCTTTGGATCCCAACAGGGTCAATGAACGCTACAGTCCGGACGCAAAAGGTTAAGATCTGGGCTTCCGAATGCGTCGCAGCGGTCTATCCTGACACGATAAATGAATGGTTCAGCGAGGTTCTCGGCACGAAATGCCAGCTTGTCGAGATGCCCGAGACGACGAAAAGACTCGTCGATCCGAACCATGCCGTTCGGACCGGCGAAGATACGGTCAGCTTTGCCGACGGCTATCCGGTTCTCTTGATCGGCGAAGGCTCGCTGGAGGAGTTGAACACGCAGATGGACAAGCCTGTGCCGATGAACCGTTTTCGGCCGAATCTCGTCGTCGCGGAAAGCAAAGCGTTTGCTGAAGATGATTGGAAGAAGATACTAGTCGGAAAAACTGTCTTTCACGTCGTTAAACCATGTGCGAGATGTGTGCTCACGACAGTGGATCAAGCCACGGGAGAAAAAACGGGAAAGGATCCGCTGCAAACTCTCGCTAAGTTTCGGACCCGTGACGGCAAGATCCTATTCGGCCAAAATCTGATAGCTGAAGAAACCGGCGGGGTGATCAGAGTCGGCGACCGTGTCGAGATCCTTGCTTGACGTTAACACCTATCTACCGGCGGGCAGCCGACCTCTTCTTCGGCCGTCCGTTATTCAAGCCGATTTTCTGCTTTTTCGTTTGGGCCTCGTAGCCTGCAATCCGTTTGGCAAGCGTGTTTCGATGGATCCCGAGAGCCGTCGCGGTATTGGACAAGTGGTCCGCGTTCCTAGACAAGGCTGTCTTTATATAAAGCTGTTCGAATTCACTCACTGCTTCTTCGAGCAAAATGTTGCTGTCGACCAGGTCATTTATGATCAATTCCATTTGTTTACGAAGAAGCATGGCAATTATCGAGATAAAAAGGACCAGGCCTATCACAGATCGGTCCCAGTCAAAATTCGAAATGCGTCCAGATAGCGTTGAGTCGTTGCCCGCGATACGTCATCTGGGAGCGATGGTGCTGGGGGCTGCTTATTCCAATCAAGCGTTTCCAAATACTCACGGACAAATTGTTTATCAAACGATACCTGTGCACGGCCGGGAGCATAACTGTCTGCGGGCCAGAAACGTGAGGAGTCAGGCGTCAACACTTCGTCGATCAGAATCTTCCGTCCATCCGCACCAAGCCCAAATTCAAACTTCGTGTCGGCAATGATGATCCCGCGGCCGATCGAGTAGTCACTTGCCTCACGATACAGTTCCAAACTTTTTTCCCTGAGCCATGAGGCCGTTTCCACACCGAGCGACTTAACACAATCGGCAAAAGAGATGTTCTCGTCGTGGCCGGAGACCGCCTTGGTGGCCGGCGTGAATATAGGTTCAGGAAGCCGACTGCATTGTTGAAGGCCGGGCGGCAACCTATGGCCGCATACTGAGCCCGTTGCGAGATAGTCCTTCCAGCCGGAACCCTCGAGGTAACCGCGGACAACACACTCAACAGGAAAGACCACTGTCTTCTTCACGAGTACCGACCGGCCGCGCAACTCCGGATAACGCTTTACAACGTCGGGCATTATTTCAAAATCCACCTCGAGCAAATGATTTTCAACGATGCCCTCCAGTCTTCGAAACCAGAAATTGGATAGCTCCGTCAGGACCCTACCCTTCAGCTCGACAGGGGTCGGCAAGACACAAGCGAAGGCGGAGATCCGGTCGGTCGCGACCAGGAGAAGTACGGTTTCGCTGATCTGATAAACGTCCCGGACTTTACCGCGATGAACGAGGTTAAGATCCGAATAAGATGTTTCTGAGACGGTTGACGCAGCGGACATTCTCTTATTGGTAATTTGACGGTTCGATAACTGTAAACCGATTTCCGATCAGGGTAAAGCTGAACAATGAAAAAAAATTGAAATAAGGAAAATGTTGAAACTATATTAACACAGTTGTTATTTGCCATGACAAATGGAACCAAATCATGCATAATCAGAATGACGGGAAAAATGGCCCCGGCCGTTTTAACCATCGATGCATGCACGCCGCCTCAGGCATCCAATACTTTACAAACTAGATACTTAACATGATACTCGGATCTACTCTATTCACTAGGACCTTAAGCATAGCGTTCGCAATATTTACAGCGGCCTTGGCCATTTCGGGCCAAAATCGCCCGGGACGGGTTCCGCCGCCTGCGGAGGACTCGATATTTAGCTCAATGGGCCTCTATATCGGGCTGATCGCCGTCGCCGGCCTCATCGGGGCAGCCGTTATGATGCGGCGAAAGGCGTCGCCGGAAAAAAGCGAGGCGAGAGCCTCAACTGAGAATGACGGAATCAAGCTGACATACAACAAACGTCAACCGAAACCGCCGGGATCGGTAACGCCTACTCGACCAAGCATCGCACCTAAAGCTGAGGTCAAGGAAGGCTTTGCCGCTTTGCCGATCAATACATTTGTCAGGCTTCAGCGAACGAACCCGTTTCTTCAACTTCCGGAGTCGCAC
>JBGSXN010000215.1:0-2096 GCA_041751355.1 Pyrinomonadaceae bacterium
TGTCGGCGCGGCTGCGCTGTTTGTCGGATTTTTGTTCGACGCCCCGGCCCGCTCGCCGGAACTACTGATCGCCACGATCGCGCTGATCATCATGGTGCTGCTCGTCACCCAGATGTTCAGGTTCGGCAATGACTTTTCAAAAATGCTGACCGGCATCGGCGTTACGCTGCTCGGCGTAATGTATATCGCGTTTCTGGGCGGGTTTCTTGTGGCTACGCGGGTCGGTTTTGAGGGAATGCCGGGCCTTTCGACCCATTTGCTCGGCTATTTTTTTCTGGTGTCATTTGGTTCCGATGCCGGAGCATACTTTACGGGCAAGGCTCTCGGCAAACACAAGCTTGCTCCCTCGATCTCGCCCGGAAAGACGGTCGAGGGGCTTATCGGCGGTATCATAACCGCTGCCGGGTTTGGGGCTCTCGCTACTTTCTGGTTTTTCCCCGAGCTCCCGTATCAGTTATCTATCCCGCTGGCCGTCGTGATCGCCATTGCCGGGGTTCTCGGCGACCTCGCCGAGAGCGCGATGAAGAGAGGTTCAAAGACTAAAGACGCAGCCGGCACGCTCCCGGGCCACGGCGGCTTTCTCGACCGCCTCGATAGTTTGCTATTCGGGGCACCTATCTTGTATTATTTTGCTCGGTTTTACTTTTAACATGAACGCCATTCTGGTCGACGACAATAATCCGTAAGGCGAGAGCGTAGAAACTGACGTTCCGCCTTCCGACTGTCTCGACAAGGAAGGCTTTTTTATTTTCTGCCCGCGAATAACGCGAATTAACGCGAATAAATGAAGAAATGGGTGAGATCATATTCAAAGACGAGAGCTTTAGAATAGTCGGGGCTTGTTTCGAAGTGTATAACCATAAGGGATTTGGGTTTACTGAACCTGTTTATCAGGAATGTTTGCAGCACGAGTTTGCAATGCAGAGGATTCCTTTCATCGCTCAGCCTGAGTTGCCGTTCACCTATAAAGGATTACCTTTGGCTCAGAAGTTCAGGCCTGATTTCATTTGCTATGAGAAGATCGTCGTCGAGATCAAATCCGTATCGGCGTTGACAGACGCTCACCGTGCTCAAACAATAAACTACCTGCACGCCACCGAATTTGAACTTGGATTGCTAATCAATTTCGGCCAATTTCCGAAACTGGTATACGAAAGGCTCGCGTACAACAAACGCAACCCTTCTGCCACACTTTATGAAGTGATCGGGAAAAGAATACAAACCTCCGAATAGTCGTTATTCGCGTTTATTCGCGTTATTCGCGGGCTAAAAATCTTATGTTGGACACTTTAGGTAATTTGGAACGGTCGCACACATGCGGCGAATTGCGTGGGTCACACGTTGGCACACGTGTCGTCCTAATGGGCTGGGTCGCGAAGAAGCGCGACTTTGGCATTTTGACGTTTATCGATCTTCGAGACCGCGAAGGCGTTACGCAGATCGTACTCAATGAGGAAAACGCGGGAGACGCACATGCTAAGGCAAAGAATCTTCGCGGCGAATTCGTTATCGCGGTTCGCGGCATAGTGGTTGACCGCGAGGGAACGCATAATCCGAAGCTCGCGACTGGCGACATTGAGATCCATGCAAACGAGATACTCATTTTAAACGACGCCAAGGTACCCCCGTTTCAGCTCGAAGTTGCGGGTTCTGAAAACCTTGCCGATGAGTCAACAAGGCTGAAATACCGTTATCTTGACCTTCGCCGGCCGCAGCTTCAGCGAAACATGCGTGTACGGGCACAGGCGATCGCGAAAATGCGGGAATATATGGACGGAGCCGGATTTATCGAGATCGAAACCCCAATATTGCTCAAATCGACACCCGAAGGGGCGCGCGACTTCATCGTGCCGTCGCGGATTCATCAGGGAAAGTTCTTCGCGTTGCCGCAATCGCCGCAGATATTAAAGCAGCTAACGATGATCTCCGGATTCGATAAGTATTATCAGATCGCACGATGTTTTCGCGATGAGGACCTGCGTGCCGATCGCCAGCCTGAGTTTAGCCAGCTCGATGTCGAGATGTCGTTTGCCAATCAGGAAATGGTCTACCGGGTGATCGAGGGAACGTTCCGGCACGTATTTCGCCTTATCGAT
>JBGSXN010000216.1:0-29995 GCA_041751355.1 Pyrinomonadaceae bacterium
GCCAAACGCGCTCATCAGCAGGGCGGCGATTACCTCGACATCTTTCGCGGCGAGACCAACGGCTTTAACCCCTCGGATTATCAGATCCAGCTCACCCGCCGGCTTCGCGGGCTGCCCCTATGGTTCTCGCTCGCCACACACGGCACCGATCGCTACACTCAGGCCGTCGAACGCGGAATCGAACTCGCCCAGATCGCCGGCCGCCTCATCACCGCCGCCGAACACGTCGAGCTCGTTCGCCCTCCCAGCCTCTCATGCGTCCTCTTCCGCCGCATCGGCTGGGCCCCCGACGACTATTGGGAATGGACCTACCGCAATCACAAAGCCGGCTTCGCCCTGGTCACCCCCACCAAATCTCGCGCCGCCGGCACCGACGAAACCATCACAAGATTCTGCTTCATCAGCCCCGACACCACCGAAAAAGACATCGCAGATATCCTGGATACGATGAAGTAGTTGTCAGTGGTCAGAGGTCAGCGATGGTGGTCAATTATCGGTTGGCCGGCCGTCGGTGGTTCTCGCTTCCTGCGTCTTGCCGCGGAGCGGCGGTGGAACTTAGCCCAGGGTGCAACCCTGGGACCGCGGCAGCAAAAGATCGTGAGAGACAATCTTCTCTTTTGCCTCGTCTGTTCTAATATCCCCAACGATCGGATGTGCCAATCCAAAATTCTCTATATAGGTTTTCTTCGAGTACTCATTCCATTCACTGGTGAAGATACATTCTGCAGGTAACGTTTCAAATCCGAGCCTCATACCACCGATTCCCGCGAATAGATCAATAAAGGTAATGGCCCTTCTTTTCGAGGTGTCTGAATGCTCGCTGATCGGGGGTGTAATAGAAAGAGTTTTATTTAAATCCATTTTCTTCTGCCGAGCGGGTCATTCTCGCATCCAGCTTGGAGATAAATCCCGCGAATGAGATTTCTAGAGCTGCGCAAAAAGCTCGAAGTTCGACGACGTCCAAGCGTCTCTCGCCTCTTTCTGCCTTGCTGACAAACGACTGCGTCTGATGAAGTCGTTCGGCAATTTCCGACTGAGTAAGACCCTTTGTTTCCCGGGCACTTCGAAGATCTTCGAGGAAGAGGGAGTACTCTTTGGAGTAAATTGACTTTTCCATTGGTGATTGTGTGCTACACGCAGGTTATAGTCCGATTTCGAATAGTCCAAAATCGAATTATCTAGGCTGGAGTGATGAGTAAATGGGGCGACCGAAGAATGATCGGTCATACGAAGACAGGATCGATTTTATATTAAGGAGGCAGATGCGTGCTTCCCGAACCTAGCGTTTTTTCGCGCGGTGCTTTATGGGGCCGCGGTTTTTTTCAAGTACCGGGTTTGCGGCGGGTGCCGTGCTGACGAGATGATCGAGGGTCGCTCGCTTTGTCGTTATTTCTTATTGACGCGGGTTCTCGCCGGTAAAAGACACAAGGCGGAATGGCGTTTAATGCCATTCCGCCATAAATGATTGCTTGAGAGTGATAGAGACGTTTATAGTGCAGTGGCCCGGCCTTTTGCTGTTGTGTCGCCATGGACAAAAACGGAGTATCTGTTTCCAGCGGGAATAATTGCGGCCTTACCTTTTTTCAGCCCCCACAGGAGGCCGAGCGGCCCCAAAAGAATAGTTGTAGCGACGGCGGCAACGGCTACGGTTCCGCCCTTGCTCTCACCTAAAGACCGCTGCGTGAACCGAACCGGTATCCGATTTCCGTCCACGGTCATAACGTCCTTCATTGCCCACTCGAGTTTCCCTGCCTTACCCCATCTGCCTGATTCCTTTGCGGTGGTGATATGGGCCCGGGCAGGAGCACCTTTTTCGATTATCATTACTCCGTTCACGAACACCGGCTGAGTAACGCTGAAATCAACAATGTCGCCGACTTTCATGTCCTGGCCCGAAGCGTTTCGCGACAGCTCGACTTCGAATTCCTGCCCATCGGGTATATTCACCTCGGTGAGTTCGGGCGAGGCCGGCAAAGCGGTTTTCGGAGCAGCCGCCTCAACCATTGCGAGAATTACGGCGTCGGAGATACCATCTTTTTTCATCTGAGACATCGCCTCGGCCGAAGTGTCGAACTTCACCGACGATGTCTTGATCTTGGCGATGACGATCTCGTGCGAAAGCCCGCTTTGCAGCATTTGTGCTACATCTATATTTGTAAGTACCGTATGTTGTGTTTGTGCAGACGCAGTGTCACTCTGCGCGGTCGTGACCCTAACCAGCGGAAGAACCGCGATCGAAAGAGAAAGGGCCGTGAGAGCCGATAAATATCGTTTCATTTAATGATCTCCGTTTTTTGAACTATGTGTTTATCGGGACTCGTATTTGTGAGAGAACCGCCCGCTTGCGAAGCGAAGAGAGAGTCTATTGCAAAGATGGAGCTTTAGCAAGCACCGACAAGGCTCGGAATGCCCCGCAAACAGCGTTCCTGCCCGCGAATTACGCAAAAACACGCGAATAAAAAGAGGTTCAGAGAAGGGCCAAGAAGTCTCAGTGAATTCTCGCGATAGCTTTTTCCAGGATCTTTGCGAGGTCCTCGGAGACTTCTTTTAGTCTTGGGAGGATCGTTTGGGCGGCATCTTTGTCGCCTTTGGCGGCGTAGGTCATGCCGAGGCCCATCAGGGCTTGTTCGGAGCCGGGGTTTATCTCGGCGGCGATCTTGAGGTATTGGATCGCGTCGTCCCAGCGGGCGATCTGGTGGTAGGTCATCCCGAGTTCGAAATTTGCCTGAAAATCCCGTGGCCGATGCCGAAGCACCTCTTTTTGGGTAGCAATGGCATCGTCGCGCTTGCCGGCACGGCCCTGTGCGACACCGAGATTTTTCAGATGCTGGACCTCATCGGGCTCGAGGGCCGCGGCCTGTTGAAAGGCCCCGATCGCGATCTCGTGCTGTCCGCCGTTGATGGCCGAGCCTCCGAGTCCGGAATAATGGGCAACCTTACCTGGTTCGAGACGGACCAGCAGTTGATATTGCTCGATCGCCTCTTTGTATTTCGCACTCTGAAAATATGCACGCGCCAGACTCGTGTGCAGCCTGATCGAATCAGGATGTAATGACAAACTCTCCTTCAAAACGGCCACGGCCTCTTCGTGACTTCCCTGTCTTAAATAGGTCAACCCTAGATTGACGCGCGGAAGCTCCATCGTGGGGCTGATGCGCATCGCGGTCTTAAAATCCGCTGTCGCCTCTTCTAACCTATTGAGCATGAAATAGCCCCAGCCGCGATTGTTATATGCCATCGCGTTCTGCGGATTGATGCCGATGGCAGCCTCGCCTGATTTGATCGCACCGTTAGGATCATTTGTCTCGAGCTGACACCACGAAAGATTCACATGCGCCCATTCGTCATGGGGATCTTCCTTGATCATCTGCCTGTAGACCTCAGCCGCAGCCTTCCAATCTTTGGCTCCGGTCAGCCGCCTGCCCTTTTCAAATGGGCTTTCCGAGGCCCCCTGCCCGAATGCAGTCGTACAAAGGGACAGGAACAAAACAAAAAGCGTTGTAAATTTGAGTTTTTTCATGAGTGGGATCCTCGGTCTCTTTAGGTATTGCGAAAGGGAGAATAGCATATTTTACGTGTGTTCACAATCAAATAAACCGGAGTGAAACCCAGACGTGAAAAGGGGGGTTTGAGGTTTGAGGTTTGATTTTGATCTTCGAACTTTGAACTTGAAGTTCAGGGAAAGGAACTGTCAGAGGTGGGGTTTTGATCGGAACAAGTTTCGATGTTGGGAAGTTGCGAAGTCAGTGCGGAGCAAGCTTCGATGCTTTGCAACTTTGCAACTTCGTAACTTTGCAACTTCGTAACTTCGTAACTCCGCAACTCCGCAACTCTGCAACTATCTAGAGATCCCGAGCCACTCGCGGGCGGTGCCTTGGAGGAGGAGATCTTTGATGGTGTCGGGGAGGTCCATTGATTCGATTAGCTTGCCGGGCTGGGCTTCGCCGAGGGGGAAGGGGTAATCGCTGCCGAGCATTACGTGGTCGGCACCGGCGAGGTCGATGAGGTATTCGAGGGCTGCGGGGTCGTGGACCAGCGAGTCAAAATACATCCTGCCCAGGTAACGCCGCGGGCTGTGATCGTTGTCGACGGCACAGAGGTCGGGGCGAACGTCGTAGCCGTGCTCGATCCGCCCGATAGTCGCGGGGAATGCCCCGCCGCCGTGGGCAAAGCAGATCCGGAGAGCGGGGCATTTTTCGAGCACGCCGGCGAAGATCAGCGAGCAGATCGCCCTCGACGTTTCGGCCGGCATCCCGACCAGCCACGGCAGCCAGTATTTCGGCATATCGGCCTCGCCCATCATTTCCCAGGGGTGAACGAATACGGCCAGGCCCAGCTCTTCGCAGGCCTGGAAGACCTCGAGGAATTGGCGCTCGCCGAGATTGAGCTGGTTGACGTTGGTGCCGATCTGCACGCCCGCAAAGCCATTCTGCTTGCAGCGGTGGAGTTCCCGGACGGCGAGTCCCGCGTCCTGCATCGGGACCGTGGCAAGCCCGGCAAACCGCAGGGGAAACTCACTGACGATCTCTGCGATGTGATCGTTTAGGAACTTTGCCACCTCGGCACCGTCAGCGGGCTTTGACCAGTAGCTGAACATCACCGGCACGGTCGAGAGCACCTGCATACTAACGCCGGTCGCGTCCATTTCCTCGATCCGCGTGGCCGGGTCCCAGCAGTTTGCCTCGACATCGCGAAACTGCTTGCCGTCATCCCGCATCATCCGGACGCAGCACGGATCGTAATGGTCGAGCGTGATAAACCCGCCGTACCCGAACCGGTCCTTCCAACTTGGGATATCTCGCGGCAGGATGTGTGTGTGAACATCGATCTTTTGCACAGGGTTATTTTGGCATTGATCGCCATCAAGCCCAAATTTCGAGCGGATAGGCGATCAGCCGGAACAAGGTTAATATGTTGTCAGCAAATACCGCCAAAACCTGGAGTCATAAAGTAATGCTCAGAAGATCTTTCCGCACACTCATTGTTGCCGTATTAGTTTTGTCTGTTAGCGGTGCAGTTTTCGCACAGCCGCAGCCGACCTCGACACCCGAGTTGATCGCCCGGCGAAACGCAATTGAGGCTGAGCTGCAGTCGGTCGCGGTTGTCGAGCGCAAGGTGATGGTTCCGATGCGGGATGGCAAACGGGTGCAGGCTGATGTTTACCGGCCCAGAGACGCGAGCAAGACGTATCCGATCATCCTGTCGCGTACGCCTTATAACTTTAACTGGTGGGATATCCGGCTCGGTGCTCCCCGCGATATGTCGACCGTCCTCGATGCGGTAAAACGCGGCTACGCGTACATCATCATGAACGAACGCGGGCGGTACTTTTCCGAGGGAAATTATGACATTCTCGGCCCGCCGATCACCGACGGCGACGATGCCCTGACGTGGATGTCTTCCCAGCCCTGGTCGAACAAGAAAGTCGGTGCGATCGGGTGTTCGTCCACCGCCGAATGGCAGATGGCGGTCGCGGCCCATGGCAATCCGGCGTTTACGACGATGATCGCGCAGGGCTTCGGAGCCGGTGTCGGCCGCGTCGGGCCATATTACGAGCAGGGCAACTGGTATCGCGGCGGCGCCGTCCAGATGCTCTTTATCGCGTGGCTTTACGGCCAGCAAAATCAGGTTCGGCCGATGTTCGATCCTAATACTTCGCGCGAAGACCTGATACGTGCATCGAAATCATTTGATCTGGCAGCTCAGGCTCCGCCCGTCGATTGGTCAAAGGCTCTGAGGCATCTGCCGGTCAAGGATATCTTCACTGCTGTTGATGGCCCGCGCGGCATATTCGCCGACGAAATGCCGGTTCCGACCGGTGGTGCAATGATCAAGCGAACGCCGAACGACGCGGCGTGGTACAAGGGCGGCCTGTGGCACGACAACATGAAGGTCGATATCCCCGGCTTTTACTTTATGTCATGGTACGACGTGTCGGTCGGCCCGAATCTCGCCATGTACAACCACATCCGCCGGACCGCGAGACCCGCGATGGCTGACAAACAATACGCCGTGATCGCCCCTGTCGCCCATTGCAGCTTCACACGTGCGACCGAGAACACCGTTGTCGGCCAACGCAATATGGGCGACGCGCGGCTCGATTACAGCAAGATGACGTACGACTGGTTCGATCATTTTCTGAAAGGCGAGCCGAACGACATTTTGAAACGCCCGACGGTGCAGTACTTTACGATGGGCAGCAATAAATGGCAGTCGTCGGAATCGTGGCCGCCAGCCGGGGCCGAGCCGGTGAAGTTTTACCTCTCGAGCGGCGGTAAGGCGAATACACTTAACGGCGACGGCAGGCTCGTTGCGGATCCTCCAGCGACAGATATGCCCGACTTGTTCACCTACGACCCGATCGATCCGGTTCCGTCCTTCGGCGGCAATGTCTGCTGCACCGGCAACGCGATCCAGGCCGGCTCGTTCGATCAGAGCAAGATGGAGGAACGCGACGACATTCTGGTTTACAGCACGGACGTTCTGAAAGAAGGCCTTGAATTGAGCGGGCCGATCGACGTGACGCTTTACGTCTCGTCGGATGCTAAAGACACTGATTTCACTGTCAAGCTCATCGACGTCGACCCGACTGGAAAGGCCTGGAACCTCGACGAAACGATCCAGCGAATGCGTTACCGCGACGGCTACGACAAACCGCTTGTATGGATGGAATCGGGCAAGGTTTATAAGGTCAAATTCCAACCGATGAACACCAGCAACTACTTCGCCCCCGGCCACCGCCTAAGAATCGAGATCTCAAGCAGCAACTTCCCGAGGTTTGACCGAAATATGAACACCGGCGGGAATAATTGGGATGAAACCAAGGGCGTAATGGCAACAAATCGGGTGCATCATTCGAAACAGTATCCGGCGGAGGTTGTGATCTCGGTGGTAAAAAGAAAGTAAGCGATGCTTGTCATTCGGCCGTGGGGATCAAACGTCTAAGTCTCGGACGAGATACCTGGTGAACCGCCTCAGGTCCCTGGCTGTGGCTTTGCCTTCAGCCTTAAGCTTTTTATAGTGCTCGAATCCGGCCTTTAATAGCTCGACCGAGAGAGCATGAAGTTGATCTACCTTTTGCAGCCTCATGGTAACTGCCCGTTCGGACATGTCAATCTTCTTCATTTTCGATCCTGTAGATGTCGGCATGGTCCTGCGGCCTCCCTGCACGACGCTTTAGCTTGATGAGTCCATCCCGAGAAACGACTGATATCGAGCCTCCGGCAAATGGCACCCGTTCACGATCTCCCCAAACATCTTCGATGTCACTAAGCACCAGCAGAAAGTCGACGCATAGGACAACGTCGCCGATGATCTTGGAAACTCGACGAATTTCCAGATCGGGATCTTTGAACGAAATATCCAGCCCTCGAATGTCAAAGCCGAGTTCGCTTGCGACTTTCAGGGCATCATCTACTGAACCCTCCGGAATGAGCAGATCGATATCCATTGTCGCCCTCGGAAATCCTTGGATAGCCATAGCAAGGGCACCGCAAACCGCATAATCGATCTCGGCATTCTCGAGTGCGGCCACAAGGCCCTGTAGCTCTGTGACAAGAAAGGCCATCTGTTACGAAACCACCGGCGGCGGCTCCATCACGGCACCGCAATTCTTGCACGTTCTGAGATCCTCGCTCCCGTAGAACCGTTTGAATACGCCCTGAAACTGAGTAGTAATGTCCTCGAGCTGAAAATACTCCTCATAGAGTTTGGCGTTACAGCTCTCGCAGAACCAGAGCAGGCCGTCGAGTTCACCCTCACGGCGTTGGCGTTCGATGACGAGGCCAACGGTGTTGGCTCCGCGGATCGGGTTATGAGGAATACGCGGCGGCAGCAGGAACATCTCGCCCTCGCGGATCGGGACATCGACCGACTTGCCGTCCTCCTGAATTTTCACTAGCAGGTCGCCCTCGAGCTGATAGAAAAGCTCCTCGCCCTCGTCCCAGTGATAGTCCTTACGCGAATTCGGCCCGCCTACCACCATCACGATAAAGTCCTCGTTCTGGTAAACACACTGATTCCCCACAGGCGGCTTCAACAAGTGCCGGTGTTCATCGATCCACTGCTTAAAATTAAAAGGCCGTCGTATCGTCATATTCTTCAAGCATTTCTATCAGATTGCGCTATTATAACTGCAAATTCAAAATCTCGCGGCAACCTGGTGCTTATTTAGGCACGGCGTATGTCGCCCACTGCTATCGATAACAAAATAAAAACCTTGGGGGAACTATGAACATCAACGAAGATAAACTTAACGAACTGCTTGGAAAATTTGTTGGCGATCTCGGGGCCACGCTCCACGCCGGCTCGATCGTCATCGGCGAACGCCTCGGTCTTTACAAGGCGATGGCTGAGCCGAATGAACGCATCAACGCGGCCGAGCTCGCTAAACGGACCGGCACCGACGAACGGTACATTCGCGAATGGCTCAATGCCCAGGCCGCCAGCGGATATGTCGAGTACGACAAGGACGCCGACAGTTATTACATGACCGAGGAACAGTCGTTCGTCATGACCAACGAGAACAATCCGGCATACTTGCCCGGGGCCTTCATTCTAGCGACATCCGCACTCAGGGCTGTGCCGGATCTCGTGGACAGGTTTCGCACCGGCAAGGGCTTTGGCTGGCACGAGCATCACGAAGACCTATTTCGCGGCACCGAGCTTTTCTTCCGCCCCGGCTATATCGCAAACCTCGTCAGCGCATGGATCCCGGCTCTCGAAGGCGTTGAAGAAAAACTTGCCCGAGGGGCTCGCGTCGCTGATGTGGGCTGCGGTCTGGGTGCCTCGACGATCCTCATGGCCGAGGCCTTTCCGAAATCCGAATTTGTGGGCTACGATTATCACGATAAATCGATCGAAACAGCCCGCAAAAAGGCCGATGAGGCCGGCGTGGGCGACCGGGTAAAATTCGAGGTAGCCGCCTCAAAGGACTTCCCCGGCTCGGGCTACGATCTGGTCACGTTCTTCGACTGCCTCCACGACATGGGCGACCCGGTCGGAGCGGCCTCGCACGTCCGACACGCTCTTCACGAAGACGGCACATGGATGATCGTCGAGCCGTTTGCGAATGACGCTCCGGCCGATAACCATAACCCGGTCGGACGCGTTTACTACTCGGCCTCAACGATGATCTGTACGCCCGCGTCACGTTCGCAGGAGGTCGGAGCATGTCTCGGTGCCCAGGCCGGCGAAGCCCGGCTGCGGGATGTCGCTTCAAAAGGCGGCTTCACCCAATTCCGCCGTGCGACCGAAACGCCGTTCAACCTGGTCCTCGAAGCCCGGCCCTAAGTGCGGAAACGCGAGGCACTTTTTCCTGAGAGTCGGCTGGCCGGACCTTTAGCAAGGTCACCCAGCTATAGCTGGTTCATCGATTTCAATTAATTGATCGGCATAAACACGAAAAGGCTGCGTTGGGCACTTGCCCACACAGCCTTTTCCTTTATTCAGGGCCCGTTTACAGCACGGCGAGTTTCTCGACCGTGCGCCAGTTACGGGCGGTGGCTGACACTTTTAGCTTTTTATCTATGAAGCCCTTGCCAAGCAGGCTGTCTGCCACGCCCATCTTTAAATGGCAATAGATCTCGCGGCCATGAACCGCAAACTGTTCTCCATCGGGAGCGGCAGCCATTAATAGGTCGATCTTTTCCCCGGGCATATTTTCTCGCAGAAATAGCACGTGCATTTCTTTGTGCGATTCGAACTGGCCTGCGAAGGGATTACTCGCCAGAATTTCAGTGATGTAACCTTGTTCGCGCACCATTACAGGAACCGCCCGCAGGAAATGCTTTTCAATCGCAGCTTCGACCGCAGCAGCGAGCGCGGCTTCCGACTGAGATTCTGAGTCAAAGGCGATATTCCCGCTGTTGATATAGGTCACGACATTCTCAAGGCCGCATTTCTCGAATACGGCCTTGAGTTCCGCCATTTTGATCATCGTGTTGCCGCCGACGTTAATGCCGCGGAGCAATGCAATGTACCTAGGCATTTTTCATGTCAATGACAAACCGGTATCTGACATCGGATCTAAGAGTGCGGTCATATGCCTCCTCTATGCGATCCGGCGATATGACCTCGACATCCGACGTGACGCCGTGGGCCGCACAAAAATCCAGCATTTCCTGCGTTTCGGGGATCCCGCCGATAAGGGATCCTGCGATCGCCTTATTGCCCATGATCAGCGAGGCCTGATGAATGGTGTTTGGCATCTCGGGCATTCCCACAACCACTAAAACTCCGTTCACACCCAGGCAAGCGATGTAGGGGTTGATATCGTGGTTCGCAGAAACGGTATCGAGGATCAGGTTAAAAGTGCCGGCAAGCGGCGTCATCGATTCGGGATCGCGAGTGTTAATGAAATTTTGTGCTCCAAGCCCGCGAGCATCAGCCTCTTTTCCAGGCGACGTGCTAAAAACAGTAACATCGGCACCCATTGCCCTGGCTATTTTCACAGCCATATGTCCTAGCCCGCCCAGACCGACGACGCCCACTCTTTGCCCAGGGCCGACGTTGAAACGCTTCAGCGGCGAATATGTCGTTATGCCTGCGCATAGCAATGGGGCTATGCCCGACAGGTCGCCCTCAGCATTGACCTTGACCGCATAGTTCTCGTCGATAACGTATTTATTCGAATATCCACCGTATGTTGGCGTCACACGGTCCATTTCGGTACCGTTATAGGTAAAAGCGCACTGTTTGAAACAATACTGCTCAATTCCCGCCTGACAGCTGGGGCATTCGCGGCAGCTGTCGACAAAACAGCCGATGCCCGCGATGTCACCTTCTTTGAATTTGGTGACATTTCCGCCGACCTGCGAAACGCGGCCGACGATCTCATGGCCGGGCACCAACGGATACATCGCCGGCATCATATCGTGCCATTCGTCCTTAGCCTGGTGAATGTCCGAGTGGCAGATGCCGCAATACTGTATGTCAATCAAAATGTCATTGGGTCCAACTTGCCGGCGTGCGAATTCGAACGGCTCAAACCTTGCTTCAGGTCCGTGTGTTGCAAATCCTTTTGTGGCTATTCCTTGTGTTCCGACTGCGGTCATTTTTCGAATCTCCTTTTGTTCAATCTATTGTTGCAATTACCTTTAGCTCGATAGCGATCGGGGTGGGAAGACTACTGATCTCGACCGTGGTCCGGCACGGCTGATTATCGGCAAAATACTCGGCGTAGATGCGATTATACACCGGAAAATCGTCTTTCATATTTGTAAGAAATACCGTGACGTCGACGATCTGTCCCCACGAAGAACCGGCTTCCTCGACTATATACCAAACATTCTGAAAAACCGACCGGCACTGCGTTTCAATGTCGTAACTTACGATCTCACCTGCGTCGTTGAGTTCGACGCCGGGTATCTGCTTCGTCCCCCTCTCACGGGGGCCGACGCCCGACAGAAATAACAAATTCCCCACACGAAGCGCATGCGGGTATAGACCAACCGGTTCTGGAGCCCGTGAGGAATTGAATGCATTGTCATTCATGTAATAATAGGTGTGATTCTACCAGAAATGTAGATTTGGTGCGGGCGGCTGCGATCCAATTTCCGGTATCTAATGAATAAGCTATGTAGGAGAAACGCGATGACGAAACCGGTTAAGTTGATTTTCATATTAATGATAGCTATCTTCGCGGCTTGTGGCATCGTGAGCAGTTCAAATGAACGCCCGCCAGTCGCTGAGATCGAGTCTGCTTCGGCAGAGGCAAACGACACCGAAGCGCAAAAGGGCACCGAGGTCGCGGTATTCGCCGGCGGCTGTTTCTGGGGTGTAGAGGCGGTTTTCGAACACCTCAAAGGTGTGAAGGACGTAAAAGCGGGCTACTCAGGCGGCGACTCGAAAACTGCGAATTACGAAGCGGTCAGCAATGGCCGCTCTGATCATGCCGAATCCGTCATCGTCAAATACGACCCGGCGCAGATCTCATATTCTCAACTACTTAATGTGTTTTTCACCGTGGCCCACGATCCTACCCAGCTCAACCGTCAAGGCCCCGACGTCGGCCGGCATTATAGGTCGGCAATTTTCTACATTGATGAAGAGCAGAAGGCCGCTGCGCAGACTTTCATCGACGAACTCACCAAGGCGGGCACTTATCCGCAGCCTATCGTCACCGAACTCGTGCCGCTTAAAAAATTCTACAACGCCGAGTCTTACCACCAGGACTTTATGAGGAAAAACCCCGATCAGCCGTATATCGTTCAGCACGATAAGCCGAAGATCGAGGACCTAAAGAATAAGTTCCCCGATCTTTTTGTCGACAAACGATACGTGAAACTGAGTCGTTGATTTACTGGCCCTTTTCAGCCCAAACCTGAACGAGATTGACCAACATCTCGGTCGATTTCTCGAGCCCTTTTCGCGAATTCCACTCCAGCTTGCCGTGAAAATTATGGCCGCCGGTAAATAGGTTCGGCGTGGGCAGTCCACGGGCAGTTAGTCGAGAACCATCCGTACCGCCGCGGATCGGTTTCATCTTTGGCGTAACGCCCGCGCGTCGGGCAGCTTCCTGAGCATATTCCACGAGCTGAGGATGCTTTTTCAGCTCCTCCTTCATATTCAAATACCCAAGGCGAACCTCCATCTCGGCGCCTACGTTCGGGAACTTCTTTTTCGTTTCGTCGAGCATCGCACGGATCATCTTTTCCTGTTCATCGACGCCGGACATATCGAAATGCCTGAGCAGAACCCGGACGATAGATGTTTCGATATCGAGCGTAGAGTTATACGGATGAACAAAACCGACACGGCCTTCGGTAGTTTCGGGCCTTGGGATTTTCGGATCGTTGAAACGCGAAAGAAAGTCCGCGGCGGCAAAGGATGAATTGATCAATATATCTTTTGCATAGCCCGGATGTGTGGACATGCCGCGAAATGTGATCGTCGCGGTCTTTGCGGTCCACGTTTCGTCCGAGATCTCGCCGAGCTCGCCGCCGTCTACCGTGTAAGCGTATTTCGCACCCCAGCCATCGATATCAAACACGTCCATCGGGCCGCCAACTTCTTCGTCCGGCGTGAACGCGATGGCGATATTGCCGTGTTTGAGCTGTGGATTGTTGCGGAGAATGTCGATCATCGTCATGATCTCGGCAATGCCCGATTTATCATCCGACCCTAGCAGCGTCGTGCCGTCGGCCGTGATGATATCGTCGCCGATCAGGCCTTTGAGGGCCGGATTCTTTTCGACTGTGATTACCTGCGTTTTATCATTCGGCAGAACGATGTCACCGCCCTGATAGTTTTTGTGAATGATCGCGTTGACGTTTGTACCGCTCACCGCTGGGCTAGTATCCATGTGAGCGATAAACCCGATCGTGGGAACCTTACTGCTATCCGGTAGATTCCCCGCGACCATCCCATAAACGATCCCTTCTTTGCTCATCCGAACATTCTGCACGCCAAGCGCCTTGAGTTCGCTCTCAAGCATCCTTGCCAGGACCAACTGCTTCTCCGTGCTCGGATATTTGCCCGCTTCTTCAGCGGACTGGGTGTCGATCTTGACGTAACGCAGAAAGCGGTCCATTGCCGATTCGGCAGGGGGCTTCTGTTGACCGAAAGAGCTGATTACCGTGGAGAGTACTAAGAATAATAATAATAGGCACTTCATAAATACATATTAAACGATCGGGCGAAATTCGGGATACCGCGGAATTACCAAACCTTTATACAAACATTCTTCTCTTCCGTAAAAAACCTAAGGGCTTCAAATCCGCCTTCACGGCCGACGCCTGAATCCTTTACTCCCCCAAAAGGAGTCCGCAGGTCACGAAGCAGCCAGCAGTTTATCCAGACTATGCCGGATTCTAATTTCGCTGCCACGCGATGAGCCCGGGAGAGATTTTCGGTCCAAACTGTAGCTGACAATCCGTAGCGAACACAGTTCGCGTAACTCAAGACCTCGTCTTCCGAATCAAACGGCATGATCGTGACAACCGGGCCAAATATCTCCTCAGTATTCGTCCGGCAATCGTGCGAAAGGCCCTCGATGATCATGGGCTGGATGAACCACCCGCCCGAGCAACGGCCATCCATGTGAACCTCCTTGCTGCCGGTCAAGATAGTCCCGCCCTCTTCTTTCGCAAGGTCAATATACGACATTATCTTGTCAAAATGCGGCTTCGATACGATGGCCCCAACGTCCGTTTCGGCCTCCAAAGGGTCGCCAACTTTTAAGGCCGAAACGCGCGCAACAAAGTCTCTCTTGAACTGCTCATACAACGGCCGCTCGACGAATATCCGCGAGCCGCATAGACAGATCTCGCCCTGATTTGAGAATGACGAGCGAATAGTCGTCGCAAGCATATCCTCATAATTGCAATCGGCAAAGATTATGTTCGGGTTCTTCCCGCCGAGCTCTAGCGAGAGCTTTTTGAACATCGGTGCCGCAACGCGTGCGATCTCTTCGCCGGTCTTTGTGCCGCCGGTGAACGATATTGCCTTGACGTCTTTGTGGGCGACGATCGCCGAGCCGACTTTCGGCCCGAGGCCGTGAACTATATTTAAAACACCGGCCGGCAATCCTGCCTCGATGCAAAGTTTCGATAACAGGTAAGCCGTCATCGGCGTAACCTCGCTAGGCTTAGCAACAACGGTACAGCCCGCGGCTATGGCCGGCGCTATCTTCCAGGTAAAGAGATAAAGCGGCAAGTTCCACGGGGATATGCAGCCAACCACGCCCAGCGGATGCCGTAGCGTGTAGTTGATAGCCTGTCCGACAGTCTCGTGCGATTCGTTGGCGGTATGCATCGCGGCCGTCGCATAAAATTTGAAATTCGCTACCGCCCGCGGTATGTCGACCATCCTGGCGAGTGAAACGGGCTTTCCATTGTCGACACTCTCTGCGAGTGCCAGGGCCTCAAGATCGCGTTCGATCAACCCGACGAGCCGCATCAGAATGTCGTGTCTCGCTTCAGGCGATGTCATCGACCATGAAGGAAATGCAGCCTTTGCCGCTTCAACCGCAAGGTGAACATCGCGATCACCTGAATCTGCTATCTGCGAATAAACCTCGCCCGTCGAGGGATCAAAATTGTCGAGATATTCAGATGAAGCGGGCTGGACCATCTCACCGCCGATGTAGTTTTCGATTTTTTGCATACGATTTTCGGAATAAGTGATAGGTGATAAGTCTTAAGTTATAACTTTTAACCTATCACCTATCACTTATTCCGATGACGACATCACTTTAGTTTTCCATACCGCCGGAGGATTTCACGGACCCTGTCGAGCGGCAGGGCCTCGATCGTACGGCCGTTGCCAGTTACAGTTGTCGCTCGAAACATCGAATTATAAATGGCTTCCTCGGTCGCCTCGATAACCGCCTGGAAGAGCGGCGACAGCGCATCGTTTCCAAGCACGGCAATATTCCGAACGCGGTCATTTGCATTGATGCGGTTCGCCGTCGAGAATGCAATGGCATAGTCACCGCTGCCGTTGGTCATTGATGAGCCGGTGCGGCCGAGGCCTATCATTGAACGTGAGGCTAGTCGTTTTAGCTGCCGATGATCGAGCGGTGCGTCCGTCGCGATCACGATGATGATCGAACCATCCGCCGAAGGATCTTTTGCAGAAGCCCGCACGTCAGTTAGGGCGTCGCTGGCCAGCAGGTCACGCCCTTGCGTACGCGCCGGCTTCTGCATCGAAAGAACGTTCTTCAGATAGTATTGTCCGAGTTCTTGCCCAACCGGCACGCCGTCGATAGTAAGAACGCCCCCAAAATTAGACTGTACGAGGATGCCCACTGTGTGCCCGCCTAAAGATTCGGGCAATTTACGCGAGGAAGTTCCGATGCCGCCCTTCCATCCGAATGCGACGGTGCCTGTTCCGGCCCCAACCGATCCTTCGGCGACGGCACCGCCTTTGGCATTTTTCAAAGCGTTAAATACGTCGTCACGAGCAATGTGCCGGCCGCGGATGTCGTTGAGCCCACCATCATTCGTTTCGGCCACCAGCGGATTTATCGATCGAACATTTTCGTTGCCCGGCAATGCCAGCATATAGTCCATCAAAAAGTCCGCAGTCTTCGGTACCGAAAGCGTGGAAGTAAGAAGTATGGGCGTCTCGATCTCACCGAGTTCGTTGACCTGTGTCGAGCCGGCGAGTTTTCCAAATCCGTTGCCAACGAACACGGCCCCCGGCACCTTTTCGAGGAAAAGGTTGCCGCCGTGGGGCAATATCGCCGTTACGCCTGTGCGAATGTTGTCGCCACGGATGATCGTTGTCTGTCCGACCGTCACGCCCGCTACATCGGTGATGGCGTTTTCGGCTCCGACAGGCAGCACACCGATCTTTAATCCCAGATCGCGCACTCTTGGACGAGGCGTCTGCGCTGTGGAGGCAGCCGGCAAGAGCAACGCTAACATCACGAGAATAGCGGAGGGTTTGATCGTCATCAGGGTCGATTCTCCTTTAAAAACCATGTCCCCTCGGCCGGCTTTGGCAGAGCCTTGCGAGGCATTCGCTCGGGCATCATCGCGGTTTGGTACGCGACGGCCGCAAGGATCACAGCGTTAATTTTGAGGTCCTCTTCGATGACGGCCTCGAGAACGTCGAGATTCGTGTGGTGCACCCGCGTGTTGTAATCGAGCGGATCCTGTATGAACTGAAATCCTGGCAGCCCGACAGCGTCGAATGCCATATGGTCGGTGCCGCCGGTGCTCAGCACCGTAATGGTGTTTGCACCGAGATATGCAAAAGGTGCAAGAAGATCTTCAAAGATCCGTCGCGCAGCTTCATTCCCCTGCAGGTTAATGCCGCGGATCCGTCCCGCACCGTTATCCAGGTTGTAGTACGCCGACAACTTCGAGTGCCCGGGCCTAAGCTGGATCGTGAAAGGATCGCCGTAGTGTTTCTGTACATAACCGATCGATCCGAAATAGCCCTGCTCTTCGCCATCCCACAACGCGACGCGTATCGTTCGCCGGGGTTTTGCTCCTATGGCCTTTAATATACGAAGCGCTTCGACCAGAGCGACGCAGCTCGCCGCATTGTCCGCGGCCCCTGTTCCGCTGTGCCACGAGTCAAAATGGCCGCCCATCAATACGACCTCGTCCTTTAGCTTTGGGTCGGTCCCCGTGATCTCACCCAGAAGGTTCGAGCCCGTTCCGTCCGGATCGCTTTTGGTTTGCAGGCTGATTTCCAGCCGTACAGGCACTTTCCGGTCGGCGAGCCGCATTATTCGCGCGTACTGTTCGCGAGCGAGAACAAACGTCGGCGGATTTACAGCCGGATCGGCAAAATACGAGCCCTGCACCGAGAGCACTCCATGCGGCCGGCTGCTCGGCAGGACAAGGGCGGCAACGCCCTCATTCTTGAAAAACTGTGTGATCTCTTTTCCGCGAGCGAGGCCGGCAAGCCAGTCCTTCTCCTCGTCCAGGAAGTTCGTCGTGCCGCCGCCATCCAGATCATTGGCCGGGTCGATGGCCGCGGCTTTTTTCGCGAGATCCTCGGCGGTCAACCGCTTCATAGGGTCACCCTGGCGTGATTGAGGTGTCGGCGGGTTGACACGCCCGTTCATCACGATCGCGCCTTTTAGCTTTCCTCGATAGTTTTCAAAGTCTGCATTCGACCTGATCGACACGACGACCGGCTGGCCGCTCACGGCTCCGTTTGTTGACGGAGTCCACGCAAGCGGATGGGCATGGAGCCGCTCGTAGGTCGGAGCGGTCATCTCCACTGAGAAGCGTTCCAACTCCCAGCCTTGTCCCCATGTGCCCCACGGTTCTAGCTGCACGTTTTGAAGACCGAAGACCGTCATTTGGTCCCGCATCCAGCTTTGCGCCTTCTTGAGATTTTGCGAATGAGTCAGCCGGAGGCCAAAAACGTCTGTGAGATAACCGACGGTTTCCATTACCTGAGAATTCTGGAACCCCTCTGTCTTGATCTGTGCGAGCACGCGATCGTCTATCCGGTCGCGCCCAATCGCCAGCGTAGTTATAGGAAGTATTAAAAGAAGAAAAAAAGATAAGGATCGTTTCATGGTTCAATGATTCTAGACCTTTGTAAAGGTCGGCCCGGTCCAGCCCGCCTCGAGCGGCATCGTATTTACCAAAAGGCCTGCGCGAAGTTCACTTAGCCAGCTACATGTGCACATTCATTACCACCGATACTGCTTTATACATTGTGCTAATTATGTGCGACTTCATTTTAGCCTGTGCGAATTCATTTGGATAGAAACCCATAACGAAGGCTGGAACTATCGTTGATTGCAGAAAGCTGACCGAATGCATCCCCCGATGGTATTCCACATAACTTATCTTCGTTCAAAATAAACTATTTGCCATTGACGAATAGTTTTTATCCATACCCAGATGATAGCAAAATGATGCCCTCCTAGGATTGAATTGTACTAGGCGATCGAACCCGTGGGGAAACATCATTGAGGGCGCTGATCATTGCTTGCTATTAGAAACATTTCCGATGGGTTGTTGACGGGGCTAAGAACCTAACTATAAATAACTGTGGGGCGTTTATCCCCGATCTAGCAAGACGCCGTCCGCCTTAGATGCACATAATACTCCCTCCTGATTTGTATTGCGTTCTTACGGCCGGATAGCAACCCCCCAGGGGCCGTCACCTGTGGCGATCGTCTTGATCACTTTGATCGCGTCGGTATCGATCACGGAGACGGTATTGGAAAGGCTGTTCCCGGCATAGAGCTTGGAGCCATCAGGAAGCAGGCCGATTCCCCATACCCGGTTGCCAACCGGGACCGTCTCGATTATCTCGAAACTTTGCGCGTCGAGGATGGAGACGGAATTATGCCGTCCGTTCGCAACGTAGATCCGGCTGCCGTCAGGCGAAACGACTACGCCCACAGGCAGTGACGACGGGTGGTCGATGAGCGGTACAGTCTGGATAACCTCGTGCCGCGACACGTCCACAACTGACATCACTTTGCCAAGCTCAGCGGTTACGTAGGCCCGGGAACCGTCGGGCGAAAAAGCGGCGTCCCGAGGGCGGTGCCCGACGGCGAAAACGCTAACGACCTCCATCGCCTCGGTATCGATAACGGAAACATTGTTACTGGTTTCCGCCATCACATAGACCCACTGGCCGTCGGGGCTGATCGTCACACCTTCAGGTTCGATCCCAACGACCAACGTTTTCAGAAGCTCATTCGTGCGAACGTCGGTGATCGAGGCCGTTCCCGCATCCTCGTTGGATGCATAGAGAAAGTTGCCGTCCATAGAGATCGCGAGCTGTTCCGGATCGGTCCCAACCTCGTAACGGGCGACGACCCTGCCGTTCGCGGTATCGATGGCCACGATCTTGTTCTCGTCGTGGTTGTATTCGCGGTTCATTGGTGAGCTGACGGCAACGTAGATGCGCGAGCCATCAGGGCTAATGCGGATACCGCGCGGGCGTCCGCCGACGTGGATCGTGTCTACGACCTCATCTGTGCCGCTGTCTATTACGCTGATCGTGCCCGCGCGTTCATTAGAAATATACACAAGCGGTTCTCCGGAACGCGACGAGCAGCCCGTGCTGGCTGCGAGGCTTATCAGGATCATTAAACTGAGGATTTTTATGTTCATAGTTAATTCTATATTTCGACGGGAGCCGCCTTAACATCGCCAACACGCTCTTTCCAGACGTCGATAAGTGAAAGTGTCACTGCAATAACGGCGGGGCCGACGATAATGCCGACGGTTCCGAATGCGAATATCCCGCCGAGGATTGCAACAAAAACTAACAAGGTATGCAGATGAAGTCTGTTGCCGACCAGTTTCGGGTAAATGAGCGTCGTCAGAACAGTCATCATTAGTGTTCCCCACGCGATGAGGAAGATTCCGCCGATCCACGAACCTTGTGTCATCAAATATAAGGCTGCGGGAAGCCAGACCATCCATGTCCCGATGGCGGGAAGGAAGCCCAGAATCCCCATCACAAATCCCCAGAAGATCGCAGCGGGAATACCCGTTACCCAAAAAGCAAATGCTCCCATCGCGCCCTGAAGAAAAGCGATGAAAACTTCACCGAACACTGTCGCATAGAGGGTATCCTCGATTCGTTTGAAGATGGTATCGGTCTCGTCTGAAGTAAGCGGCATTAGTCGGCGGATGCCTTTCAGGATCTCTTCGTGATCGCGAAAGAAGAAGAAGAGTGCAAAAAAGGTAATCAGAAACTGGAACATTATCCAGACGGAGCCAGAGAGGAAACGCGTAGCTATATCGGGGATCATTGCTGTCAGCTGGCTTATTGGATCTCCGAGATCGACGCTCTGACTTATCCATTCGGTTATGCCGGCAAAGGTCGCATTTTGGGTGAGGGGCTGATGCCATTCCCCGCTCTCGATCTGTTTTCCCACTATCTGGGCGTTTTGCCAGATCTCGGCCGCGATCTGGCGGGTTAGGAGCACTATAGGGGCTACGATGATGACCGCGACAAAAAATGTAGCTAAGGCTGCCGCGGTGTTCCGGCTCGTGATAGATCTCTCGATGGATTCGTAGAGCGGGAAAAGGAGAACGGCGAGTGCGAGTGCCCATATGAGCGGCACGAGAAATGGCTGCGCAACCAAATAGCACAGGTAGAATGCGACCGCTGTGACGGCAACCATCACCACCACCGCGGCCGGATTGTTTTTGGACCGTTCTGAGTTGATATACTTCTCCCTGTCCGTTAACCGTCGAGTGCGTCAGCCCCCGCCTGTGCCACCTTTGCGTCCTGGTCGGCCATCCCGCCGCTGACCCCGATCGCCCCGACCACTTTCTCTCCGCGTTTGAGCGGCAGGCCACCGGGGAATATTACGACTCGGGCATTATTCGTGGTGTGGATGCCAAAAAATTCCTCGCCCGACTGGCTGAGTTTCGCAAGGTCCGCGGTTGAGATATCAAAGGCGCGAGATGTCCACGCTTTGTTGATGGCGATATCGACGCTGCCGACCCATGCGTTATCCATTCGCACGTGCGCGACGAGGTTGCCGCCCTCGTCAACAACGGCGATATTCATCGGCTGGCTTATCTCTTCTGCTTTATCTTGTGCGGCGTTTATCATTCTAACCGCGTCGTTTAGTGTGATCATAAATTATTCCTCCTCGGTCTATATAAGTAAGATCTTGAGATCTGGATCCTTCATCGGAAATCAACGGTCATTCGACCACCGATCATACGTCGATGACCAAAGTGGGTTCCCTCGAATGGGCTCCCAAAATTGTATGCGTAGCGAGTGTTGAAAATGTTGAGAACGTTCAGCTCAAACCTTAAACTGCGACGTTCGCTGCGTTGAAATCTCCAGCCGGTCTGAAGATCGAAGACGGTCCAGGGGCGAACGCGTTCGCGCTCGAAGTTAACAAGGTCCGCTCCCGGCGTATTCATCAGATCGGCCAGGAGATCGTCCTCGACTTCCAGCGGAACTCCGCTTTCGTGCCTGCCGCCGAACGTCATGAACCATCCTGAGCGAGGAGCACGATAGGTGACAGCAAAAGCGACGACATTGCGCTGATCGTGATCGGGTACGAAGCGGGTGCCTTCGCCGATCTCAATAAACTCGTCAGTGAGAAAAAGTCCGCCGATGATCGGTCCGATCTGGTGAATGGTACTGTTAGCGAAGCTGGCGTAACCCGAGAATCCGCGGTACTCAGCAATGTCGAGGCGGACGTCTGCGCCGTGCGCGTAGCCCTTCTTGACGGTGTTCGGAAACACGATGGTGGTTGAAAAGAAGGCGTAGGCTTGAAAGGTATTCGATCAATGCGTTTAACTCGTCATTCTTCAAGTAGAGGTTAGGCATTCGCGACCCGGGCTTGATCTGCTGGGGGTTGGCGAGCCATCCACCGAGATGTCCACGTGTATTCGGCAGTGATCCGGCGGCGAGTGTCTGTCGGCTTCCGATGCGTGAGATCAGGGGCGACGCTCGCCAGAGCCTGCGTTCCTCGAATGGTATGGCAGAGCGTGCAGGACGTGGTCTCAAACACTTCGCGGCCGCGGACCTGGGCCTCTGTAACGGGTGGGCGAGCGGGCTGAGCCTGTCGTTCGAGCCATTCGTAGAATTCCTCCTCGGGGCTCGCCACCACCACAAAGGCCATCTTGGCATGCTGCAGGCCGCAGAATTCGGCGCACTGCCCTCGGAAAACGCCGGGTTCCGTCGCCGTCACCCACGTGAAATTTCGCCTGCCCGGTATCAGATCGGTCTTTCCCTGAAAGTTAGGCATCCAGAAGCTGTGGATAACGTCCCGCGACTCAAGAACGAACTTCACCTGAACACCTACCGGGACGTGAATTTCATTCGCGGTTCGCACATCGAGCGGGCGCCCTTCGACGCGATAGCGAACGTCCCACCACCATTGGTGTCCAACGACCTCGATCGTGATAGGTGCGTTGTGTGGAACGGACGCGGTGTAGCGTCCTACGTATACGCTGTAAACAACAAAGACAGAGATCACGACGACCGGAATGATCACGCCACCGGTCAGAACCAAGTTGCGCTTTTGAGTTTCTGTGAGTTCGCCGGATTTGCCATCATAACGACGCAGGGCTGCCGCAGCAACGAGCAGTGTTACGGCGAGCAAAACCACGGTAAAGACCCCGAGCATGATCCACCAAAGCAAAGCGATCTCAGCCGCCTGCGTGCTTTTTGGATTGAGTGCAGACTGAAAACCCCGATCGGTGCATGAGGCGCCGAGCGCGGCCAAAGCAGCCCATGTGACCGCCACAGCTGATCTGATTTTGAATTGTCCCCTTTTTCCCATTCTCTGATGGCTACTGTTACTGTTGCCGAATTTCTTCAACACCAGGACCTTCTTTACTGCCTCCTGATTCGCCGGGTGGCGGCTTTTTCCGTTCGTATGGCGTTGGCGTAGGAGGAGCGGCTGAACCCAGTCCGCTTAACGACCGAACATATGCGACGATAGGGCCGACATGTGCTGCGGGAATGCGATCGCCATATGCAGGCATGCCCTGCGGCCGTCCGTTAATGATCGAGTCCGCAATGACGTGCGGCTCGCCGCCGTATATCCACTCATTGTTCATAAGAGGCGGCCCGATGCCGCCGCCCCCGTTAAAATGGCATCCCGCACAGTTATACCAGCCGTAAAGGCGCTTGCCCTCGACCAAAACTGCTTCTGATGCGTCGAAGAATTCCGGATCGAACGCCGGTCGGCTTCGAGGCAGGCCTGGAACAAGCTCGATCTGTTGAGCGCGTGGAGAGGTTCCGCCGTAAAGCGGAGAGTCATGAACGAGTGAACGTTCGTCCGTGCATGCCTTAAAAGTCAATGCACTGATGGCAACGAAAACCGCGACGATCACCTTTCGCTCAATCATCTAAAACCTCCTGGCGCTTGCAGACGCGGCGGCGGGGGACCCTTCATGATGTTGGGCACCCCGAAATCCTTGAGAATCGCGTTCACTTCGTCCCGGCGACGGTCCAGCGCCTCTTCGAGCAGCGTCAGAAACTCACCTTCGCCCCGCCGCACGCCTATCGATATTTCGTAGGCCATGGGTAAGTACGGTAGGTCAATCTCTGGTTTGACCGGAACGATCGACAAGCCGACTTTGCTTCGCTTCGCAAAGTATCCGGCGAGAGGTCCCCATGCCATGCCGACATCGATCTCCCCTGCTTCTACGGCTTTAATAAGTCGCGACGGAGGCGAATCCTCTTTGTAGTCGCCATAAACTGTGTAGCCGACGATGTTATGGGTTATGCCGCGACGGTTTAGAGCGTGCAGCGGCGGCGCGTTTGCATTATCATCGCCGATCAAGTGCGCCCCGATCGAAAGCTCCTTGAGGATGGGATCGTCCAGTCCGTCTATGGCAAGACGCCTGTCGTCGCGAGTGACAAAGACGTAAGTAGATTTGTAATAGGGCCGCGAGGTGAGCGCGAGTTCGAAACTGGTGGGGACGCCAATAACTACATCACATTTCGCATCGCGCAGCGTGTTTCGAATGAAACCTCGCCGCTGAGCCCACCAAGTGTATTCCACTGGAAGCCCGAGTTCGTCGCCTAGTACGTCGGCGATCTTGTTCTCAAATCCCTGGCGTTCCTCGTTAGAGAAAGGCAGGTTATTGGGATCGGAACAAACGCGTAATGCGGTAGTACTGTGACGCGGTTCGATAACAGGCGGTTCGGGGTATGGCTCGGCACTAGTTTGGACGCTGTTTGCACATCCTGATGCATAAGCGATCAAGGTGATTAGGAACCCTAGTTGTGATAGCCACGTAAACGTCATTTTATCTAGGGGAGTGCAAACGTATAAAGAACGCCTCCCTTGTTTGTGTAGTCCGGCAAATCAGACATTGCACCTACGAAGCCAAGTGCGCCGGTAGGGTCACGCGGATCAAGTCCGCCGACAACTATCGCGCCAGCCCATCCGCCGACACCGGAAAGGATCGAGACATATTGCTTTCCGTCGGGCCCGCGGTATGTGACCGGCTGCCCGATGATCCCGGACGCTGTTTTGAACTGCCAGAGCAACTCACCCGTTCGAGCGTTGACCGCTTTGAACCAGCCTTCCATCGTTCCGTAAAACGCCACGTCGCCCGCAGTTACAAGTGCTCCGCTCCAGACGGGGAAGTTCTCACGGATCTTCCAGGCCGCATGTCCGGCGACAGGATCCCATGCGGTAAACTCTCCGCGGTGGCCACCGGGACCGGCATACATCCTGACGTTTGCACCCACGTAGGGGGTGCCGGCGATGTAGTTCGCTTCGAGTCCCTCCATTTCCATACAGAGGTTCTGATGGGGAACGTACAGCAGACCTGTTTGGGGTGAAAACGCCGATGGCTGCCAATCCTTTGCTCCCGGGGCTGACGGGCAGATGTCGCGCACGACCCTCCCAAACCCCGTTGCTTTCTCTTCGACTTTGTTAGGCTTCCCAGTGGTGAGATCAACTCCGTCGGTGACCGTTACGTGTGCGAACGTTTCAGCAGACAGTATTTCACCGGTGGCTCGGTCCATTACGTACATGTGACCGTTCCGCTCGGGCCGCACGAGCGTTTTTCGTATTTGGCCGTTGATCTGCATGTCAATGAGAATGTTCTCGTTCACGCCGTCGTAATCGAACTCGTCGTGCGGACTGAACTGATATGCCCAGATGGCTTCGCCAGTGTCGGGCTTGCGAGCAAATATGCCGCACGTCCATTTGTTGTCGCCGGGGCGGATCTCCGGATTCCACGGACCGGGATTGCCCGTGCCGTAGTAAATAAGATCGAGCTCGGCGTCGTATGAGATCCATCCCCAAACTGTTCCGCCGCCGATCTTCCATTGATCGGGAAGCCAGGTGCTCACCCCAAGGTCCGGCCCTTGGTCATCCGGGTAAAAAGGTTTGAAATTCTCACCTATCAGCACATCGGCATCGGGGCCGGTGTTGTAGGCCAGCCAATCGATATTGCCGGTTTCAGAATTTAGTGCGGCGATCTTGCCGCGCACGCCGAATTCGCCGCCGGAGTTTCCAACCAGCACCTTGCCTTTCACAACCAGGGGAGCCATCGTCATTGATTCGCCTAGGTTGATGTCGCCAACCTTGGTCTTCCAAACCTCTTCGCCCGTATCGGCATTGACTGCCACCGTGTGGTTGTCCAGCGTGTTGTAAAAGATCTTGCCGTTATAATAGGCACCGCCGCGGTTGACCACATCACAGCATGCAACGCCCTGGGACGCGGGCACGGGTTTGGGCTCGTATTTCCACTTCATTGGCGCCCCGGGCTGGGTTAGATCAAGCGCATATAAGATATTTGGATAGGGCGTGATGACGTACATCGTGTTGTTCACAATGAGAGGTGCGGCCTCATGTCCATTGGTGAGTCCGGTGGCAAAGGTCCATGCCACTTGAAGATTCGCAGCATTCTCTACATTGATATCGGACATACCGCTGAAGCGAGTGCTCGCGTAGTCCTTAGCGGGCATCACCCACTGTCCGTCGTCTTCAGCAGGAGCTGTAAAAGCACGCGGTCGAGGGATCTGATTCAATTGTTCGAGCGCGGGCAATGGGGACCTGGTCTCCTGTGATGCATTGGAACAGCCCAAGTAAAAAAGCAATATAGTTAGGATCAGAAGGGAGGCGCCAAATTTTTGATATCTGCTCAGATAGATCATGTTTTCTTCATGACCTATCAGAGTTTCGATAGGTCGGTAGTCGATGAGAACCGGCCTTCGGAAACCAAAGAGCACCTCGTTTAGAGACGCTGTGAGATAACGTTCCGCGTTAAATTTTGTAACTAATCTACTTGCGGAATAATGATACTCGGATCCAATCCGAAGTATTGTATGGAAGATTACAGACGTAGTGGACTCTGTCGAAGTGGTAGTAGCCGAGGGAGTTGGGCATGACGGTTCGCGAGATGCCTTCGGTGTCGGTGATGGTCACCGTGGCGTTACGGAGGTCGCGGCCGTCGGGGTTATTGATGTAATGTTTTCCCGCCGCGACAGCCTTGATGCAGTCCGTAATATCTGACAGCGTTGTATTTAACGACGCAAGCTTGAACGTGCAAGTCCATGGCCGCATTGAACAGGTTCATCATTAATGTTTGGAATAGTAAGACGATTCGCGACCGCTCGGAGATTCGAGATGCTTCGTGGTTTCGCCCTAACTCAGAACCCATCTCCTCTAAACCTTCGCGAACGTCAGCCCCGTTTGCCCTTGATACTTGCCTCCACGGTCTTCGTATGAGACGGCGCAGTCTTCGTCGGATTCGAAGAAAAGTATCTGGCCGATGCCCTCGTTTACATAGACACGCAGCGGCAGATTGGCGAGATTCGCTATCTCGACGACCAGCCTCCCGGTCCAGCCCGCCTCGAGCGGCGTCGTATTTACCAAAAGGCCTGCCCGTGCGTAGGTCGATTTGCCAAGGGCGATGCCGGTTACGTTGCGGGGCATCTTGAAAGTCTCAACCGTGACACCAAGCCCGTAGTGATGCGGCGGCAGCAAGTAATATTTCGCTCCGTCATCAGCCTGATGAACCTGTGGCTCGATCAGCGAAAACTGCTCGTCAAAGCGTTTTGGGTCGATCTCTTTTGCATGCACTGACGAAAATATTCTAAAGCCGTCGTCCGCAAGCCGCATGTCATATCCATAACTGGAACATCCCGCCGAGATTATCCGATTACCATCGTTTTCCCGGACGAGGTCCGCCAGGAACGGAGTGATCATTCCATGCTCTTCGGCCATTTTACGAAGCCAGACATCTGATTTGATCGTCATATTAGGTTCAATAAAGAGAGGTGATAAACCCGAGTAGTTTATCACCTCATCAACAGAAGATTCGAATGTGCCCGCCCTATAAAGGGCTCCGGAGCGGCTCTATCCTGAGTTTACCATCGCCGACTGCGAATTTTAGCGACACGCCGCCAACGCCTGCCTGTGCCAGGATCGAGCGATCGGTAAATGCCACCTTTCGATCACGCGGTTTCAGGTCGGGAAATTCATTCTCTATACTGCCGGATCTCAATACAATAGCGTCGATCTCGGCACTCAGACTGGTCGGGAGCCTTACAGTAAGGTCTCCGGTCGCGACCTGTATATTTGCCGAACGTCCACGCCACCCTTTAACGCCGAATGAGACATCAGCATTTCCTTTACCGACTGTTAGAGAAGCGGTTCCGCCTATCACCTCGACGCGGGCATTACACTCGATACAATTAGCCCTTATTGATCCCTCGACCCCCTGTATGGTCAGGTCGCCAATCCCACCGTCGATCTCAAGGTCGGAATATCGGGGAACACGAATCGTGTAGTTGATTGTAAACAGCAACTTCAGAAGGCCCTTGGGAAAGTTCTTAGGCAGTTTCTTGAGGCCGAATTTGTTATGGTTCCCAATGCTCATTATGCCCGTGCGGGCCGCGGATTCATCCGTCGCAAATCCCGTCATGCTCGCAATTGTATTCAGATCGGCTTCGTTTGCCGCAAGCAATTTGATCTCGGCCGTGATCTCAATCTCATTCACAGTAGAGCCCAGGACGTTGATCGAACCGTGCGGAGAGCCAGTGATGACAACAGTTCCGCCGGGTCGAAAATCAAATTTGTCTGTCTTCGTGATCGTCCGTTCGCTTGGATACGACGTCTGAGGTGAGGCTCCGATCGAAAAGGTAAAGATCAGTGCGATCAATGTGAGCGTTTTATTCATTTTATGGCCTAAAAGGTCGGAGACGAACGGGTCAGTGATTTTACCTGCCGCGACAGGGTTGGATAAATGGGTCAGCGGGTGATGAATGTTATACTGCCCAGCTTATTGGTGACAGCAAGGGTCGCGCTTCCCGTACCGAACTTTCCTACAACACGCCTACCGTCGCTCACATAAGTTGTGTCCCTATTCGAAAATGCCCCAAGGGTAATGTTGCGGGTCGATGGGGCAGTGGCTATCAGCCTGAAAGACGACGCGAAGGGAATACGCAAATGTATGCTGCCTCTCATCGACGAAAAACGATAGTACCCACCTTCAAGAATAACACCATCAAAGAATATGTCGCCTAATCCATTCTCAGCCGAGACATTGTTAGCAACTATATTTGTAAGTGTAATATCACCGTCGCTGGATATATTGGCGCGAACGAGCCCGCTGCGGACATTACTCACACTCAGGTTTCCTATTCTCGTCTCTATATCAACGCTCGCATTATAAGGGACTCGTACTTCGAAATTTACGTTGCCTACGTCAGCACGTCCTTTGTTGTCGCGGACAAGGTTAATATCGATCAGCCCGCCGTCACTGACGGGTACGATGTTGGCCGCCGGGGCCTCGAGCGTAGCGACGATCCTGATCTCAGGTCTGTTCCAGCCTTCAACTTCGACCGTGCCAGTCCTGTTCATTAAGTTTAGGCGCACGTTTTGGCCCGCCGGAAACGTACGAGAAAAGCGCTTTTGCGCAGTCACATCAGCCGCAAAGGCCGCAAAGAAAAAAACTACGCTCAACAGGATCGTAGTTTTAGCCGGCCCGATCAGCCCAATTCCGATTTTCGATCTTAAGATCATTAAGTACTACAGGTCCGAAAAATCCCTGAGAAGTCTCATTTTATCGTCCATGACAGAATCAAGCATCTCTCCCGAGAGGTCATCTTCAGGGTCACGCTGCAGGATCATCGAATATTCACTTACCGACTGGTCAATAACCTGCAGATTTCTGTCAAAAGCTTCGCGGGTCGTCCTGTCCCATTGGAGGCGTCGCATCTGAACGCGAGCATTCCAATAGTCGATTGCCGTCTGCTGCTCCTTCATCCGCCTCTCACGCAACTGCTGCGGAGTTTCGGCAAGGCCGAGCCTGCCCAGGACCTTATCAAAAATTGTGCGATCGGCGGAAGTTTTTCCAATAAACTCGCCTGCTTCGGGCACTGAATAACTTCGAACCACGACGACGGTCAGCAGCGAACTGACGATAGCGATGCAAAGCACAGATGCTGCCAGCTGTCCGAAACTCAGGCTCCAGAATCGTCCGCTCTTAGCTTCAGCCGACGGAGGCACAGGCCGCGGCTTGATCTCATTCTCGATAATATTATTGATCCTGCACCAAAGTGCCTGTGAATTTGGCGGAACAAGATCCGGCGTCACATCACCCGCAACATCGATGAATGATGACATTTCTTCGCATACCCGGGCACAATCTCCGCAGAGGGCCAGATGCATCCTGACATCCGCGGCCTCCGCGGTATCTAGACCGCTTACGAGAAAAAGGCTGATCAGGTTTTTACACTCTTCGCAATTCATTTGCAGAAAACATTGGCCGCCGGTCGCATTTTCCAGCTTCCGGCCTCATTCATAAGTCCACATAATAGATTATCCGTGCTCGGTATTAGTTGCCTTTTGAAACGCGGAATTTACGCTGTTTATTACGAGAAATTTGCACAAAAAACACGAACAACGTTTCGTCTGTTCGTGTCGTCCGCAATTGTGATTCGTTTAACTCTGCTGCTTGATCAAAAGGCCCCTCAGCTTAAGCCTCGCCTTATGCAGCTGAGATTTTGAGGTGCCGACCGAGATACCCATCAATCGAGCGACTTCCTCATGCTCAAACCCTTCTACATCGTGGAGGATGAATACGTTCCTGTATCCGTTAGGTAATTCCGC
>JBGSXN010000217.1:0-8806 GCA_041751355.1 Pyrinomonadaceae bacterium
TGTTCGTTCAACGTTAGCGGCGGCGCTATGTTTATTCTTCGCCTTTACCGCGGCCGCCCAGACAAAATTACTGAGGTTTCCTGACATACATGGAGATCGTGTTGTGTTTACCTTTGGCGGCGATCTCTGGACTTCGTCCGCAAGCGGAGGCACCGCTGTAAGGCTTACCGCACACCCGGGCGTCGAAACGTATGCCAAATTTTCTCCCGATGGCCGGTGGATCGCATTTACGGGCCAGTACGACGGCGATGAGCAGGTGTACGTGATGCCATCTGGCGGTGGGGAACCCAAACAATTGACCTTTTACCCATCCCGCGGGCCTCTTGCTCCGCGCTGGGGTTACGATAATCAGGTGGGCGGATGGACGAGCGACGGGCGAATATTTTTCCGCAGCCAGCGTGACTCATGGTCGCTGCCAATTGCCCGGCTATATACTGTCTCGCCAAATGGCGGGCCGGCCGATCCGCTCCCGATGCCCGAGGCAGGTTCTGGGTCGTTTTCCGCCGACGGGTCGAAAATGGCATACTCGCCCCGGTTTCGCGACTTTCGCCCAGAAAAGCGTTACAGCGGTGGACAAGCCAATAAACTTTATATTTACGATCTTCGCACCAACGATACCCAGTTGATCTCAGACACGCCGTTCGCCAGCCGCGACGCTATGTGGATAGGGAACACGGTCTATTACAACTCGGACCGAGATGGAAAATTTAATCTTTGGGCCTACGATACGACGAACCGCCGAACTACCCAGATTACCCGCAATAGGGATTGGGACATACGCTGGCCAAGTTCCGACGATCAGAATCGGATCATCTATGAACGTGAAGGCGACCTCGAGATCTTCGACGTCGGTTCTCGAAAGGCCACTCGACTCGCTATCAACGTCCCTGACGATGGTGTTAATAAGCGCTCGCGGCAAATTTCGGTTGCGAATCGCATAAGCTTTTATTCCCTAAGCCCGAAAGGGGAACGGGCAGTGTTTTCGGCCCGCGGCGACATATTTACCGTTCCGATAGAGAAGGGCGGCACAAGAAACTTAACGTCGTCTTCTGACGCTCACGATCGATTTCCGGCGTGGTCACCAGATGGACGTTGGATAGCTTATATGTCGGACAAGAGCGGCGAGGACGAGGTCTGGATCGTTTCGCAAGACGGCTCGTCGGCACCGCAGCAAATCACGTCGGGAGGTTCCGCTCAGCGGTATCCGCCGGTCTGGTCATCAGACAGTAAAAAGATCGCGTTCGGAGACAAGAATGGCAAGGTCTACGTCGTGACGGTAGCGTCTAAACAGACGCAGCAGATAACCGATGCTCCTAACGGCCAGATCCTCGATTACAAATTCTCGCCGAAAGGAAATTTCGTCGCCTACTCAATGCAGGGGCGAAACGGAATGAATTCGGTTTATATCTGGAGTTCTGCAGACAACCGAAACTATAGGGTGACCCCGGAAATGTTTTCTTCAGGCAGTCCGGCATGGGACCCGTCTGGTGACTATCTATACTTTGTGAGCAATCGTGAATATGCGCCGATGATCTCGAATTCCGAGTTTAACTATGCCACCAACAGAATGGGTCATATATACGCCCTCGCACTTCGCAAGGATGTCAAAAATCCCTTTCCGTCTGAAAGTGACGAGGTCGCCATTGTCGAAGAAAAAAAGGATGGCACTGCTACACCAACTCCAACCCCATCTGCGGATGAACGCATCGACTTTGACGGAATTGAAACCAGATCGGTCAAGGCACCACTGCCGGCGAATAATTACAGTGGTTTGACAGCCTCGAAAGGACATCTTATTTATGCTGCTCAAGCTCCGTTCTATTACGGCCGATCGGCGGAAACTCAGTCATCGGTGAGGATATTCTCGTTAAAGGACCGCAAGGAAACAACCTTGGTCCCGGGTACCGGCGGCTTCTCTCTGTCCGCGGACGGTACAAAGTTAATGACATCCTCGCAGGGCAGTTATGCGATCTTCGACGCAACGCCGACAGGAGAAAGGTCTCGAAAAGCTATCTCTACCGCGGGACTTGTGACCGAGGTCGATCCGGCACAGGAATGGAACCAGATCTTTAACGAGGTCTGGCGGCAATACCGTGACTGGTTTTACGCACCAAACATGCACGGATTTGACTGGGCAAAGATACGGGATGATTACAAAAAATGGCTTCCGCATGTTGCTCACCGTTCCGACCTCAATTATGTGATCTCAGAGATGGTCTCTGAGCTTACAGTTCAGCATGCTTATATTGACGGCGGCGATTTTAATCTTCCCCAGAGGGTTCAGGTCGCACTAGCTGGTGCGCGGTTTGACGTTGACAGGGGCTCAAATCGATACAGGATCGGCAAGATCTACGGCGGGCATAATGAAGAAGACATTTATCGTTCGCCATTTACCGAGGTGGGCGTCGATGCTCGTGTCGGCGACTATGTTCTGGCGATAAATGGCGAAAATGTTTCCGCCGACCGTGATATCTATTCGTATCTGCGTGGTAAAGCCGATAGTACCGTAACGTTCACTCTTAATGGTTCACCGACGCTTCAGGGTGCAAGGTCCGTAACTATCCGGCCGGTGACTAACGAATCCGATCTCATTTATCTTGACTGGATCCAGGACAATCGTCGCCGTGTGGATCAGCTATCCAATGGTCGCCTCGGGTACCTTCACATTCCCGACATGGGAGCACCCGGACTTCGGGAATTTATTAAATGGTATTACCCGCAGCTTCGAAAAGAGGGCCTGGTTGTCGACGTAAGAGCAAACGGCGGCGGTAATGTTTCCCGGATGCTGATCGAACGTCTGCGTCGAAAAGTCCTCGGTGTAAATTTCAACAACTTTAGTGAAGATGGTAATACGTACCCCGACGGCGCCTTCATGGGACCGATGATCGCGATTCTCAACGAAAATTCGGCGTCTGACGGCGACATCTTTCCTTATATGTTCCGCGAAGCCGGTCTCGGCCAACTCGTCGGTAAGCGAAGCTGGGGCGGTGTTGTGGGAATCAGCAATCGGGGAACGCTAATGGATGGCGGTATCGTGAACGTTCCCCAGTCCGCACTCGCAAACCCAAAGGGTGAATACATCATTGAAGGGTACGGTGTCGATCCGGATATCGAGGTAGATAATGACCCTAAGTCGGTCCTTGCCGGACGTGATCTGCAGCTCGAGCGTGCCGTTGCCGAGGTCATGAAAAAACTCACTATGCCCGTGCGTTTGCCGGGCCGACCGGCGGATCCTGTCAAAGTTCCTAAGAACTAATGCCAGAGAACTTGGCGAGTTCAATTTGTCACGGTTTGTAAAGTTGAAAAATACTGCGGCGTGATCCTTTTTGCCAATGCTTTTAGAAGTCAAAAATCTTCGCACACAATTTCCCACACGCGCGGGTTTGGTTAAGGCTGTCGACGGAGTTAGCTTTAGCATCGATGAGGGAGAGCTTCTCGGCCTGGTGGGCGAGTCAGGCTGCGGTAAATCGATCACTGCATTGTCGGTAATGCGTCTGATCTCGCCGCCGGGAAAGATCGTCGGCGGCTCGATACAGTTCAAGGGCGAAGACCTGATCGCGGCATCGGCGGATCGTTTGAGGGAGATTCGCGGGAACGACATCGCAATGATCTTTCAAGATCCGATGACGTCGTTAAATCCTGTATTTACTGTGGGCGACCAGATCGCTGAGGCCCTCCGGCTCCACCGACATCTCAATAAAAAGCAGGCGTGGGAAGCAGCGATCGACGCCATGCGCGAGGTCTCGATACCATCCCCGGAGCGTCGGGTGTCAGATTACCCACACCAGCTTTCGGGCGGAATGCGGCAACGGATAATGATCGCGATGGCGCTGGCCTGCGACCCCGAGCTGCTTATTGCCGACGAGCCGACAACCGCCCTCGATGTAACGATCCAGGCACAGATCCTGGAGCTTCTAAATGAGCTGCGTATCTCACGGAAACTTGCGGTCCTGCTTATAACACACGATCTCGGCGTCGTGGCTGAGGTCGCCGACCGCGTCTGCGTCATGTACACCGGCAAGATCGTCGAGGAATCGGGCGTCGAAGAGCTTTTTGCTGATCCAAAACACCCATATACCCGCGGCCTGCTTCGCTCGGTACCCAAATTAACCGATGCCGGGGCGGACAAGGCGGTACGTCTGCAGACGATCGACGGCGTTGTACCGAGCCCTACCGAATTGCCTTTTGGCTGCCATTTTGCGCCGCGATGCGAACACAGAATGGAGATATGTGCCGAGGGCGAGATACCCCTGATCGAGCAGCCAACTGGAGCAAAAGTACGGTGTGTGCTTTACGATGAAAAACGAAAATTTGAGATTGGCCGGGAACGGAGTCTATCTGCGGTATCCTAGAGAGAGCGACTTCGATGAGATCTCGGCTCTCATCGGATCGAGTTCAGGACGACATCGTAATTTTTTTCAGGCTGGTTATGATCGGGAGATGTTTGACGCTTTGCTCACCGATATGCACAACGACACTATCGAGCCTTTTTACATTTGCCTCAAGGACGATGGGCGAATAATCGGAACGATAACGCTTTCCCAAATATTCAGAAAGCGATTTCAGAATGCCTATCTCGGTTATATGCTGGGCAGCGAGTACACAGGCCGCGGCCATATGACGAATGCTGTGCGGCTAATACTCAAATTTGCTTTCATACATCTTAAACTGCATCGGGTGGAGGCGAATGTCCAGCCAGACAATTCAGCTTCAATCGCGGTGCTTAAACGGACTGGCTTTTCTAAAGAAGGCTTCTCACGAAAATATCTTAAGATCGGCGGCCGGTGGCGCGACCACGACCGGTGGGCGATATTACGGGAAGATTGGAAAAGTAGATGACATCAACGGCAGCAAGAGTTGGAACAAAGCCGCTCCTCGAGGTACGAAACCTCGTCAAGCATTTCCCCGTGGACAACAGCGACGATGTTGTTCAGGCGGTTGATGACGTTTCCTTCGATATCATCGCGGGCGAAACTCTCGGATTGGTCGGCGAATCGGGCTGTGGCAAATCGACTGTCGGGCGATGCCTCCTGCGGCTCCACGAGCCGACGAGCGGGGAAGTTCTCTTCGAGGGGCAGAACATCGTCGGCTTGCCTAACAAGGAAATGCAGCGGCTCAGGCGGCAGATGCAAATTATCTTCCAGGATCCTTATGCCAGCCTCAACCCACGGCTGAGTATTCGTTCGATCGTTTCCGAACCTTTAAAGATCCATAACATCGGCGGAAAAGCCGAGCAAAGGGAACGGGTGGCATACCTGCTGTCTCGGGTCGGCCTTGATCCTAAGTATGCCGATCGCTATCCGCATGAGTTTTCGGGCGGTCAGAGACAGCGTATCGGCCTCGCCCGAGCACTTGCGCTTAATCCAAAACTGATCATTTGCGACGAGCCGGTATCGGCACTCGATGTATCGGTCCAGGCTCAGGTAGTAAACCTGCTTCAGGAACTTCAGCAGGAATTTGGCCTGACGTACCTGTTCATATCTCATGGCCTGGCGGTCGTCGAGCATATTTCGAATCGCGTAGCGGTGATGTATTTGGGCAAGATCGTCGAGATCTGCGACGCTCGGGAATTGTACGAGCGGCCGCTGCATCCGTATACAAATGCTCTGCTGTCTGCGATTCCTGTTCCGGACCCGACGTTGAAACGAACGCGGATAGTATTGACAGGCGATGTGCCGACACCGATTAATCCGCCCTCGGGCTGTCGATTCCGGACGCGTTGTCCGTTGGCCATCGACGAATGTGCGCGGGTGGTGCCGGAACTGCGTGAGATCTCGCGCGGGCACCTTGCGGCCTGTATTCGCGTTGAGGGGTATGACAGCGCAACCGCCCCTCTTACCTAATTGTGAAACTTTCACGGCGCGATGGCCGTAAGGCGTTCTGTAATCAGTAAACCAAACTTAGAGAGGACAATATGAACCGATTAGCTGGAATCATCGTTGCGGTGGTGGGCCTTATCGTCGCCATACTGAGCATTACGGGCATCATTCCGGGCCTGACGCAGGCCGGCGTCATGATGATACTTTTGGGGGGCCTGGTCATCGGTCTCAGTTTTATCGAAAAGCCCGAAACCGACGGAGCCGAACGCATGTCAACGCCGAGCACGTTAGGCAACATCTTTTTTTCACCAGCAGAGGTTTTCAGCAATCTCCGGCGTCACCCACGCTGGCTCGTCGCCGTACTGATAATGTCGGCACTTTCCGCCACATATACAAATCTTTTTATTGAGCGCCTTGGGGCTGAACGGGTGGCCAATTTCACTATCGACAAGACTCTCGAAATGCCGATGATGAACGATGAGGCCCGTAAACAGATCGAGGCGGGACGAGCCAAAGCGATCGAGGAAACCAGGAGTCCGGTCAGCCGGGCAGGCAACGCAGTTTCGAGTTTTGCCTGGTCGGTGATCGGATTCGCCTTTCTTGCTCTAGTATTTATGCTGTTTGCGATGGTCATGGGCGGCAAGCTGCAGTTTTGGCAGGCCTTTTCAGCCGCTGTCTACGCTTATTTTCCCTTCAGCGTTATCCGATTTGTGCTAAACACTTTGATCCTGCATCTCAAAGATCCGTCAGAGATCCACCCGATCCTCGGTCAGCAAACGCTTATCCAGGACAACCTGAATTTTCTTGTACTGCCGGCCGATAATCCGATCATCTATACGCTGCTGGGGTCGATCAGCCTGCTTGGAATGTACTGGATATGGCTCAACGCGACGGGCCTGAAAAACGCCGGTGACAGGGTCACGGGAACAATCGCATGGAGCGCCAGTATTGGCTTGTATCTGCTGTTGGTACTTCTAGGTGTGGTGGCGGCCGCATTATTCCCCAGCTTTATCAGCTAAATAAAAAGGCCCGTCCGCAGGGCCTTTTTTCTATTCGTATCTGAGCGATTCGATCGGATCCAGCCGGGCGGCCTTCCAGGCCGGCCAGATTCCAAAGATCAGGCCGATTCCGACGCTCGCAAAAAATCCCAATGGCGGTGCCCACCACGGGACGTATGACGGGAACACAAGGCTAATGAGGAGCGTCAGTACCCAGCCGATGATCAGCCCCACTAGCCCGCCGAAGCCGGTCAACGTGGCCGCCTCGATCAAAAACTGCATTAAGATGTCGCTCTGTTTGGCCCCGACAGCCTTACGAATCCCTATCTCTCTCGTCCTTTCGGTCACCGATACGAGCATAATATTCATCACGCCGATGCCGCCGATCATTAGGCCGATCGACGATATGACGATCATCGCCAATGCGACTCCGGCAGTAATGGACTGAAATTGTTCGATGATGCTGTCGGCCGTGGCTGTTGAAAAATTGTTTGGCTTACCGTAGGCAACCTGCCGCCGAACGCGCAGCAGATCGACTATCTGGTCCTGTGCCTGTAGCAATCTGCCTTCTTTCGCGATCGCCAGGATAAATACGTCGTCGGCGTTCGGCTTCATCCTGAGGGCGGAGTTAAAGGGCATGAATATTGTATTGCTTTCACCCCCGCCGTCGCCTCCAAACAACGTCTCCTTTTTTTCCAGGAGGCCGATGACGGTAAACTTGCGGCCGTTGATATCGAGGGTCTCGCCGATCGGGGATTGATATGGAAAGAACGTTTCTTTGACCGCATGGCCGATCAGTGCGACATCGACCTTATAGTCGTGCTCCGCCTGCGTGAACCACCGCCCTTCGAGCAGCACTTGCGTACCAGAAGCATCCATTTCGGGGAGCGTGCCGGTTAGCTTTATCGAATTTGTTTGCCGGCCTTTTGCCGAAACCACTGTCGGGTTCCCAAAAAACCCGCTTGATGCGTCCAGGAACGGAACCGCGGTTTCGACCTCGGATAAACGTCTAAGTGCTAAAGCATCGTCAAGCGTCAAATCCGGCCGTTGACGCTCTTCGCGAGAGCGGCGACCGAAACGGATGCCGAGGTCCATCTTATAGATGAAAATCGAGCGGGTTCCGAAGGATTTCACCTGCTCCTCAACGGCCATCCCGATCCCGCTAATGATGGACGAAATAAGCATCACCGTAATGACACCGACCACGACGCCGATGATAGTCAAAAACGAGCGCAGCTTATTGCCCCTGAGCGTGGCCAGGGCCATTCGAAGATTTTCGTAGGTTCGTCCGGTCAGCTCTTTCATTTAATCTGCCCTTAGGGCCTCGATCGGATCTAACTGGGCCGCTTTCCACGCAGGGAACAATCCGGCGAGAATTCCAACCCCGGCCGAAATGCTGATCGCGATCACAGCCGACCACCACGGAATACGCGTCGGGAAAACGAACGCAGTTATGATGTAGCCAAGGACCACGGCGAGGGCTAGACCGATCAGTCCGCCAATAGCGGACAAGGTCGCTGACTCGATAAGGAATTGCCTGAGGATATCAGACTGTTTAGCTCCGATCGATTTGCGGATGCCGATCTCTTTTGTCCGTTCCGTTACCGCGACCAGCATGATATTCATGATCACGATCGCTCCAACCATCAAGGCGATAGTTGGCACGATCAAAATAACAAGCGAGATAGTTCCAAAAAGGCTGTCACGCAGCCCTGTGATCGCGTCTGGCGTTACGACACCGAAATTGTCTTTTTCTCCAAACGGGATATTCCGTTTTATTCGCATCAGCGTGCGGGCCTCATCGACCGCATCGGCGATCGTGACCCCATCATAGGGGAGGGCGACGAAATTCGGTGCACGCCCGCGGCGAAGGCCCCCAAAATTAGCCCCATACGTTTTGATCGGAAGTTGGACAAAACTATCCTGCGGCTGGCCAAACACGGTACCCTTTGCGGTCTGTATCCCGATCACCCGGTAGGGAATGCCCGA
>JBGSXN010000218.1:0-8278 GCA_041751355.1 Pyrinomonadaceae bacterium
TCGCTGCTGTTCGAAAAGCATTCTGTAGGAAAATGTCTTGTTGTCGAATATCGTCCCGATCTCCTCGATCCCGTCCTCGATCTCGATCTCGGTGTGCCGATATTTTGTAAAACTGACGTTGTACTGGAGTCCGCTCAGGAAAGATCCGGTCAGGTTTCGGAGCCCGCCGGCGATCTTAAAATTGTTAGTCCGCGATCGCAGGTCGACGTCAACCGCGTGCTCGTCATGGTCGTCGTCGTGATCATCGTCGTCGTCGTCATGGTCGTCGTCATGATCATCATCGTGATGTCCGTGCAGCAGGCCGGCAAAGGGAATACCGTATCTGCGCACATCCGAAGAGAATGTGCCGCTTATCCAGGCTTTGTCGCCATAATATCCGACACCGAATGATCCTGACCTTGACCAAGAGGCAGAATTATCAATTCTCCCGATCGGGGTCTTATAATCTCCGGTTCGTTGGGTACTAAAATTACCGCGGAAAACAACCTTGTCGACGCCATATTCCATCCCGGTCGCGAATCCGCCCTGGCGATTGGCGGTCCCGCCGACGCCCGTAAGAAAGCCGCGAAATCCCTCGTGAGCGTCGTTCTCATCATTGTTGATGACATTAACGACCCCGCCGATAGCGTTGCTGCCGTAAAGAAGCGTGCCCGGCCCCTTAACGACCTCGATCCGTTCGGCACTCAGCGGGTCGATCGGCTCACCATGATCGCCTGATTGCGAACCAATTGAGCCTGAGCGAACACCGTCCTGCAAAACCAGGACACGGTCGCCGTCGAAGCCACGGATCACGGGGCGGGCCGTACCTGGACCGAAACTGCGTTTTGCCACACCCGTCTCATGTTCGAGCACCTCGCCGATCGAGGTGGATGCTCGTTCGGTTATCCGGGTCGATCCTACGGAATTTACGGATTGAAATGCATCAAAAACCGATTGCTCGGTTCCAGAAGCGGTGACGGTCACCTGCTCTTGCAGTGATACGATATCCAGCCGAAAATCGGCGGTTAGACTTGAGCCTGCCGTCACGTCAATGATGCGAGTAGCATCCGAAAAACCTTCCTGATGGACAAGGATCGTATGCCGGCCCGCCGGAATATTGGTTATCTGATAATTCCCGTTGTCATCCGTCACAGCCGTTTGCCTTGTCTGCACTATTTGGACCGAAACGCCGTGAAGTGCGACATCTCTCGCGTATGTAATTTTTCCGCTGACGGTACCGCCGCTCTGGCCGAGTGCAGACAATGAAAAATAAAGAATTATGGTTAAAGTTGAAACTAGTCTCATGTATTTACCCTAAAATCCGAATTAAATTTAATAGAAAATTCTATCGAATTCCGGGGTTATTCATCAAAGTTTTCAATGAATAGCAGTAATCCTGTAATGGATGGCTGCTACTGGCAGGTGAATCTCGCGGCAATATCGTGGGTTCGTTAGAGTCTCAGCAATCGGTCTCTCAATAATTTCGACTGCAGGCGGCTGGAAGCAACCTCCTGGCCGTTAATCAGGGTCACCAGATATGTCCCGCCGGGCATCGGCGCGATTCGCTCGACGAGGTCCAGATTTACGAGCGCACCACGTGATAGGCGAACAAATTTCTTTGCTTCCAGACGCGGCTCGAGATCTTTGAGGCGAAAATTGATCGAGTACTTTTGATTTTCGGCAGTCGTTATATGCAGCAGTTCCCCGTCCGCGATAATCGACGCAATTTCTTTTACGGCCACGAGAACGATTTCTTCACGGACCTTTACCGGGATCCGTTCGAGCGTGCCGTCCTGCGTACCTGAGGCATAAGCGGCGGCCGCATTCCGGATCTTCGTGGCCTCGATGCCTCGCCAGTCGGTATTTTCAAGCCGTTCAGCGGCCCGGTTAATAGTTTCCATTAGACGAGATCGTTCTACCGGCTTGAGCAGGTAATCCACCGCGTTGACCTCAAACGCCTGGACCGCATATTCGTCATGGGCGGTGACAAAGGCAACCAGCGGCATTTGAGATTTGCGAAGCAGTTTAACCGCATCGAGGCCCGATACCTCGGGCATTTTGAGGTCGAGTATTGCAAGATCGGGTTTAGAACTTTTTATCAGTTCAACGGCGTCGGCGCCATTTTCGGCCTCACCGATCAGAACGACATTCTCAAGCTCGGAGAGGATCGATTTCAAATATTCGCGCGCCGGCCGCTCGTCATCGGCAATGATCACCCGCAATTTGTTCATATGTGCTTCGGAGTCGCTCAATTGTCCAGAATTGCTAATGAATCCAGATCAATCGTTATCTCCGCCAAGGTACTGTTGTCGTCGTTATTAGTGGTTAGCCGCAATGCCGCTTTATCACCGTAATAGGCCGCCAGACGCTGGCGGACGTTTTCGAGCCCGAGCCCGGCACCGCCATTCTTCTTTTTAGCGTTTATTCCGGCACCTGAATCCCACACGGAGAGGTTTAGATAAACGTACCCGTTCCGCTTCATTCGTTTCGCCGATATCTTTAATTCACCGCCTTTTTTGTTCTCCGAAATACCGTGTTTTATTGCATTTTCGACGATGGGCTGGAGAATAAGGGACGGAACGTGCTCACCCTCAAGATCTTTCGGAACGCTTATGCTAACCATCAGCTTTTCCTCAAACCTTGCCCGCTCGATATCGAGATAACTCTTTATCAGATCTATCTCATCGCCCAGCCGCGAAAACTCATCCGTCGTCTTAAGCACGCCTCGCAGCAATTGGGTCAACCGAAGCAGCGTGTCGAACGCGCGGTCGGGCGAGGCCTTGATCAGATATCCGATCGTCGTCAGGGCGTTGAAGAGGAAATGCGGATTGATCTGCGACCTGAGCGCTGTTAACTGCGCTTCTGACGCCAGTCGGGCAAATTCGTTCTCGCGAAATTCCTGTTCACACCGTTCGTGGCTGACCCGAAGAACGTCGATCCTACGTGCCGCCAGCAAGGCTATAGATTCGAGTAAACCGATCTCGTCAGATAGCAGCCGACGGCCACCGAAAAAGTCTGTGAGCCTTAACCGGTATCGCGGCGATTCGGCGGTCGGAATAATGATCGCCGCTGCGTCAGGGGTGTGAGTGACGCTTTCGAAAGGTACATCGGGCGATGTGGCATCTTCGGTCCAATCGGCCGTTTTCGCCGTCAGAGCCGCTCCTACTTTTTCGCAGATAGCGTCGAGGATATTTGGAATCTCTTCGATCGAATCGATCTTTATCGCTAATTCGCGTAGGAGCAGGGCATAATCCTTTCGCTTCAGCAAAACCGTGTCCACCAGCCAACCGGCAAACCTGGCGATCGCGGGGTAAGTAAGTGCGGTCATGATCCAGAGGCCGACAACATAAGCAGCGGCCTGGACATCGTCACGATCGTGGGTTTCGTGATATCTGAGCAGAGGAACGGCCACGAGTGTATAAAGTCCGAGAGCAATTGCCGCGAGAAATATCAGCGACAGGGCCCTTTTGAGAAATAGGTCCGCAAAGGCGAACCGATAATTCTGGTAAAGGATCACGAGTGCGAGCGGCAGCGACGACTGGTGCGCGACAAGCTCTATATACCAGGATGTCCCCTCACGCTCACCGCTTAAATGTAGTGCAGACGCGGCAAAAACGAGCAATGCACTTGCGAGCACAGCTTTTTTCTCCAATGTCTGCTGAAATTGAAAGATAAGAAACGCGATCGACAGTGTTGCCGATCCGAGTGTCAGTGTTTGGAGAGCGAGATATGACGGGACGGCGTCACCGGTAGCGGCGGCGGCAAAATGCAGCAAGGCGGCAAAAATGCTGAGTGCGTATGCCGCATACGAAAGCCATTTTCGGCCCTTGATATCGGCCTGCGCCGAATGGACCACGACCGAAGGCAAAAAGCCGAGAGCTGAATAAGAAATTGCCACCAATAGCGGAGAAAACTCGGATTGTCCGAAATCTCTCATGCCCACGGTGTATAGCTCGCCCAGGTTCCAGAGCAGCCCGAGCGCCGCCGTAGTCAAAAGCAATACGTTAACACCGTCCGTCCGGTGAGATCCGCGATGGCGCACTACCATCGCCGCGAGCAGCGTGTATAATGCGATGCCGACTGAGAACCCAAGTAGATTTACCAGCAGAGCTGCGTTCAACGAACTCATCCTCCTTTTACGTTATGTGTCGACAATGCGATAAGCAATTTTATATTAACAGCATGTCGTTCTAAGATAATGGATGGAAGAATCTGGTGAATGAGCCGCATATGAAAACTCTATATATCCTCAGGCATGCAAAATCGAGTTGGTCCGAACCCGATCTGGCAGATTTTGACCGGCCGCTGAATGACCGGGGAAAAAGCGCCGGGCCATTTATGGGCGAGTTGATCGCCCTCAAAGGCTACGCTCCATCGATAATCTTGTGCTCGCCGGCCGCCCGGGCGAGACAAACGGTCGAGCTTGTAAAAGAGTCAAGCGGCATGGAAGCTGAAATACTGTTTGACGATCGGATCTATGAAGCGAGTCCGCAGGCTCTTAGACAGGTGGTGTCCGAAATTGACGATTCGCACTCATCGGTGATGGTCGTTGGGCATAATCCCGGAACGGAAGGATTTATCAGGTATTTAAGTGGCGATCTGGAGGCAATGCCGACGGCTGCCCTCGCCGTTCTGACCTTGAATATCGATGAGTGGAAAGCTGTCAGCGAAATGTGCGGCTCGGTTGAGGCGGTTTATCGACCGAAGGATGAAATGAAGAAGGGTTCTGCACAGTAGGTATCGACGAGTCCGGTAGAATAGTTTACGCCAACTTCTCTAAGGGTTTCGTCCAGTTCCGACAACATGTTAACCGAAAAGATACCTTCGCCTTCCAGATGACCTCAAGTAAATGAAAACCGGATTCGAACGTGATACGCCTTGTTTTGCGGTTTCGAACCTGAGCCGTATTGTAACCGAAACTCTCAAGAAAAAACCGTTCGACCGATATTCGCAAGATCGCGTTACCGGCTCTTGAAAACTTAACGCTTTGGTAACCTCCCGTTCATATAGTCGTAAAGCCACTGCATTAAAGTCTCGCTAAGCGTTAAAATACTAACTACAGTTAAGTCGCGTTATGCAGCACACCATCCTGGTCATCGAAGATGATGCGGACATTGCCGAGAGCTTGCACTATAACCTGAAACACGAGGGTTACAGGGTCCTATTGGCCGAATCGGGCGAAAAGGGCCTGAGGTTTGCTCTGGATGAAAAGCACCGGCCATCATTGATCCTGCTCGACCTGATGCTTCCGGGGATGACAGGGTTGGAATTATGCCGACGGCTGCGACGGGAATCGCTGACGGAAAAAACGCCCGTGATCATGCTGACGGCCAAAGCCGCGGAAGGCGACAAGGTGCTCGGGCTCGAGACCGGGGCCGACGATTACATCGTAAAGCCCTTTTCGATCAAAGAGGTAATTGCCCGCGTCCGGGCTGTGCTTCGCCGGGCCGCGACAGAAAACGTCCCCAAATATGAGGACGGACGGCTTACGGTAGATTTCGCTGACATGCGGGTCACCTGCTCAGACACCTCCATCCAACTGACTCGTAAAGAGTTTGCCTTGCTCGAACACCTCATCCAGAACACGGGTCGCGTGGCCACCCGACAGCAGCTGCTTGATAACGTTTGGGGCTACAGCTATTTTGGCGATACGCGGACGCTCGACGTGCACATCCGGCGCCTGCGGCAGAAGCTCGATGATTGTTCGGCCTGCATTGAAACCGTCGTTGGCGTAGGTTATCGTTTTACTGGGTGCAAATGAACGTTTTGAAGGCGGCCGCCGCCAACCGAAAGTCCGAAGATCCGTCCAATCAGATCCTCCAGAAAATTCTTGAAACGACCCGTGAGTGTGTTCTGGTGGTCGATTCGCAAATGCGCATTGCCTACTATAATGTTCCGGCTGCGGTGGCCTTTGGGCGCGAGATCATCGACCTTGATGCCAGAAGGTTGAGCGAGTTGATTCGCGACATCGACCTCCACGAAGCATTTCGCCGTGCGTTGTCGACACATGTGTCCGGAGATGTGCGTCTCGAACTGCATTCTTTTGAAAAGCGCAATTTCGACGTCCACGTCGCGCCCATTGAGCTGAACGGCGAAAATTGCGCGATCGGCTTTTTTTACGAAACGACCCAGATCGACCGCCTCGAAACCGTCAGACAGGAGTTTCTCTCAAATATCTCGCATGAGCTTCGAACGCCTCTGACATCGATCCTTGCCTTTATCGAGACGCTTGAGGATGGCGGCATTCACGACCGCGAGAATAATATGCGGTTTCTCGCCGTCATCCGTCGCAATGCCGAGCGAATGCACAGCTTGATCGCCGACATACTGGAGCTATCTCTCATCGAATCAGGCAATGTCGCCGTCGAACTTCGCGAGGTACATCTCTCTGCCGCGGTTCACGAGGTCGTCACTGCGCTTTCCGCTAATGCCGCCGCGACCGATATCGAGGTTTTAGCCGAGATCCCCAATCCAGTGACTGTGATGGCCGACCCTGTTCGTCTGGAACAAATGCTGACCAATCTTATCGATAACGCCATTAAATTTAATCGCCCCGGCGGCAAGGTCACCATCACCAGCGAGCGTCAACACGGACGTGTGTTTATCTCGATCTCCGATACCGGCGAGGGTATATTTCCCGAGCACATCGACCGCATCTTTGAGCGGCTCTACCGCGCAGACAGGTCGCGCGCACGCGACGTCGGCGGAACCGGCCTCGGCCTTGCCATCGTGAAACACCTCGCACGGCTCCACGGCGGCGAAGTGAAAGTCACGTCGACCCTGGGGCAGGGGACTACGTTTCGGATCGACCTGTCTGCCAATTAGCACACGAGCTTAATTTTTTTTCAGACCCTCCGGGTTATGTGGTATAATCGGTTTATTCTTGACAGACCAACCCTGCGGCGAACCTGAATTTGTCATGTTCGCTCGCATCGCGTCATTCTCAAGTTTTTGGGAGAGAAGCGGTCATGCAATTAACCATAGGTCAGAAAGTGGCGTACCCTAATCAGGGAGTTTGCGTTGTAGAAAATATAAAACAGCACACCGTCGGCGACCGGTCCCTTAAGGGCTATTGTCTGCGTGTTCTCAACGATAATTCGACTATATTCGTCCCCGAGCAGAATGCCGAGAACATCGGTATCAGGCCCCTTATAAGCTCAAAAAAATGCCGCGAGCTGATCGACCGGCTGTCCGATGATTTTGATCCGGTTTCTGATGACTGGAAGATACGTTCGCGTGAATTTACCGATAAGCTACGCTCGGGCGACGTGTTTCAGGTCGCGGACGTACTTAAGATGCTGACGTTTCTGAGTCACGAAAAGCGGCTTTCGTTTCGTGAGCAAACCCTTCTTGAAAAGGCCAAGTTCCTCATCGTTTCCGAGATCCGGAACACCTGCAAAGCTGTCGATACCCCGCTGGAAACCGAGATCGTCGCTCTCGTCGAATCAGCCTGCTGCAAGCATGCATTCGCACAGGAAGAACTTGTCGCCGCGGCCAGCCATTAAGATCGATCTTTTGTATAACTTGCCCGTACGATGGTCTTAATATTTCCCCGCACGTGAAAATCGCCCTCGATCTCGACCCTTAGCGGATCGCACGCCGCAACAAAATCCTCGAGGATAATATTGATCACGTGTTCGTGAAATACCTTTATTTCGCGGAAAGAGTTGATATAGAGCTTCAGACTTTTGAGTTCGATACAGAGCCTGTCGGGAACGTATTTCAGGCGAATTACCGCGAAATCGGGAAAATCCGAAAACGGGCAGATCGCCGTAAATTCGGGCATATCAAACTCTACCCAGATCTCTTTACCCGGAAACTCATAGGCGAACGAATCCAGCGGGAACAGGTTCATTTCGGCCCTCGGCGTGGGCCGTATTTCCAGCCCCTGCTGGTTCACCCCCTCGGGCGTTCTTTCATCTAACATATCCGTATTTTCTCGAACTCATTTTTCGGACCGATCCGAGGTCATGGACACCGCTGGAACGCAGGCTGGTGAGCAGATTTACAAAAATATGGGCCGTCGCGAACGCGTCCGCGCTTGCCCGGTGATGATTCACCAGGTCTATCGAATAGTGCTTGGCGACAGTTTTGAGTTTGTGATTCAATATGTCGGGCAGCAGCTTTCGCGAGAGCTGGACCGTGCAGAGACAGGGGTTCGCCATCCGGTAGCTGCCAAAAACACGTGCGATCTCGAAATTGAGGAACCGCATATCAAACCCGGAGTTGTGTGCCACCAGGATGGAATCACCGATAAACTCAAGGAAATCATGAACGACCTCACCAAATAACGGTGCGT
>JBGSXN010000219.1:0-9252 GCA_041751355.1 Pyrinomonadaceae bacterium
TTTACATTAAAGAGCGGACGCAGTGCCCGGATTTTTATCGACGGCCCCAATCAGGGCGAATGGGACACCGGCAGCTCATTAGCAGCCCTAGACGAATTCGGCCGCTGGTCGCTTGACCGCGACGAGATGATCGCCGGACGACTCAAGGAAGCTTATTACGACAAATACTATGACGATGACATATACGGTGCCGATGACCTGAATGATCACGGCCAGTGGCTGCACACGCGAGACTACGGCTACGTCTGGCGTCCATCGGCATCCGCGACTCGCCACTATGCCGACTGGTCGCCGTACAGGTATGGGCATTGGCGCTGGCTGGCCCCTTTGGGTGGACCTGGGTGAATGACGAGCCCTGGGGATGGGCGACCTATCACCACGGCAGATGGTTTTTTCACGACGGTTACTGGAATTGGTCGCCGTACGGCTATTACCGCACATCGCGAAGCTGGTGGCGGCCGGCGCTTGTTGTGATCACCATCGTCCGCAACAACATCTGTTGGTATCCGCTCAGGTATCACCAGGCGCATTACAATTACAACCGCCACCGTGATCGGCGGCCTCCGCGCGGCGGCGGAACTAACGGCGGCGGCAATCCGCCGATACAGCCGATACCCGGACGCGAGACTGTCGGGATCGTCGGCCGTGTAAAAGGCGGTGGACAGAGGCCGGTCGATGGTATTCCGCCAAGCGGCGTGAACGGTGTCGAAGCAAAGGATTTCGGCAAGGGCTTTGGAGGCGTCCGGCGAATGCCGAGAGAGGTCGCCGAGACCGCTCTCGACCCAAGAACTCTCGACAGGATCCACGAGCTTCCGAAACGTGAAAGCCTCGTCCGCGGTATGGGCCGTGAGATCCTGGCCGAACCACCACGGCGCGACCTCCGGGGAGCCGAGGCCCGCGTCGGTGCTGCCAAACGAAATCACGGCGCACCGCTCGACGGCGAGCTGAGGAACACGAGAGTATTTGGCGGGCGACCGCCTGGAAGGGAGGTTCCGCCGACCGACACCGAAAGGCGCCAGCCGCGGCAGACCGGCATATTCGAACGCCCGGTACAGCCGAGGTTGACCCCGCCATCCGGTGAGCGACCGCCGAGGACCGTCGACCCGGTACGGACTCCTTCACCAAAGGAATCGCCAGGGCTCGAGCCGCAGCCCAAAGGCGACGTGATTCGGCGCGTTCCGCGACAGCCAAGAGACACGCCGCGTTACGATCCGCCGCCGCAGACGGAAAACCCGCGCCGCACACCGCCGCAGCCAAAGGAGTCGCCGCGAAAGGACCCTCCCGCCGAACGCGAAAAACCGCGCACCACAACGCCGTCCGTCAAGGAGACACCAAAAAGCGATCCCCCACCGGCCAAGGATCCACCCAGATCCGAACGCCCCGCCTCCCCGAGCCGCAAGGCCGACCCGATAACCTGATCCGCGGTGGATCTGCAGGGCCACAGGTTCGACCCGGAGCACTGCAGACGGTAAGACGAAAACTATCCACTATCCATTATCCACTATTTGTGGGTAGTGAATAGTGGATAGTTTCGCGTGTGCCGTAGGCTTACGGGCAGCTTAGCTTCGGATTAAAATCAGCGAACATTCCGTTTGGATTGTTCCGCCAGATCCACACGTGCAGAGCCCATTCATTTCGCATCGGATTGAAATGAAATTCCTGCCCGAAAAGCTCGGGTGTCGTGGCGGAAAGCGCCCCGGGGACTACGTATTCCACGCCGACCAGCCGCATGTCACCGTCCTCGTCGGGCATGTAGAGCAGCACTTCCGGCATGGCTGGATCGACCTGCGGGTTGCCGATACGGGGGCCGTTCACAAAATGAATTCCCATAGCACCCAAAAATGGATGCTGAACGCATTGCTGTGTGTTAAAAAATCCGTCAGCGAGTGCTCTGTCCACGTCATGGTATTTGGCCGTTGCCGTTCTCGCGGTCGCGAGATCTTTCCTGCAGTTTCGGTCGCAGTCCTCCTGATCGGAGCGCGAATACATATCAACACTTGCGCCCGGTACGGCACCGAGAGTGCTGCTTTCCGAGCGTCCCGATCTCGACACTGACTGGAACCCTTGAGAGAAAATGGAGGTCGGCAATACAAAGCCGCTCGCCAATAACAAAATCACTAAACTCAATTTGTTTATTTTCTTAGTCATAATCATTCGATCTCCTTATCAAAAAATTTGTGTTCGTCTATCAACGCGATACTTTTAAGGCAATCCGCTCATTTTTTTCGCGGTATCTCGCGTCGAGCAGTCTGTTTATTAATCTGGTCGAGTGGCTCGCGGTCTAAACGGCCGGAGATTCAGCTAGTGTGGGAGCATTATCTCCAACTGGATAAACAAACCTAGAATCCGGTTCAGCCCGTTTCGCCCCCGCCGCCGAGGTTGCCGGTGCCGCCTTTGTTTGTGTTTACAATTGAATGCAGTCGCCCTGGTTTTGAATGGATGCAACCTGTTTTATGGCGGGTTTAGCTCCAGCACTTGCCTCTGTGGAATACGGCTATGCCTGCACGGCTCGGCAGAAATTGACTTCACTCCTCAACGAACATATCCTCGTAAGAAAATCGCTCACAAGGAAAAGTAATTATTGAACGACTCCCAGAGCATAACCCGGCTGTTAAAGAACTGGAGCGAAGGCGACAGGGATGCACTGGACGCCCTGCTGCCGCTTGTATATGACGAACTGCACCGTCAGGCCGCGCGATATCTGCGGCGCGAACGGGACGATCATACGCTGCAGACGACGGCTCTAATTCACGAGGCCTATGTAAAGCTCATCGATCAGAGGAACGTTCAGTGGCAGAACCGGGCACACTTTTTTGGGATCGCGGCAAATGCGATGCGGCGCATACTGGTCGATCACGCTCGGACCAGGAAACGTGAGAAACGCGGCGGCAGCGGTGTTAAGCTTCAGCTTGATGAGGCGATAAACGTGTCGACGGGCGAACGCGACATTGACCTGGTCGCGCTCGACGAAGCGCTAGACAGGCTGGCAGCGATGGACGATCGGCAGGCACGGATCGTTGAGCTTCGTTATTTTAGCGGAATGACTGAGGACGAGACTGCTGAGGTGCTGGGCATTTCGCCCGCCACCGTACGCCGCGATTGGCATATGGCAAAGGCGTGGCTGCACAGGCAGCTTTCCGGATAACATCGATGGGTTCCGACCAATGGCAAAAAATCAAGGAGATCTTTAACGAGGCGCTTCGGATAGGCCCAGATGAGCGTGATGCCTTTATTGAAAATGCCTGCTCCGGTGACGCCGCGCTGCGCCGGGAAGTGGAAGACCTTCTTGATTCATTTGAAAATGCCGAGGGCTTTATGGACAGCCCGGCAGCCTACGACAACGCCACCCTGATCATCGGAAAACAGAGCAAGCCCGAGAAGGGTGATACGATCGCTCATTACGAGATCGTTTCGCAGATCGGCGAGGGTGGAATGGGAGAGATCTATCTTGCCAGAGACACCCACCTTAAACGCAAAGTGGCTTTGAAATTGCTCGCCGAACACATCAGCGCGGACAAGGTGCGCGTGGACCGGTTCAGGCAAGAGGCTTTCGCGGTGTCGGCCCTAAACCATCCAAATATCCTTACTATCCATGAGATCGGTGAATGGAAGGGCCGCGATTTTATCGCGACAGAATTCATCGAGGGGACAACGCTTCGCACGCAGATCAAGAATAAACATTTGTCGATAACCGAGTCTCTGGAAATTGCTATCCAGACCGGCGGAGCATTGGCCGCGGCACACGGCGAGGGGATCGTTCACCGCGATATCAAACCGGAAAATATAATGATCAGGCCCGACGGTCTGGTGAAGGTTCTCGATTTTGGCATTGCCAAATATTTACCTTCAGACCGGGATCAACCTTCGCTGGTACAAACCCAGGCGGGCGAAGTTATCGGCACCGCCGCCTACATGTCTCCAGAACAGGCCCGCGGTCTCGATATCGATGAGAGGACCGATATCTGGAGCCTGGGTGTGATCATTTACGAGACGATCACAGGCGAATTGCCCTTTCCGGGTGCGACATACTTCGACCAGATCGCTGCCGTGATAGAACGCGAACCGCCGCCGATAAATACGCTGGTCAGCGATGCTCCGGATGATCTCCAACGCGTGATCGCTCGCGCCCTTGCCAAAAGCAAAGAAGATCGTTATCTACGAATGCCGGATCTGCTCGAAGATTTGAAGAATGTCCGCGAGAGCCTTCGACATGAAACGAGAGTTTCGACTGCTGAACCGATCTTCGATCAGGGTCGGAAATTCAATTGGGCGAGCGCGGCCCTTGGGCTTTTGATACTTCTTTTGGCCGGCGTACCATTCTGGCTGTACCTGAACCGCGGCGCATTCGGATCGGGTGGCTGGTTTGCAAGCGAGAGCGCGCTAAAGCTACAGGCGATGAAGATCACGCGTCTGAGCGATACAAGCCAAGCCGTCGACGCGGCAGTCTCTCCGGATGGCGAATATGTGGCGTTCGTTAAAGAGGACCGCGGGCGACAGAGTCTTTGGCTTCGGCAGGTCTCGGCTCCTAGCAGCATTGAGATAGTGCCTGCGGCAAGCGAATGGCGGTTCGGTTCGCCTAAATTTTCACCGGACGGAAGCCATATCTACTATCTCAAAGCAGAACCGATGAATGTGAGAGCAACACTTTTCCAGATACCGAAACTCGGCGGTCAGGACAAGAAGCTGGTGGACGATATCAGCATGCAGGATTCCGGCAGCAGTTTCAGCCTGTCGCCGGATGGCAGGCAGGTTGCCTTTATCCGTCTCGATGAAAACTTTAATCGCTCACTCGTCCTAACCGATCTGGATGGAACCAACGAACGACAACTGATCTCGCGTAAGATCCCGGAGTTTTTAACCGGGGCCGCCTGGTCGCCGGACGGCAAGACGATCGCGTCGCTAACCGGGACGTTCGGAGGCAAGGGCGGTTATGGCTTCAAGCCGATCGTCCTCGTTAATATTGCCGACTCAACGGAAACGACCCTGTCCGACAGAATATGGGCAACGGCTTCGGGCCTTTCGTGGCTTCCGGACGGGACCGCCCTGATAATGTCGGCGAGTGAGGATGCTGGTTTCGTGCAGCTCTGGCATGTTTCAGTCCCGGACGGTCAGGTCAGCCGCCTCACTAACGATTTTAGCGATTATGCGGCACCGAGCGTGATGACAACATTCTCGACGATCGCGACCGTACAGACCAACCAGAGCTCCAATATATGGACGGTTGCAATGGATCAGAAGGGAACGATCGAGAAGCAACTGACACTCGGAAACGGCGGAAAGGATGGCGTCCGGGGGATGTCCGTGACGCCTGACGGGCAGATCGTTTATACGTCGCAGGCGGCCGGTGGTTCGGATATTTGGATCATCAACGGGGACGGGACATCGAACCGGCAATTGACCTCGAGCGATGCAATAGACAATTTTCCGTATGTTTCGCCGGACGGCAAATTCATCGTCTTTAACAGGTACAGATCCGGCGAAAGCGGTATCTGGCGGATGAAAATCGATGGATCAGATCCGACGCAGTTGACCACTGGCATATATCCGACTTTCTCACCAGACGGCAAATATATATTCTTTTACCGGCCGGGATCAATATGGAAGATCGCTGCTGAGGGTGGCGAACCAGCGCAGGTTCCGCTCAGAAATAAGGATCTCGCGAACGCACCGGTGGTTTCCCCGGATCAGACGATGATCGCCGCGAATTATTTGGCAGGTGAGCCAAATGCACAGTTCCGTATAGGGGTCGTGCCTATCGGCGGTGGCGATCCTCTTAAGGTTTTCGATACCTATTCGAGCGCCGTAAACACGCTTCGATGGATGAAGGATGGACGAACTATCAGTTTTGTGGAAACTCGCGACGGCATATCGAATCTTTTCGGCCTATCCCTTGATGCTAACAGCGAAAGACAAATAACGGATTTCCCCTCGGGGAGGATCTGGAATTTCGCGTGGTCTACCGACGGACAAGTACTCGCCCTTGCCCGCGGGAATATCACTAAAGACGTTGTATTGGTCAGTGACTACAGGTGATCAACGTAAAGACGATCCTTCACGGAAGATCGGCCATCATGCAGTAGGCCTTAGAAACGCGGGCCTTGTGATACCATTTCCTTCTGTTCGATGGCGTTGATATCACCTCTCACCCCGCAGCATTCTGAAGAAATATCGACCGGTTAACATCCGCCGGATTTCCGACAATGACGAAGCGCAGGTTCTTCATGTATTTATTAGCCGCGGCGTGGATGTCGGCGGGTTTTACCTTTCTCATGCGGTCAAGGAAGTTGAGCGAGTTTCGCCATCCGCCGCCCATTAGCTCATATTGGGCAAGTTCGGCCACTTGGGCTGCGTTTGTCTCTTGTTTAAGATAATAGGTGGTCAGAAAATAGCCCGACATCTGTCCCAGATCGTCCTCTTCGACAGGCGTCTGGCGGAGTTTCTGTATCTCTGCGAGCATGACGCTGACGGCCTCGTTCGGGTTGACTGATGTGACCGAGATCGCCGCGGTATTGGCGGCGTGATCATCCATCTCGGCGTCGGGTGCGTATGAGAGGTTGCGTCTTACGCGTACTTCCTGAAACACCCGCTGCTGCAGTATCGAGATGGCCACCCGCATCGCGTAATAATCCGCGTCGGCGATCGACGGTGCCGCAAAGACGCCTTTTACGTAGTTCGTCTGGACGGTTTTCGGCGTGATGTCGACCGACGGTTTGGCGAATGTCAATTGGGGCAAGGGCGTAGGCTTGTAATTCCCCCGCGGCAAACTGCCGAATGACGCCGCGATCTTTTTCTGCAGCACAGCAGGGTCGACATCGCCAACGACTACCAGCAGCAACTGTGATGTCTGCATCAATTTTCGGTGAAATGCACTCAAGTCTGCGGCCTTCAGCCGCGTGATCGATTCGGTAGTGCCCTGCGGAACATTGGAATACGGATGTTCGGCAAAGATGATCCGGCGTTTCTGGGCCTCGAGCGATCCCTCGGGCGAATCCGACTCTGACCGCAGAAGCGTGAGAATGTTCCCGCGGATGCGTTCGACATTCTCGGGAGCAAACTCAGGGTTAAGGGCCACATCGGTAAACATCTGCCACGAGCTGTCAAAACTGGCTTTGGTCGACGCCAGTGCGAGCACACTATAATCGTAATTAGAACCGGCCGATATGACGGTCCCCACACGCGAGGTTTCTTTCCTGAGCCTTTGGGTCGGGTAGGTCTTGCCTCCTTCTACAGCGACACTCAGCGCAAAATTCTCGATTCCTGCATTCTGCGGCTCGGCATTGCGGACGCCGCCGCGAATGAAAAGCCCTGCCGACACCGTCGGTGCTCCCTGCCGACGCTTGACCAATACCTTTAAACCGTTGACATCAAATTCGGTGACCGGCAAAGCAGTCGCAACCGCCGTTTGCCCAAAAATCGGAATGGCAGAGAATATGAACGCAAAAAATAAGAGGGCCCCGACGGACCGTGCTTTACTGGATAGATTCATTATTGCTTGCCTCCGATCAGATCCTCAGGCGTAAGTTTGGCGATCGCCTGCTGTTCCGGTGAGATCAATGCGAGGCCCACATGCGGCTTGTTGTGAATATAGGTTTTTACGTATCGCGAGATGTCTGCCCGGGTCGTTGCCCTTAGGTTTTTATGATATCCGCGGAAATAGTCGATCCCGGTCGTTGACCACCAAAAGCTAAGCGTCCGGCCGTATTCGCTTAATTTCTCGCGGCTGTAGAGATCATCGGCCTCGAGCAGCGTCTTTGCGTTCTCGAGCTCCTCATCCGAGTAATAGCCGGGCATATCGAACTGGTCGATCTCGGCATAAAGTGCCTTGACCGCGGCCTTTGCCTTTTCGGGCGTGGTCAAAAGCATGGCCTGTATCGGGCCCACATTTCGCTGGGTGTAATACCCGATATTGGCTCCCGTCGTCAGGCCCGAATCTACCAGTGCACGCTGAAAACGCGAATCCGGCTGCCGGATGATAAATGAGAATACATCGGCGGCGTAGGTCGCGGCGTCATCCTTTCCGACCGAGGGGCCGTGCCAGCCGACCTGCACGAACACGCTCTGCACGGGCTGCAGCACGATCCCGCCTTCGCTCTTTGTCAGCGGCGGATGTTCGACCAGCGGAAATTGTTTAAAAGGGTCCTCAGCCTTTGCCCAATCACCGAATAACTGTTCGGCGAGCGCAAATATATTCTTCGGGTCCACATCGCCTGTGACAACAAGGGCCGAATTATTCGGCACGTAATAACGCGACTGGATCAGCCGCATCTTTTCGGTAGTCGCGGCAGCCACGGTCTCGCGGGTACCGCCCGGGCTCTTGCGTGTCGGATATTTGTAAAAGAGCTTTTCGAGCAATGCTTGGTTCAGGTAATAGCCCGGCTGCGACATATTGCGTTCAAGTTCGCCGAGCACAACCTCTTTTTCGGCCGCTAGTTCGTTCTCGTCAAAAATCGGATAGCGGGCGGCATCCTTGATAAACCTCATCGCCGGCAGGATGTGCGGGCTGGTGGTAGTGAAGTAATACTGAACCACCTCTTCGCGCGTCGTCCCGTTATTTACGATACCGAGTTGGTCGATCTCGCCCATATAAGAAACATCGCCGACCTGCGGCCGCAGCCTTAGCTCGCCATCGCAGTTGAGCTGCCGAAACGCCTGCGGATTTCGAAACTGCAAAAACTCGCACCGGTAGATCGAGGTCGCCCTGTTCGTTTTGAAAAACATGTGCTCATAAAGATGAGATAGCCCGTTAAGTTCGGGCGGTTCGGTAAACGAACCGTTTCGAACCGCAAATTCGACCGTGACCAGCGGCACCGACGAATCCGGAAATACGATGATCTCCATCCCGTTGGCGAGGGTCTTGGTGACGATCGGGATCTCGTAATTAACCTGGGCTGCCGCCGGTGTCGCCGACGGCTGTGCCGCGGCCGTCCAGGTGCCTTGCCCGAGACTCACCACCGCCAGTAATGATAGAATCAAAGCTAACGATAATAGGTAATTTTTCACTAAATAAACTCCAATAATGGCCTGACATTGGAATGTAACATACGGAGATACATTAATGGAACGCGACAATTTGATGCACGGAGCCCGCACAGCGTTGAATACAAACGAAGACATACGTGGCTGGGCCGAGAATTATCTAAAGGAAAAAGCCCGCACTGAAAACGGGTCTATGACCGAAGAGGAATTCGAACATTACTGGCGATATCACAAACCCGAGATCATGCACGCCGGCGCCGCCGAGGCAATGCAGGC
>JBGSXN010000220.1:0-4088 GCA_041751355.1 Pyrinomonadaceae bacterium
ACGCATATTGTCTACGAGGGCGACCGCCTCGATGAATTCGAATTGAAGATAAAAGGGGCGGATTATCTTGAGATACTCGCTGCCGGCGGCGGGATCATTTCGACCGTAAGAAATACCCGCTCGGCGACCCTTGAGGATCTCATCGAGGCGGGCCGGCGACGTCTCGACAAGATGCTTGCGTGCGGGACGACGACGTGTGAGATCAAAACCGGATACGGCCTCGATACCGAAACCGAGCTAAAGATGCTCGCTGCGATCGAACAGCTCGACAAAACGCACGTTATAGACATAGTGCCTACCTTTCTCGCGGCACATGCAGTACCCCCCGAATTCAAAAATAACCCTGACGAATACGTCGATCTGATCTGCGGGGAAATGCTTCCGCTAGCGTGGAAGTGGTTCGAGCAGTCGCACTTTTCGGCCAAAGGAACGCCTTTCTTTGTCGATGTCTTTACGGAGAGAAACGCGTTCGACATTGAACAGACACGTCGGATACTCGAAACCGCACGCGGCCTTGGCTTCGGCGTTAAGGCACACGTCGATCAGTTCACTAACCTCGGCGGATCGCGGCTCGCGATGGAAATGGGTGCGACCTCGATCGATCATCTCGATGCGATCTCTGACGACGAGATCGAGGTGTTGGCGGCGAGTAATACGGTCGGCATCGTTATACCGACGGAGAACTTCAATGCGGGAAAAACACAATTCGCACCTGCAAGAAAACTGATCGATTCGGGCTGTGCCGTGGCGATCTCAACTGACTACAATCCCGGTTCCGCACCTTGTCCGTCGCAGCCGATGGCGATGGCGATAAGCTGTCGGTATCAAAAACTTCTGCCAAGCGAGGCGTTGATCGGGGCAACCATAAACGCAGCCTTTTCCATCGGACTTGGATCGACGACAGGCTCGATCGAGGCCGGCAAACAGGCGGATCTCTTGATACTAGATTCAGTCGATTACCGTGAGATCATGTATGAGATCGGCGGAGCGTTTCAGGCAAGGGTGTTTAAGGGCGGCAGGGAGGTCTTTGACGGATCGCTCGAATATGATCATGACACGGAGGATGCGAGAGCCGTGTTTCAGAACTAAATGAACGAGATCATTATCGATGGCGAGAGCCTTACATTTGAAGACGTCATCGCCGTTGCATACGGCGAGCCGGGCGAGCCGCGCGTTTCGCTATCCGAAGCGGCGAAAGCCGCCGTTAGCCGCTCGGCTGCCGCTGTGCAGACCCTGCTCGACCGTGGTGAGATCGCCTACGGTATCACAACCGGTTTCGGGGCTTTCAAGGACAAGATTATCAGTGCCGAAGAAGTCGAGCTCCTTCAGAGAAACATCGTCCTCAGCCACTCGGTAGGCGTGGGCAAACCATTTGATCGGGCGACCGTGCGGGCGATTATGCTCATCCGGGCAAATACCCTCGCTCGCGGCTATTCGGGTATCAGGGTCAAGACTCTTGAGCTAATTCTCGAAATGCTTAATCACGGGGTCCATCCCGTGATTCCGGAAAAGGGAAGTCTCGGCGCCAGCGGCGATCTTGCACCGTTAGCCCATTTTGCCTGCGTGCTTATCGGTGAAGGTGAGGCAGAGATCGCCGGCGAAGTCATGTCCGGCCGCGATGCTCTCGATCGAGTCGGCCTATCACCGGTAAAGCTTGCCGCCAAAGAGGGGCTCGCTCTCACCAACGGAACGACAATTATGGCCGCGGTCGGATTGCTCGAAACCTGGCGAGCCAGGCATCTCGCCGAAATGGCTGATATTACAGGCAGCCTGACGCTGGAGGCTCTGCACGGGACCGTTGCGGCCTTTGACGAGCGCATTCATGCACTTAGGCCGCATCCGCGACAAATCGAATGTGCCGCCAACCTGCGGCGAATACTAAAAGATAGTGAATTTGCCCGCACGTTCGACCCTTCTAACGTACAAGACGCATATACGCTTCGATGCATGCCTCAGGTACACGGTGCATGCAGGGACGCCGTCGCATACGCCGAGTGGCTGATAAAGCTCGAATTAAATGCTGTGACCGACAATCCGCTAATATTTATTAGCGATGAGTCTGAAGTCTTGAGTCTTGAGCATGAACAGGGATCACCGACTCCAGACTCCAGACTCCACACTCCAGACTCGATCGAGGTCATCAGCGGCGGGAACTTCCACGGCGAACCGCTGGCCCTGGCATTCGATTACCTCACCATAGCTTTGACAGAATTAGGTAATATTTCAGAGCGGCGAATTATGCGGCTAACAGACGAGGCTTCAAATGAGCACACCCTTCCGCCCTTTTTGACGGAGCACGGCGGGCTTAATTCCGGATTCATGATCGTCCAGTACACAGCAGCGGCACTTTGCACCGAGAATAAGATCCTTAGCCATCCTGCAAGCGTTGATACGATTCCCAGCTCGGCGAACGTCGAGGACCATGTGTCGATGGGAGCAACGGCCGCTCTCAAGTTACGAACTGTCGGAGACAACCTCGAGACCATTCTCGCCCTCGAAGCATTCTGTGCCGCGCAGGGCGTGGACCTGCGTAAGAGGGTGATCGGAAGCGATAAAACCCTTGGCGTGGGAACTCGAAAGCTGTATCATACTCTGCGTCGACGAATACCCTTTATAGAACGCGACGAGTATATGAAAGGCCATATTGATGCCGCGATAGAAACGATCCGCGATTTTTCAATCGACACATAGATATCATGTTAGACCGAACCCTGCTTACGATCCTCGTCTTGATCGGCCTGGGCGTATCATCACTTACCACCCCGCTTGCCGTCGAGGCAGGTATTTCCGTTCCCGAGACCGCGATGGAAAGGATGCCGATGGAAAACCGTGTCAATCCAAAATATTTTAAAGCTCTACCCAAGAATTTCGAATTCCCGACCGACGATGCAGGCGAATTGCTTTTGCGTGAATACGGCGCCGTGTTTGTGACCCGGAACGGAGCCGTGCCGCCGAGCAAGATAGTCTTCGATAATGAAGAAGAAGTTCTGGGATGGCAAAGATCCGTCAAGACAGAAACCGAACGAATCGGCGGGATAAATATCGAGCTGCAGAAACCCGCGATGAGGGCGTTGGAATCGGCTGTTAAGCAGGCCCGTAAAGAAAAGCTTACGATCTCGCCGCGGGGTGTCGATTCGGGTCGTCGAGGATATAACCAGACCGTCAATCTCTGGAAGAGCCGTGTAGATCCTGGTCTTATCTACTGGGTCGGCCGCGGACGGTTACGGGCCGCAGAAGCTGACAGGATACGCCGTCTGCCGATCCGTGCCCAGGTCAATGAGATCCTAACGCTGGAACGGTTCGGGCTCTTTTTTGCAAAAAGCTTGAACAAATCGATCATTTATTCCGTTGCTCCACCCGGATCGTCACAGCATATTGCGATGCTTGCCCTGGATGTTAAGGAATTTGACAACCCTCGAATACGGGCGATCCTTGCCGAAAACGGTTGGTTCCAAACGGTCGTTTCCGATCTGCCGCATTTTACATATATCGGGGCTGCGGAAGAAGATCTGCCCGACCTCGGTTTGAAAAAGGTCTCCAATGAAAATCGTGATTTCTGGGTTCCGGACATAACTGAAACACGGCCACCCAAAAAAGAGCCGGCTGTCAAGCCGACTCCAAAGCCCCGCTAAACGAAACTTAAAAGAATTAAGATTTTATCCCGACAGCGGCCGGGTAACCCTTTCCCGCCAGTTCCGGTAGAGTGAATGATAATTCCTTTGCACCCTTGATGTTCCGGGTCACACGGCCGGAGGAATTTGAATTATTCGACTTCGACTTATTAGAGTTCGCGTTGGCTGCGTCGACCGGCTTACCGCTTGCATCGACGGCCATGGCCTCGATACCGTCCAGCAGTTTCTTTCGCGTAGCATCATCAAGAGAATCGAGCTGAACGCCAAACTCGGAGAGGGTCCGCCGTAAATTCTCCTCGGTATTCGTACCTCGTTCATATACATCTCTATAGATCTTGAGCGTGCCGTTCTCGACGACGATCGTTTCATAGCGCAGCTCGACCGGTACATCCTGTCCCAATTTCACTTCTTCGGTCTTCGTTTTCGTCTTTTCGTATGCCTTGATATCTTCGAGCG
>JBGSXN010000221.1:0-16231 GCA_041751355.1 Pyrinomonadaceae bacterium
GCCTAACGCGAAAAAAATATGCGACGGCATGTGTTGGGCATGTGAAGCTCCGCGAGCAATTGTGCCATAAACGCGAGCGGCCCGAAGACCCAACGGTGCATGCACGGGATCGTCATACGCATGGATGAGGTAATGGAGAGCTCCGGGATGCTTTGGATTCTTTTCGTAGATCTCTTCGACGACAGCGGCGGCGCGTATATAGTTTTCCGTGTTTCTCGTCGTGCCAGTTAATCCCAGAAGAGAAAGAGCATACAAGGCACGGGCCTCAAGATCATCAGGAAACTGTTTTGTGATCGCCTCCATCGCTTTTGAATACACTGTCGCAACCTCAGTTTGTTTTCCTTCGGCATAAAGCCGCTCGACCGCGTCAAAATACATTTTCTCGCGCTCGGTCGGTGCCTTTGCCCGGCGTTCCGCCGGCGTCGGAGCAAGCCTGGCAAGTGCTGCAAGCGCGGAAGGCTGGTCTTGTTCGCCCCAGATGCGGTGATCGTGCGTCATCGCCTCGCCCCAATAGGCCATAGCAAGCGACGAATCAACTTTTGATGCCTCGGCAAAGGATCTTCTCGCTCTCGGGTACTCAAAGCTATGAAGCAACAGAACCCCCTCGATAAAATGCTTCTGCGCTGCAGCAGACCCGGAAGTGGGAAAGCTGATCTCGCCGAGATCCACGACGCCTGAAGGCTTTCCGCCGGAAGGCTCATGATGTTGCGAGTCGACGCTGACCGCTGTCAGAAGCGTCAGCAAAAATAACAAAATTATGGCTTTGATACGCATATTTTCCACCCGGTGATCCTCGCGGGCGTAGCCGCCCCGTACTTGCTTTTTGTTAAACGGTTTCGCCGTTCAGCCAAACCGCGGCCGCTGGCTAATACGCGTATTTTATAGGAGAGTCAAATCTATGCAAGTGCCCCTGCCCACTCTGCGGTCACACGGGCCATCTCGGCTAAGACATCTTCGCTGGAATCGCGCGTCTTTTTGAGCACCTTGTAGCTGTGATTTGCGGTGTCGAGCAGGTGAAGGGTCGCGCGATCGCCGAGATTTGTTATCGCGGGTTCGAGCAAGTCGAGCGTTGCAAGCTCGTCCCGCGTGCCGGAAAGGAAGAGCATGGGGATGTTGATCTTATCGAGATGCTCCGCACGTTTTATGTCGGGCCGGCCCGGAAGGTGCAGAGGGAAAGAAAAAAGGACAAGGCCCTCCACTTCCTCGAGCGGCTCTTCGCTTTGGGCGGTGGTTGTCATCCGGCCGCCGAACGAATGGCCGCCCGCCAGCAGGGGCAACTCGGGAGCCACGCGATGGGCGGATTTAACCGCCGACCTTATTGTTGCCACGCACGTCTCGGTCGAATTTCGCCCGCCGCCTTTTTCAGAATAAGGAAAGTTGTACCGAAACGTCGCGATCCCGCACTCTGCAAGTGCATCCGATATGCTCTGCATCGTCGCGTGGCGCATGTTAGTGCTCGCACCGTGCCCAAGCACGAGCAAATGTGTTGCCCCCGCCGGCTTTAACAAAATGGCCGAGACTTCGCCCTTATCGGGCGTGGCGAGGAATTTAAGCTCCTTTTCCAATCTCTTTGAGCTTGGCTTCGAGCGTGATCTCGGCACCGGCAAGCACCCTCGAAACAGGACATTTTTCCTTGGCCGTTTTTGCTATTTCCTGAAACTCGTCGTTAGCAATATTCGGCACAGTTGCCTCCATGATCAGGTCGATCTTAGGAATCGAAAAACCTTCGCCTTCTTTCTCGAGATGCACTACAGCTTTGGTTTCGATGCTCGTCGCCTCGTACCCCGAACGACCGAGAAAGCCCGAAAACGCCATTGTGAAACAGCCCGCATGCGCCGCCGCTATCAATTCCTCAGGGTTTGTCGGCTGGGTGTCATCGCCAAAGCGCGAGTTGAACGAATACGGCCCCTCAAAGGCCCCGCTCCCCAGCCGGATGTTGCCCTTGCCTTCTTTTATGCTGCCTTCCCATTTTGCTTCTGATGTTCTTTTTAATGACATTTCTTCGTCTCCCTCTTCTAATTTATTGATCCTCACCATTTTCTCACTATGATAATCTCGGAAGCAATTTCGTAGTCTGCGAGAGTGTGAGGCCCGCGTCCCAAGGTCAGTGCATGGTCAATACGTGAAACTGACCGCCTGGGGACGCCAACTTTCCGAGTGGTTCTTGATCGGGGCTAGATCAGCACTATCCATTTTGGTCTGACACTGATCATGATTCCGAGCAGTGGACATTGAAATCTTGATGAGCGATCAGCGATTGATGGCGAGTGTTGACGCCGAAGCAGGAGCTCCGCGAAGTAATCCTTCAGTGCTGAGATCTTCGTCAACATCGGGCCAATGGATTCCGTAACCACCACCGGCGATCTCCCAATTCTGGCGTTGCTCAGCCGTCGCGTGCAGCAGCCTCGGATACCAAGCAAGCGGAACCGAGATCGTTCTGCCGTCCATAAGTCTGACGCTCAGTTCGTCCTCGCTTGTTTCCACGCTGGCGACTCGCTCGTCAGCGGCTATTGCCAAAATACTCATTCCAAGCCTCCAATAATTCGATCCGGCGGTCGTCGACTAATCTCTCTAGTTGACGAAGTTCCCGTGGCGAAAATCCTCCATTCCGAGCCAGCCCGACTGGTTCAAGCCAGAACTTTGCCGACCTGCTGTCGCGGTCAATGTGAACATGCGGCGGTTCGTTTGGCTCGTGGCTATAGAAATACACTCGATAGCCCTGAAATCGCATGATCGTCGGCATTCAATTATACTCAATCACCTCTCAGGCTCTGAACTTTTTCTTCAACCCCTGCCAAACCTCAGAATATTCATTCTGCAACTCCGCACTCTCCATCGCAAATTTGGTCGGGCGAATGATGTATCTCGATTCGAACATAAAGGCCAGCGTGCCCGAGAGTTTCTGCGGTCTAAGCTCGGCAGTCGATGCTTTTTCAAACGCGTCGAGGTCCGGGCCGTGGGCGGACATTTGGTTGTGAAGCGAGCCGCCGCCGGGCACAAAGCCTTCTTCCTTGGCGTCGTACTGGCCGTAGATCAGGCCCATGTATTCCGACATGTAATTGCGGTGATACCAGGGCGGGCGGAAAGTGTCTTCCATAATTAGCCAACGGTCAGGGAAGATGACAAAATCGCAGTTCGCTACGCCCGCTTCGCCCGAGGGGGAAGTTAGCACGGTAAATATCGACGGGTCAGGATGGTCGAAAGATATCGAGCCGATAGTATTAAATTTCTTCAGATCGTAACGATACGGAGCATAGTTGCCGTGCCAAGCGACCACATCGAGCGGCGAATGATCTATTTCACATGACCAAAGATTGCCGCCGAATTTCGCGACCTGTTCGAAGTCGCCCTCCCGGTCCTCATACCACGCCAAGGGCGTTTCAAAATCACGCGGATTTGCCAAACCATTAGCCCCGATCGGCCCCAGATCGGGAAGACGGAATTGGGATCCGTAATTTTCGCAGATATAGCCGCGACACTGCTTGTCGTCGGGATGGGCCTCGACTTTGAATCGAACGCCGCGTGGAATGACCGCGACCGAGCCGCGCCCGACTTGCAGCAAACCAAGCTCCGTCAGTATCCCGAGCCGTCCCATCTCCGGCACGATCAGCATTTCGCCGTCAGCGTTGTAAAAATAGCGATCGCCCATCCCCTTGTTACAGGCGTAGATATGGATCGCAATACCTGCCTGCGAAAAAAGGTCGCCGTTACCGGCAATTGTCGTGATTCCGTCGATAAAATCGGTAGGTTCGTCCGGGATCGGCAGCGGGTCCCACCGCAGCTGGTTTGGCGTGGTTTCGATCTCATCAAAACGGCTCTGCCAGCCGCGATTATCGATCCTCTCGAACGGTTTATGCATTACCGACGGACGAATGCGGTATGTCCAGGTCCGTTTATTAAATACGCGAGGGACGGTAAAGGCGGTTCCCGACAGTTGCTCTGCATAAAGGCCGAGCGGTGCCCGCTGCGGAGAATTTCGCCCGATCGGCAAGGCTCCGGCTACAGCCTCGGTCGCGAATTCATTGCCGAATCCGGTTTGGTATTTCAGATCCATACGAAAAGAATTTTGCCACGAAACGCACGAATAACACGAATCAATGTTATTCATTCGAGAGATCGCACAAAATCAGTATTTAGTCTCGACGCATTTCACAGATATCTATACCCGGCCCAAACCCGTCCGGCTCATGCCTGGTTAAAACGAAGCCGAATTTTTCGTAAAACCCCTGTGTATGCTGTGACGTGCTGATCACCAGCGGTAGGGGGCCGAGCGTTTCGCGCGCCTTAAGGATACGGAATTCTGTCAATTCTCTTCCCAGCCCTTTCCCTAAGTAGTCCCCATGGACCATGCCCCAACACAATGAGACGGTATAGTCTTCACTGTTTGCCGCAAATCCACCGGCACCGACAACTTCGCCGTCGACGTCACACACAAAATAATGCTCCGAATAATTTTTGAGAAAGTCCCTTAATCCATGTTCTTCACCCGGGCCGAAATATTTAGGAATGTTCGACCTGAAGACCTCGACCACCGCTTCCAGGTCGGCAAATTCAAATTGTCTTATCTTCATCCGCGTATCGACGGTTTGCATATGAGATTCGCCTCCATTGTATACTCGCCGACCACATTTCATTGAGAGACCATTCTACAATTCGGGAAAGGAGTCAAAACAATGGGAAAGAAAAATAACGTTAATCCGGATCACTACAAAGAAGAGGGGCGAGAGCGTCCCGGACAGGACATCAATCAGGAAATAAATAAACAGAAGTTCGCGCAATCGGAAAACGAGGAGCGGATAGGCCAGGCGGGGGGAAATTCAAAGTTTATACCCGGCGGAGGAGGCTCTGTAACGGAAACGCCGGAACGGGACCTTATACAGGATACCGGCCAAACCATCGAATCAGCCAATACTTCGAGCAATAAATAACGCACAATAAGGGGGAAATTTATGAGCAACCAGCAATCGAATAAGCGCGGAAAACAATCAACCGCCCAAAAAAGAGATTCGTCAAGGCATGATTTCGCACCGATACCAGCGACGAGTAAGGTCAGCGGTGCATCCGGCGGTAACCAGCCGACCGGCCGAACGATAACCGAAGTCACGGACCACTACACCGAACAGGAAATGCGGGATCGGGCGTCAGAAGTAAAGAAACCGGACAGGTTGACGTCATCTGACGAGGAATGAGTCTCGTTTCACCAGTTCGAGAGTTCGTCATTGTTCCGGACCTGTCACGTCGTCAAGCGATGAAGACGATCCGCTTACAGACGTTTTCACTACACTTAGACTTCCATCGGTTTCGAGCACAACGGCTTCGACGTTTTCGATTGCCGCTACTCCGGCGGATCTAATGGCTGCCCGAACCTCCGATTCGCTTACACGCTCGCGCGTCAGTGCTGTCTGAATAAAGGTTCCGTTCCTGAACAAGAGAGTGGGCTCCGCCTTAGCGAGATCCTTGATCCAGGAAATTCTGACCGAGAGCCAGGTGATGCCGAACTGGAGTGCAACGAGAAGCAGCAGGGCGGCCACGCCTTCTGCGAGCGAAACATCCTTTGAAATTATGACAGTCGCGAGGATCGACCCGAGGGCGATGGTAACTATAAAGTCAAAGGCGTTCCATTTAGAGAGAGTTCGCTTGCCCGAAACTCTCAGGAGAGCGATCAGCGCGAGATAAGCAAACACGCCGATAACGAATACGCGACTGACCGCGGACCAATCGTCAAAAAACATAGTCGTTTCCTAGTGAGTAAAGAAATGCTTACCTGAAGGCTTAGCCTCTCTCGTGGCCGCGTTTATTTAAGGGAAAATTCCAAGCTCAGAATATGAAACCGCGATCTTGTCGATTGCGCTGACGAAGGCGGCGGTTCTAAGATCGTCGACACCATCTTTTTGTTTCCAAACCTCGCGAATCTGCTGATAAGAGCCGCTCATAGTTTCTTCGAGGCCCGAATAGACGAGATCGACCTCGTCAGCACCACGGGCTATCACCCCGCGTTCTTCGTCTGAAAGTGTCTTGCCGGTTTGCTTTTCGATCAACTGCAGAATGCGGTCATAGGCTCCTTGCTCGAAGCGTTTTTCCATCCGTCCAAGACGCACGCGCGACAGATTTTTAAGCCATTCAAAATATGAGACAGTAACACCGCCGGCATTGATGTAGACATCGGGTACGACCATCACACCCATTTCACAGAGAATGTCGTCCGCCTCGGCTGTAACAGGGCCGTTCGCTCCCTCCCCAATTATCCTGGCCTTGATCCGCGGAGCATTCTCTGCAGTGATCTGATTTTCGAGAGCTGCGGGTATCAGGATGTCGCAATCGATCTCGAGCCCGTCTTCTCGCCGGTCTAGATTCCTCGCTTTTCCGAAATTAAGGATCGACCCTGTCTCCTTACGGTGCCGCATCAGTGATTCGAGGTCGATACCGTCCGGGTCGTGGATCGCACCTTCGTACTCGGTTACGCCGACCAAAATGGCGCCCCCCTCCTGACAAAACTTAGCGGCATGATAGCCGACGTTCCCCAGCCCCTGGACGACGAATCGCTTTCCCTCGATACCGCGTTCCAGCCCGAAATCCTTCATATCGTCGGCTTGATCGCAAGCCTCACGCAAGCCGTAGAAAACTCCCAGGCCGGTAGCCTCGTTGCGGCCCCGGATGCCGCCCTGCGAAACCGTCTTACCGGTAACGCAGCCGAGCGCGTCGATCTGCTCGGGGTGAAATGCCATATAGGTGTCTGCGATCCATGCCATTTCTCTCGCCCCAGTCCCGTAATCCGGCGCAGGAACGTCGAGGGCAGGGCCGATAAAATTCTTTTTGATCAACTCAGCCGTGTAGCGGCGGGTTATCTGTTCGAGCTCGGTTTTCGAAAAGTCTTTAGGGTTGATCTTGACTGCGCCTTTTGCTCCGCCGAATGGGACATCTACAAGCGCGCATTTATACGACATCAATGATGCAAGAGCTACGACCTCGTCTTCGTTTGCATCCTCAGAGAACCTAATTCCACCTTTAACAGGAAGTTTATGGTGGCTGTGCTGAGCCCTCCAGGCGGTGATCGTTTGGTAGCCGCCGTCCTTTCGGATTGGGAATTGAAACGTATAAATGCTGTTGCACATTTTTATCTGCTTCAGCAGACCCTCGGGCTGTCCGGTTAGTGCCGCGGCCTTATCGAAATAATGAGACACGCTGTCGAGAAACGCGCGGCCCTGTTGCATGGAACTCATAAATTACTCCTTCGAGACATATTAGTTTATTTACTGGGCTGAGTGCGAGACCTCAGGGCAAGTCCAAACGCCTGGCCAGATCCTCGAATCGCTTGTCAGAACGAAGGATATCAAACATTGGGTCGACCCTCATGAATATCAACAGCGGGTCTCGCTGCCGTGCCGCCAACTCGAGCTTTTCGAACGCACGGTCTGTCTCACCCAGAGCGCCCAGCGTTATTGCCAGTAGGGCCGAACCGACATACCCTGAATCCTCCCGGGCCAGAAGCGCCAACGCGATCCTTTTTCCCTCGTCATAGTTTCCCGCTCCTATATGGGCCAGTACAAGCGAAACAGGCTCGTCCGGGCTATCGCCCGATAGGCTGACCGCTCGTTCCAGATGCCCGATCGCCTGATCATAGTTTCTCTCAAAAATGAGTGCGTTACCCACGGACCAGTTTGCAACTCCGGAATTCGGCTCAAGATGCAGGGCACTGTTGTATTGCTCCAGAGCTTTATCGAACTTGCGGTCGTAAAGATAGATGTTCCCTTTTGTGATCATTTTCAGCAATGCCAGAGGGTCCTGGTCCAGGGCCTTGTTGGCAGCTTCCTCAGCCTCGGCAAAACGGCGCTGAACGATCAGTGTGTAAACACGCATATGATGCGCATCAGACAGACCGGCGCTAAGCTCAATGGCACGTTGGAAATGAGAATCGGCACGTCGCCAGTCGAATTCATAAAAGAGACGAACGGTCCCAAGCTGAATGTGAGCCTCGGCCGATCCCTCGTCTAGTTCCAGGGCTCTTAATGCCGCGGCCTTAGCAAGCGGAAAGCCGTCATTCGGATCGATAGCTCCCCAGCCGCTTAGGAGATTATTTGCCTCGGCCAAGCCAGCATACGCGAGAACGAATGCCGGATCGCGATCGATCGCAAGCTGGAAATCCCTTCTTGCCTTTAGAAAACCGTCGTCCGTAAGTTTGCTGAGATGAAACCTGCCGAGCAGATATAATTGATATGCCTCATGATCTCCAGTTTGGGGCGTGTTAATGCGCTGTTCCGCGGCGTCGACCAAGGTGACTCGCATTGCATTCGCAATAGCCCGGGCGATGTCACCCTGCAAGAGCTCAACATCATCCGCAGGCCGTTTAAAATGATCGCCCCATACTACTGCGTTATCCGCTGTAGAAACCAATTCTGTGCTGACGGTAACGACGTTTCCGGTTCGCGTGATCTTCCCGTTAAGGATGGCGTGGACACCTAATCGACGGCCTATATCCATTGCATCGGAAGCGGAGTCGCGAAAGCGAAAAGACGATTCGCGAGACAATACCTTAAGACCGGTTAATCGAGACAGAGAAAAAATAACTCCTTCGGCAAGGCCGTCCGAGAGGAAGTCGGAGCCGGGATCATCGGTCTGGTTAGAAAAAGGAAGCACAGCGAGAGATCTCGCCGCCGGTCCGCTTTCAGCGGCTCCCAAGCCATACCAGATGATCGCTGCAGCCGCAGTCAAAACTGCCGCTCCGAAGGTAATGACCCAGCGTCGATTATCCGCCCAGAACCCCGATGCTGCGTCCCGTCTAATGTACGTGACATTATCTTCGTTTGATTTATTACGATGAGATACCGGCGCTATGAATTGGTAACCCTTGCCGGGAATAGTGGCCAGAAAGCGGGGCTCGGAAGCTACATCCCCCAGTGCTTTCCGCAGCGAGTGGATCTGGACCGTGAGATTTGACTGCTCAACGAACTGATCTGCCCACACTGAATCAAGCAACTCTTCTTTAGTGATCAACCTGCCTGCATTCTCAACTAGAAATACGAGGACATCAAAAGCTTTTGCACTCAAATACACTGGTTCGCCGGAGTTGTCCAAACTTCTTCTTGCCGGGTCCAACTCAAACTCACCGAAGCTAATGATCGGTATTTCGCCGGATCTCATACCAAATTAACCCCGATTAATAACGATTAATGCAGATTAAGGACATTCTGGTTGTGCGTGTCGCAACCTATCTTTATCGCCCGGTGCGTTCCGGAACGGTTCACATTCTATCAAAAAGCCTTATAGGCAGATCAAAAACAAAAGGAGAAACAAAATGAATTCTAGACTACAACATTTCGCAGCGATACTCGCGGTCCTGGTACTTTCGGCAAGCAGCCTTTTCGCACAGGAAAAAGCGAGGACTGCAGCAGCCGCCAATCAGAACAGCCTGGCAGGGTCATGGTCGGTGAACGCGACCCCTGATGGCGGCCCGCCATTTCGCGGATTGATCACCTTTTCAGAGGGAGGCGGAATGATCGCCTCTGCGCAGGGCGACAATTTGCTCAACCAGGGATCATTGGCGACGCCAGGTCACGGGGCCTGGACCCGCACGAAAGGGCATGAATACTTGTTTACGTTTGTGCAGATCCTGTATAACGCTGACGGAGTTTACGACGGGAAAATACGTGTCCGTCATACGGCTAACCTGAACAAGGGAGGAGACACCTGGAGCGGACAGCTGACACTGGAAGTATTTGATCCGACCGATCAACTTGTATTCGTTGGAACCGGTTCGGGAACTGCCACTAGAATAGTTCCTATGCCCCTACTCTAGGGTCACTCTCATAATCAGCGGAGGCGGCGGCATCAAAAAGCCGACCGCCTCCGCAGTTGTGCGAAGGCGTTTTACACAACTGAGTACGTCGATCCGGATGAGCTATTTTGATATCGGTGGTTGAGATCCGGGTGGCCTGGAGGTGCGGCGTTTCTTTTTAGCCTTTTTATAGGGCCACACGCCGTAACCGAAAAATATAGATCCAAAGAGAGACAGCAGAGTAGGCACGCCCCACAAGCCGATAAAACCGCCGGCTTTCACGCTGTACATCGACCCGGTGCCTATGTATATGTCTACTTGCTCGCCAGGATCGTATGCCAAAATTAAGTTATCGATCGTCGCCGAATGGCGACCCATGGACGACTGGTATTTAACCTCGCAGCGGTAGGTTTGGAATCGAGCGTTCGGCGATCCAGTGGTGCGACATTCGCGGACCTCGGCGACAAACTTCTCGTGTGTTGCGATAGTCCGGATCGACCCAAAAGCGAGCCATGCGGCAAATCCATAAAGGATAAGCGCAATGCTAATAAACATCGCGCGAAGGATAATCTCCAACGGATGCATTTTTGAGATCCATGCGGAGATCTTTTGCACCTGGAAATACTAAGTTAAGAAGAACGTTTCGGCAAATGTGCGGTCGGAAATAACGGCAGAATGCAGCCTGTAGACAGCACTCATCGGAGGGCATCAAGATAGATTCTGCCCCGGAAATCAAGAGTCCAACCTAAACCGCCGACCGCTAGAGGTTTCCACGCCGACGCTGCTCTTCCTCAATAGATACGAAAAGCGCTTTAAAATTGCCCTTTCCAAAGCCTTTGCAGCCTTTACGCTGGAGGATCTCGTAGAAAACCGTCGGACGGTCCTCGACCGGCTTAGTGAAGATTTGGAGCAAGTATCCCTCGTCGTCGCGGTCCACCAGGATGCCGAGCCGCTTCAGGTCAGTGATGTCCTCATCAATAGCTCCTACGCGGTCAGGCAGCTCCTCGTAGTAAGTATCGGGAACACGGAGGAATTCGACTCCGTTGGCCTGCAGTTTGGCAACAGATTCGCGAATATCGCGGCAGAGCAAGGCTACATGCTGGGCACCGGCTGAGCGGTAAAAATCGATGTATTCCTGAATCTGGGATTTGCCGCCTTTGCCTTCGGCAGGCTCGTTGATAGGGAATTTGATATTGTGCTGCCCGTCGCTCATGACGATCGACATCAGTGCCGAGTATTCGGTCGAAATGTCCTTGTCGTCAAAGGTTATGTAGCGGAAGAAGCCGAGCACGTCGCGATAGAAATCGCACCAGTAGCTCATCTTACCGAGCTCAACGTTGCCGACGATGTGGTCGACGAGCATAATGCCGACAGAATCACCTTCGACCTTTTGGTCGACAAAACCGGGCAAAAACGGGCCGGAGTAATTGTTGCCGTTGCTCGTGTTGTAGGAGATGAATGAGTGGATCGTATCGCCATACGTCGCGATCGCCGCATGACGCACGGAACCGTTTTCGTCTTTCAGATCTCGCGGCTCGGTCACAGGCGTTGCTCCCCGTTTTACTGCTTCATGGAAAGCATGATCTGCGTCGTCAACATAAAAGGCGATATCACGGACTCCGTCTCCATGCTGCTTGATATGCTCGGCGGCAGGGTGCTCAGGGGTTAGCGGAGTTGTCAGCATAAAGTTGACGTTATTCTGCCGCATAAGGTAACTCGTCACCTCACGGTCACCAGTTTCGAGCCCACGGTAAGCATGCCGCGAAAACCCGAACGCCTTGCGATAATAAAACTCCGCCTGTTTCGCATTGCCAACGTAAAACTCCACGTGGTGGATCTTTTTTAGTCCTAAAGGATTCTTGTTATCCATACCATTTAATATATTCGTCTTGAGTGCATGACCTCAGGCTCCTAAACACCCCAAAGTTCGACTCCTTTATAAAGAGTTTATTCTTGATTGGGTCAATGCCGATCTCCGCACGACAGCCGCCTTCTAGACCTCGGTTTGATATCAATTTTCGCTCCGAAAAGAAGCCCCCTCTTTCCGAATACGTAAACCCGTAATTGCTGTATCCGAAAAACAACTTATCGTCCCTATCGAAAATCGGGAAGATCCTGATGAACGGAACTCCACGATCTCGTTTGTCTTTCGGAAGTTTCTTAAATTCTTGAACTAGCTCGGAGTCGGTTAAATAACGAACCGCGAATTCACCAAACTTCGTTGGCAAATCTCTGGTTAGGTAGAAATCGTAAACTACATTCACACTTCGCAGGTCTCGACTTGAAAATCTTGCAAGGGCCGCCATCTCCTTTTCCAAATATGCCTGAAGGCCACGGGCGTAAAGCGAATCTATGCCGCTTTGCGGGACCACACTCATCACGAAGATAAAGATAAAGATCAACGGTTTCATTACGGACACCTGAAATCAAAGTTTGATAGCCAACTCCAACTCGCCACCTAGTCCGGTTTCGACGATTTTGCGCAGCGTTGAGAGCCGGACGTCCTTGATATCGTTCTCCACGCGTGAGATATAGGCTTTGTTGGTTCCTACCTTATCGGCGAGTTCCTGCTGGGTAAGGCCTTTTTTCTTTCGGGCTTTCTGGATCAGCAAGCCGAGTTTGAATTCCTCGAAACCTTGCTCGACCTGGTCTCGTCGAGGTGTTCCGACCTTTCCGAATTTCTCATCGGCAAACTCATCAAGTGTCCTAACGTCACCTTTTTTCAGCATAATACTCCTCTCGAATTCTCAAAGCCCGGTCGATTTCGTTTTTCGGCGTTTCTTTTGTTTTCTTTTGAAAGCCATTCAGCAGGACAACTATATTTCCTTCATCGAGAAAGCAAAACACGCGATAGATATTGCCACCAAATTGTGTCCGCATTTCCATCAATCCGTCAGTACCCTTTAGAGCCTTTAAATGATTACGCGGGATGTCGACAACGGTTTGTAGGACCTTGATCGACCAATAAAGCTTCTCTTGAACCTTTCGCGGCTGCCTATCAAAAAACTCATCGAAATACCGCTTGAACAGAATGACATCCCTAACATTCTCGCTCATATTGATTCTACCGGAGGTTGTCCGATAAGGCAACTATTTGCCAAAACTCTTTATATATTCTCGCGTCACCTCTTTCAGTTCCGCATATGACGGGATCACGTAAAGCACGGGCTGCATATCGCTGTAGGTGTATTCGTGATTGATGACCTGTTCGAGATCAAAAGGCCGACGCTCGACTTTGTCGGAGAATGCATGTTCGAGCTCACCAAAACTGGACAGCAGCCCGGCTCCGTAAGCCTTAATATCGCCGTGGTGCTCGACCAGGCCAAATTCGACGGTGAACCAATACAGACGGCCGAGTTCTTCCAGCTGCTGGTCGTTTGCGATCTTGGCACCGAGCCCGATGAACTGGGAAAAATCAGCAAAAGCCGGATTCGTGAACATCGGTATATGGCCGATCGATTCGTGGACGATGTCGGGCTCCGGCGTATATGCCGGCTGCGAATGATGACGAATGTATTGCGTACACAGCATTACGCGATACGATAGCCAGGATAAAAAACCACGCGTCTCGACCAGCCCCTCGATCGGAGCGAGCCTGAAATTTGTCAGTTCTTTTAATCGCCGATTCATCTCGGTGAGCTGCGGGATGCGCTCCGTACTTATGCCCAGCTCTTTCTTGGCTCGGAGATAAAACGGGCTGGCATAACGCTCATGCAATTCCTCTAATTCCTCCGCCACGTATCGCCAGACGCGCTGCTCACGCGGGCTATAATTCACGTCCGTGATCTCACCCGTTTCGCGAAAATTCTTAGCGAGCGACGCTATGTGGTCGCGGCGAGCACGATAATCCTGATCATTCGCTCCCGGGTGGTCGATGTGAAGCTCATTAATGTTCTCGAACTCCATATCTTTAAATTCGGGCAGATCGGCATCAGTTACGTGAAAATTGTCGATCGCAAAGGCAGGCTCGTTGGTGGTCGTGGCGGTTTCAGTCAGCATGGGTTTCGCGGCTCCTTTCACTGGTACGATGCAGGAAGAAAAAGTCGGGCTTTCCGGTAATAACCTATTTTAATGCAAATCATAATTTACGTGAATAGAAAACATAAGGAATTTAAGGGTATGTGATTTAAAATGTTAGTTTGTTAGGAACATCAGGCTTATGATGTAATGACGACATATGATCGACGAAATCGATCGAAATATTCTAAAGGAATTGCAGTCGGATGCACGGACGTCATACACCGAGCTCGGACGCCGAGTCGGTCTGACAACGCCTGCGGTCATCGAACGGGTCCGCAAACTCGAAGATGCCGGTATAATCGTGGGCTATCGGGCGGAGATCGACACCGCGAAAGTGGGGCTGCCGATTACTGCCTTTGTGCGAATGAGCATAACCGGGGTGGATTATAGCCACATCATCGAGGTGGCACAGGGTTCCAACGAGGTCCTCGAATGCCACCGAGGTACTGGCGGCGATTCGTTCATAATGAAGGTTGCCGTTTCGTCCGTCGAGCACTTGCAGGAACTGATCGACCGCCTGACGCCGTACGGCATCACCACCACGACAATAGTCCTCTCGTCACCAGTCAGGAAGCGGATAATTGAGATTTAAGAAAGTAAGCCACTAATTCACGAATTAGATCCGCAAAAAAACGAGTGGTTCGTGAATTTGTGGCTAATCGCACTTGATCACTTTAGCCTTTCAAGAACACCTTTTCGCTTGATAACATTCTTATAGTCCCATTGTATCGCGTCGGCTTTAGCAAGCCAGCGTTTTAAGTCTTTGGTGTTTATCTGGTTCGCCTCAGTGTATAGGATTGATGCGTCTTTGAATTTGCCGGTCCCCGGTTTCAACTTTTCTTCGTCAAAGCCCACCCCGCTCCAGAACATCAGCCTGATGCCGGCCTTCAATTTGCTGTAACCGACGATCGGGTTTCCATCCAAAAACCAGACTGGATGAGCGTGCCATATCTTGTTCTCGGCCTTTGGCAGGCCGAGCGAGATCGCTTCGGCGAACGTATTGCAGATCTCGCGTTCGGCCGGCGATCGAGCGTCGTTGTATGCCTGAATCTCCTTGTGCAGCATCTATTTTCGGCTCTTTCTCTTTTCCGTCGTCTTGCCGTCAAAATCTTCTTCGTTCGCCTCGGCCTCTTCTTTCGTCTTGCGGACTATCTGGTCCTTATGATGAGGCGGCGAGTAAATGGTGTACATTTTCAGGTCCTCGGTGGCAGAGGTATTCACCACATTGTGTTTTGCGCCAGCCGGGATGATCACGGCATCGCCATCTTTGACAGTGTATTTATTACCGTCGATCTCGACTCGGCCTTTGCCGGCTTCGAACCTGAAGAACTGATCATTTTCCGGGTGCGTTTCGAGGCCGATCTCCTCTTTTGGCCGAAGAGTCATCAATACAAGCTGTTTGTGCTCCGAGGTGTACAAAACCTTGCGGAAATTCTTGTTCTTTATTGTGTCCTTTTCAATATTCGATTTGAATCCTTTCATCATTCCTCCTAAGCGTTGTTCAACATCCGGTAGAGCTCATCGGCATCTGCTTCGACAGCGATCCGCCGTCCGAGCGTAATACCTTTACTCAGACCAAGCCACCTGGCTCCGCAGCCTCATAAGCGTTCGTTCGAGACCGATGACCTCAAATACCGAGAGCATCGACGGGCCGACCGCGACGCCGGTGAGGAGCGTGCGGGCACCATTCATTATAACGCCGAGCTTGGTTCCTTTTTCTTCAGTGAAGGCTTTGATGACGGTTTCGATGTTTGCCTCCGTAAATGCAAGCTTGGTTTCGGCAGGCACACTCCCTACCGATTGTGTTTCCACCTCGAATTCCGACTCAAAGCGGTCGGCGAGTTCGGGGAGCCATTCCCGGAGTTCGGGGAATTTGGTCAGGTTTTTAGCGACTGCGGCAGGGTCGAAATCGAAATCTTCGCTGAAATACGCGCGGCCCTGTGAAGAAAAATCTTTTAGTGTAAAAAACCGGCTGCGGATAAGGTCGACGGTGTAGATGTACCAGGCGTGTGAGCCAATCTGGCGGCTTTCGACCGCAACCGTTTCCGGACGGCCGTCAGCACCGAGATCTGCGGTTGAGGGAATGTCTGCCGAAAGCGCGATGCTTTCCTCGTCATATTCCTCTCGCCACAGCTTCGTCGACTTTAATTCCGCCTTTACCATCGGCAAAAGCTCGGCGAGCGGCATGGTTCTGATGTATTCGGCATTCATCCATAGGGCTTTGTCATCGGTCCAATGACGCGGATCGTTTTCCTTGAAATTAAAAATTGCGTTCGAGCGATGAATGCCGTCGAATGAGAACTTTTCGATCAGCTCATCCAGCGAATATATCTCTTTTTCTTCACCAGCTGACCATCCCAGCAGCGCAAGGAAATTGCGGAATGCAGCAGGGACAAAACCCGCATCGCGGTATGTTGTCAGCGACACGATCTCGCCATG
>JBGSXN010000222.1:0-9903 GCA_041751355.1 Pyrinomonadaceae bacterium
CTCGGAGTTTCGCCATATCCCTTTATGATGGGTATCGCGTATGCGTTGGCGGCGTCATTCCTGAGCCCGGTGGCCCACCCGGCGAATGTACTTGTAATGAGCCCCGGCGGCTACCGCTTCAGCGATTACATCAAACATGGGCTCCCGATCTCGGTTATTGTCGTTATCATAAGCGTACTGCTGCTGCCGCTACTGTTCCCCTTCTGAAATTTGCGTTATAGAGGGAAAAACACGACTATGCACATATCGGTTAACGCTTTTTCGGAGCGATTATCGAAATCGTCACAGGAATATCTTACGAGCGATTCCTGCACGATAATCTATTCAAGCCAGCCGGAATGTTTATCAAATGAGTTATAACACTCGTTTATTCTTTATCTTATGGGCCGCCGGAATGACGGGGGTTCTCTCCTTTTTGTTTGTCGACCTCGATGCGCTGATAAAGATCCTTCCTGTTACCCCCGGAACAGAGATCCCGACTATCACACCGGCGTTGAAACTTTTGAGCGTAATTCAACCGGCGGTTATATTGTCTATCGCGGTGATCGTTGGCGTTTTTCTTGCCCCAAAGGTCGGGTTGTCCTCGCCCGTCGCTGAGGCTGCGGCAGGCGGGGGCAATTTAGCCTCAGCCTTCAGGCCGCAAATACTTCCAGGCATCATCGGCGGTTTGATGGGCGGGCTTCCATAATTCTGATCGCTGCAGTCTTGAGCCCGTTCTTGACGCCCGAAGTGCTGGCACGATTGGACGAGTTCAACAAACTACTTCCGGTCCCGACGCGCCTGCTTTACGGCGGCATTACAGAGGAATTGCTGCTGCGCTGGGGATTTATGACGTTGGTTGTGTGGATCGGCTGGCGGATCTTTCAAAAAGGAAAGGACAGGCCGAGATCCTCTTTCTTTGTCGGGGCGATCTTGATCTCATCTGTCTTGTTCGCCATCGGCCATCTGCCGGTCGCCTTAATGTTGTTTCCCGAACCCAACGTTGCTTTGATTCTGTTCGTTATATTAGGCAATTCGGCATTCGGCTTGATCGCGGGTTTTCTCTACTGGAAAAAAGGTCTTGAGTCGGCGATCATCGCTCATGCGATGGCGCACGTCGTAATGCTAACCGCCAGCTATTTCGGAGCCTATTTTTAAGCTTGCCACGTGTGCCTGGTTTATTTGACGCACGAAACACGACGGTGACCTGATCGTACTCTTCGTGTTTCGTATTTCTCAGTTCGCCGATATGAAAGCCCAGGAGATAATGAAAAGGCAGCAGGCCATTCTAAATAATAACGATCTGTACAGGGCTATCTTTGCTGATCATAAAATAGAAGTCAGGCAAACCGATTCGATCTTTTACAGTTTGGAAAAAACGCCGCCACTTTATTCTAATCTGGTTACTCTCTCAGAAGGCTGGAAACCGGACGATATATTTGAAGAGATTGACGCTGCTTTCCAAAGTGAGAGGTGGGATGAATGGTCGATTAAAGATAGTTTTGGAGTACTGGATCTATCAGATCGCGAGTTTATAGAACTTTTTGACGCACAATGGATCTACCTCGAAGCGCAAAACTTTCAGCCATGCGAATCGAGTACAAACCTGAAGTATGAGATCGTTACAACTGAAAATGCTCTGGCGGAGTGGCGAATTGCCTGGGATTCAGACGAGGAGCTTGGAAAACAGATATTCAGCCCACGACTGTTGGCCGATCCAAAACTCTATTTTGTCGCCGGATGTGAAGGTAAACAGATCGTGAGCGGTTGTTTCATCAATCGCACCGACGATGTTTTGGGTATCTCGAATTTCTTCGCCCCCGACGGCGATGTGAGACACTGGTCCGACGTAGTCAGTTTTATTTTTCGGTCGATACAGCGAACTGACCTGGTCGGGTATGAACGAAAGCCGCTGATCGAAAGGCTTCAATTGTTAGGATTTGAAATGGTAGGAGACTTGGCTGTCTGGCTGAAGCGAGGGCTTCGCTAGTTATTTGCCGACGAACATCATTTTCGATCAGCAGCGCCTTCGAATAACATTGGTTCTAAAGCGAGATATACCGAATGAAAGATGCGAATCCTGAAGTTTCATTACGTGAGATCACAAAGGAGACTGTGCGTGCCATCACGCGGTTGAAGGTGAGCCCCGCCCAGGAGCGGTTCGTCGCGTCGAACGCCGTGTCTATTGCGGAAGCCTACTTCTCGCCTGACACAGCTTGGTTCCGTGCCATTTATGCGGACGACACGCCGGTTGGTTTTTTGATGCTCGATGATAATGCGGCCGAAGGGAAGTATTTCTTCTGGCGGTTTATGATCGATGCCCGATATCAGAGAAAAGGCATCGGGCAAAAAGCCCTGGAGATGTTATTCGAGCACGTAAAAACACGACCCGGCGGCACTATCCTATCTACAAGCTGCGTCCCCGGCGAAGGCAGCCCGGGGCCGTTCTACGAAATGATGGGTTTTGTCTACACGGGTGACGAGGACGACGGCGAACTCGTAATGCGGCGGGAGCTTTAGATGGTGAAGCCCGCAACGGAATTACCGGCGAACGAGAGCGAAAAAAGGCCGCCATTCGGCAGCCTTTGTCTTATAAGCGAAAACGTTCTTACCAGATCTGGCAGGGCTTTTCGCGAACCATCGGGGACGCCGGTTTGCAGTTGAATGCGGCTGCAAACTGGGGCATGTTCGAGAGCGGGCCGTTCACGCGCCAGCGCGGCAGCGAATGCGGGCCGTTTCGTGCCTGCAGGCGTTCGGCCTCGGGCGTGTATTTCGCAGCCCAGATCTGTGCCCAGCCGAGAAAGAACCTCTGTTCGGGTGTGAAGCCGTCAATGTTCGCCGGACGAGGCTTGCCCTCGAGAGATTTCTGGAAGGCATCGTATGCCACCGTAAGGCCGGCAAAATCACCGATATTTTCGCCGAGGGCGAGCTTGCCGACCATAAACAGTCCGGGCTCGACCTCGTAGGCATCCCATTGCTTTACGAGGCATGACGTCCGGTCTTCGAAATTACGGCGGTCATCGGCGGTCCACCACATGTTCAGGTTGCCCTCGGCGTCGAAGCGGCTGCCCTGGTCGTCAAACCCGTGGGTGATCTCGTGGCCGATAACGCCGCCGATCGCACCGTAATTAACTGCGTCATCAGCCGTGAAATTGAAGAACGGCGGCTGCAAAATGCCGGCAGGGAAGGTGATATCGTTGTTCGCACTGCTGTACGACGCATTGACCGTTGCGGCCGAATACGGCCATCGGGTCTTGTCACGCGGCTTACCGAGGTCCTCATAGCTTCGTCTGATCTGGAAACCCACCGCCCGCTGAATGTTGCTGATATGAGGCCCGCGTTGTATCTCGAGGCCCTTGTAACCTCGCAGGTTGTCGGGGTAGCCGATCTTGCGTTTAAAAGTTGAAAGCTTTTTCTGGGCCTGCTTTTTCGTGGCTTCGCCCATCCATTCGTTGTCGTTGATACGCTCCTTCATCGCCGCCAGCAGATTGTCGATCATCTCGTCCATCCGCTTCTTGGCTTCCGGCTTAAAGGCCCTGTTCGAGTACTCGATGCCGAGGGCTTCGGCGAGATGCTGATCGGTTGCCTGCACACAGGTTTTCCAGCGAGGCTGGCGTTCCTTTTGCCCGCTCAGGTATCGCCCAAAGAAGTTAAAATGCTCGTCCGCAAATGGTTTCGCGATCGCCGGAGCGGCGGATGTGATCGTCACGCCCCGCAGATACGACCGCCAGGCATCAACGGGAACATCCTTTACCATCGCGTTGACCTCGCTGAAGAATTTCGCGGGCGCGATATTCAGCTCGTTTGCCGATGGGAACTGCCGGGTGGCCATATACTCGACAAGCGAGAAATTCGGGGTCATTTCTTTGGCGGCGGTGAGGGAGACCTTGTTGTAGCGGTTGTCAGGGTTTCTGAGCTCGACCGGCGTGAGTGATGACTTGGCAAGCCGTGTCTGAAATTCGAGCACTGCTTTGGCGTTCGCCGCAGCGGCATCAGGCTGGTCGCCCATCAGCTTGAACATGTTCGTCAGGTACTCGACGAAACGGCCTCGCGTCTCGACCGATTTTTCGTCTTCCTTCGTGTAGTACTCCGCATTTGGCAGACTCAGGCCGCTTTGAAAGGCGTTCACGATCACGGCGTTCGAATTCTTCAGATCGGTGCCGATACCAAAGCTGAATACCGCCGGAATCCCAGCATCGTGCATCGCCCCGAGCGCCTTTTCGATATCGGCGGTGTTTTTGATCTTTTCGATCTGATCGAGAATGGGTTTGATAGGCGTCAGGCCGGCCCGCTCTATGGCCTCCTCATCCATGCAGGAGGCATAGAAATCGCCGATAAGCTGGGCGTTGCTGCCTGCCGGATGCCTGGTCTTTGCCACAGTTTCTAGTACTTGCCGCAGCATCGTGTTGTTATTGTCGGCAAGGATATTAAACATGCCCCACCGGGCCTCGGTCGGAGGGATCTGCGTGTTCTTTAGCCACGTGCCGTTAGCAAACTGGTAGAAATCATCGCAGGCCGCGACCGAACGGTCCATCCGGCCGGTGTCGTAGCCGGTGCTTTGACCGAAAGTGGTCGCGCAGATCGACAGAACGACCGCAAAGACAGTTACAAAACGAAAATTACGCATATGTTGCTCCTCATTATTGTATTGAAAGTAATACGGGTGTAGTAGAAAAAAGCTTATGCCCTTTTCGGCCGATTTACAAAACCAGGATTACGTTCTTGGCAGCGCGGGAAACTAAGTTTGTCGGCGAGGGAACTTGATGTCAAAAGTTAAAACAATAACCACAAAAAACACCCCAAAAACGTCCATATTTGCTCTCTCTCTCTCTCTCTCTCTCTGCTAAATCCTGCACTTTCTTTAGTTGCAACCGACAGCAACCAATGATAATGTGTACGAGCTTTCTTTAGAATTCCCCGACTGAGGAGACTCTCACAATGGACGGAAAAATTTTCGACCTCTGCGATTATTTGCTCGAACATCTGGATCATGACTGGTCGGTAAACGAAATGGCGGCCAGAACCGGGCTTTCCGCTTCTCATTTCTTCGTTCTCTTCAAATCCGAGCTTGGAATGCCGCCCGCTGCATGGCTCAAGGAAAAGCGGCTCGAACGAGCCCGCTACCTCCTTGAAACAACCCACGATCATATAAAACAGATCGGCATCCGGGTCGGCATGCCAAACGAAAGCCATTTCACCCGCGACTTCAAGAAGCGATACGGCCTCACGCCGAAACAATATCGCCGCCAATTCCAGGAAAAACGCCAGGCCAAACTGCTTATGGGCAGAAGTCATAGTTTTGGCTAATTAATAGTTGTTTTTCGCTAAGGAATAGTTGTTGATTTCCCAAAATATCCATAAGAGAATTAACCTTTAAGTTCTACTCAAACCAAAAAAGGATTTAATGCGAAGCATTCCTGCATTGAGTTGGCTGCTTCAGCAGGATATCAATGGAGAAACTACGAAAGCTGGTTGAGATCGGTTCGAATATTGCAGTTATCCTGGTCGCGGTACTGTTGGGATATACTTTGGTAAATCGCTACTATTCTCAACCCGCGCAACCGCCGACCGCAGCCGAATCGGCGCTGAAACCGGGTATAAGACTGCAAATCAAAGATGTGGACTTTAGCAAGAGCGAGCGAAATTTAATCCTGGTACTTTCGCCATCGTGCCATTTCTGTGCTGAAAGCATGCCATTTTATCGGAGATTGGCAGCCCTAAACGCAGACAACAGAAAGCTGAGGATGATTGGAGCATTTACCCAGGATGTAGACCGGTCTTCTAAATATCTAGAAGAGCACAATGTTGCACTCGACGAAGTTATCCAGGCCGACACGTCTGAAACAATGATTAGAGGAACACCGACCCTCATCTTGACGGATAAAGATGGAGTAGTCCTTGATTCATGGTACGGCAAACTTAAGCCTGACAGGGAGAATGAGGCGATGGATCGTGTGTTTAGCGACGTGCAGCCGGTCATAAACTAGCCGATTGCTCTGATAATAATTTGCCTTATGTTCGGATGGAATGCTTTTTTAGTTATTTGATCGCCGGTGGTTTGGTTTTAGTGAGTCGGATGAGAAGCCGGAAAAGTAATCGGGTTTGATCGGGATAATGAATTGATGAAAGGCTCGCGAACTTACTCTTATCTCAACTTCGCAACAAACATTCTTGTTGTTATTGTTGGTACGGCTCTAATTGGTTTACTGGTATACCGAACATTCTTTGAAAAACTGAACCCAGTCGAGGCGCCGCTTCTGAAGGCGGGAGACAGCTTCAAAGGAGTACAAGAGATTAATTTCTCAAAGAGCCGAAACACCGTTTTGCTTGCTTTGGATACCACATGTTCGTATTGCGATCTTTCCATACCCTTTTATAAGAAGATAATTGCCAAGAGTAATCAAAACCCCGGTACTCGAGTAATTGCGTTGTTTGATAACAGCAGAGCCGAGGTTGAAGACTATTTGCGAGAACATGAACTCGACGTTGAATTCATAACAAATGCTGGCTTGGTGATGACAAAAGTCGACATGACGCCAACGATTATTTTGATCGATACAAATCGGATAATAACGACTTCATATGAAGGGGTGCTTCAGGAAAAACAGGAGCAGGATCTTTTTGAAGTGCTTGAGAAAAAAGCTTCGGCGCAGTAAACGGCGTCGAAGGGATAGTTAGTTCAAATAAACAATAGGAGAAATAAAATGAAAAGAATGTTCTTAGTTAAGCTCATGTTCGTTTTGGTAGGGCTGATTTTCGTTTATGGATACGACCAGCGGAACATAGCTGCGGAAGAAGCAGGGTGTAACACCTCAACGACTTGCGGTAAGACTGCGTCGACGGGCATGTGCTACTGCACTGAGGCTGGCCCTGGCAAGTGCAAAGGCTGCTTTATACCAGATAACGAGACGGGCTGCGGAACCTGTTCAACGGGGGGGGGAGACCTTGAGATTCAGTAGGTTGGTTTGAGGGAAATGGGGGTTAACACCCCCTATGCATAGCTCAACGAAACCAAGACAATGAGATCATTGACCATAAAGTTTGTTCTAGTAGTGTTACTATCTACAGCGTTAGTTTCTGTATACTCATTTGATCTTAAGGGGCGGGCGGAACGGAAGGGTTGCCCAACCGCTCAGGATTGTGTAGGCTCAACAGTTCATGGAACGTGTGGGTGCCCTGACGAAAGATGCGGAGGGTGTTTTAGGCGGTCAGACACCACCGACTGTGGGAAATGCGCACAATGTAAAAAGGCGCGGTAGTGTAATTTATGCTTTGTAAATTGATCATAGTTTTGCTTCTTTTAAGTTTTGGTAGTGTTTTATCATTTTCTCAAAAAACCGAAGCACCAAAAACGTCAAGCGCGTCCTCGGACCAAAAAGAGAGAGAGAAACAAATAAGAAACCAGGCTGTTTTTTTGCTGAAGGACAACCTGTTGAAAAGCAAATCGATCAACAACCTCCGGCAGAGGGCTGACGTGATTACCGACGCATCTTCTATTCTTTGGGATTACGACCGACTCGTCGCGGAAGAATCATTGGTCACTTTTATTGAGCAATCTCTTGCAGATTATATGGACTTGTCAGCCAAAGAAAAAAGAACCTCCGAGGAAAATACGACAATTCGAAATTTGGATTACGCCCTTAAAAAATCTCTTAAAGCATTATCCCAAAAAGACCTAAAGAACGGGAGTTTTTTGCGGAATAAGTATTTCAAAATCAGGGAGGACAATCTAAAAGCGAAAGATATAAACGAAGAGTTGGAACTGGCTGCCGACGGGTTAGACATTGACGAGCAGCGGACACTCAATTTGCTGACTGCGGTCATTCAACAGCGCATTCCCAGCCAGTTTCCCAAACTAATATTCGATTTGAGATCGAGGAACCCTGGTATGGCCGAAATTCTCGTCGGGCGCGCGATTCAAAATCTCGCCGCAAATCCAAATTACAAAGCATCAGACGCAATTTACTTAAGTGTCGTGATCTTTAACGAGAAAGTGATGCTAATACCTGCGTTACCTGATGTTACAACTCCAAATCGTTTTGGGGTATATAACTCTTACTTAGGAAGTTCCAGGAAATCAACTACGACCGAAAATATTTCTTCTTACTTCATAGCTGTTCAACGGTTCTTTAACTCGCGGCTAATGAATCAAGCGAGCGGGTTTTTTGATTCTCCGCAGAATCTGATTCAGTCCTATTTTTTGCTGGAGAAATTGAAATCTTACGACCAGATTTACAGGCTAATAGATCCTGACATAATGGATCGTATTTTGATACCGGTGACGGCCTCAATGCAAACCGCCGGATTCTCGGCACAGACTATTTCAAATGTGAAGGGATATGCAGTTCGGCTGGCTTCTTCCAATAACCCACTTGGCTTGGATGATGGGACCAATGCATTTGAGAAAGCGGAAAATGCAAAAACACCGGAAGAAAAATTGGATTATTTGATATCAGGGATAATCCAGACAATCGAATCTGGTCTATTTGTAAAGGCGGAACGAAAGATCTTTGACGTCCAAAATTCCGAAATCCGAGACGCGTTGTATTTATACCTTCATATGCGGGCCGGTCTGGATGCTATTGAAAGTAAAAACTGGGATGAATTTGAAAACAGGACTGAAAAATTAACCGACAAAAGAATTAGAGCATTTCTGTATCTCAAAGCCATTTCAGTTTTTGAATCCGGCAAAAATGCTGACTTACTGACCGAATATGTGATCAAAGCAGAGAAAAACATCGGAACTATTTCCGATAAGACCGCGAAAGCGAGTGCCCAGGTAGTCCTAACGTCGTCGTTACTCTCGTTGGCTAACACGGAGAGTATGCGGGATATACCTTCGGCAATAAACAGCGTCAATGAAGCTCCTGATTACGTGGAAAACGCATTTGAGATCCGAATAATTATTCCGACGAGACAAGGGCAGTACGCCGAATACATAGGTGCGAATTCATTCAAGGACCTTTTTTCAAAGCTAGCCCGGATTGATTGGACGGATTCGCAGGTCCAAGCTCTTCAAGTTAAAAGAAATGGCCTTCAAGCGATAGCCCAACTTGCAACTGCTAAAACAGTATTACAAGGAAAAGCTTGGCAAAGATAGAAAATTATTTCGGCACGCGGCCATGTTAGAGCGACCCCACAAAGTAAGTTTTACCATATTACAAAACCGGCACGAAACTCTCGGCGACGCGACACCTCAGCTCGGCGGCGAGTGCTTTGCGGTCCTTGTTAACCACCGGGGCCTCGCCAAATTTGAGAACCGCCGTATATTCGCTGACATGAAACAGCCGCCAGAGATGAGCAAAAAAGCTGATGTCCTCCCACCAGCATGCTGCGAGGCTGGCAGGCAGCTCGCCGGGAGGCGTGCGGTAACTGATCGCCGCGTAAGAAACCGGCAGGTCGCGGCGGGCGGCAAATTCAAGGAAAGAGGAGTTAAACGGCAGCACCTCTTCGCCCTTTGTGCTGGTTCCTTCGGGAAAGACGATAACTCCTTCACCGGCGTCCAGCCGCTCGATTATCAGTTCACCTGCGCGAGGGATATCGCGGCGGTTAGTTCGGTCGATAAATATCGTGCCCATATCACGCACGATCGGGCCGGCAAGGAACCAGCCCTGGATCTCGGCCTTCGCGACAAAGACGCCCTTTGCAACCGCTCGGATGGCGGCCATGTCGGTATAGCTTAGGTGGTTGGTAACCAGAAAGAATGGCGGCTTGGGCGGCACTCCGGTAACCTCGATCTTCATTCTAGAGAGGCGGACAAAGCTTTGCGTCCAGGCTCCGAAGATGACCTGTCGCCAATAGACCTTATTCGGGACCGCCCAATTAAAAATGAACCAGATCGAGTAAAGTCCGAGAGTCGACACGACAAACATTACGATCCTGATTGAGGCTATGAGGGTTCTCATCAATTGGGTGGTTCCTTGT
>JBGSXN010000223.1:0-15538 GCA_041751355.1 Pyrinomonadaceae bacterium
CATTCTCAGCCATGAATCTCGATCCGACACTTCGGCGCAATGTAAGCTTCACCTACTATGAATCGGGCCATATGATGTATATCGAAAAAAACTCGCTCGAGAGACTGAAAACCGATGCCGCAAATTTCATACGCAGTTCGGTTCCAAATTGATCCCGTATTCTAATGCGGTTTGTGGCCTCGGATGAGCGAGATCGCATGCCCGAGAACCGGCTGGATTACCTCAAAACATTCGCGGGCCGCCGTTGGTGAGCCCGGAAGGTTGATGATCAATGTAGCTTCTTTGATCCCGCAGACACCGCGTGAAAGCATCGCCAAAGGCGTCTTTAAGGCCGTCTCACGACGCATTGCCTCGGCCAGTCCAGAAGCCTCGCGGTCGATCACAGCCCGCGTTGCCTCGGGCGTATTATCCCGCGGGCCAAAGCCTGTTCCGCCGGTGGTAACTATCAGATCGATGTCTTGACGGATTACCTGAGCGGCAAGAGTTTCCTGCAAGAGATCCAGATCGTCCTGCACGATCAATATTTCGACAACTTCGATGCCGGCATCCATGAGAAGGGAACGTATCGCCGGTCCTGACTGGTCATCATTTGCCTTACGGGTATCGCTAACCGTCACGACGATGCTTCTGATCTTTGATTCCATAGTAAGATCCATTTACGCCGCCGTCACCTCGATGGCAGCCCGCCGGCTTTGACGCCGGCCGTATATTAAGCTCAAAACAACACCCAGCACAACGAGCATCATACCGGCGATCGATATTATCCCCTGAGGTTCGCCAAACAAGATCCAGCCTATCGTCAAGGCATAAACCAATCCTGAATAGTTTATGATCGCCACACCGGCTATCCGCTCCCGCTGAAGTGCATTTGTCAGAAATACCTGTCCGAGTTGGGAAAACCCGCCGATCAGTAATAGATATAGCCAATCGATCCCGAGAGGCTTGACCCAATAGAAGAACAGGCTAATAAACCCGACCACGGCTCCGACTATCTGAAAATGGAGCACCACGGTAAGCGGATGTTCCCTTTCGCGAAGACTTCGTACGAGATTGTATGCCACGCCGGAACAAAAGGCCGAGAGTATCCCGAGTGCAAGATAGAACGGTGAGATCCGGTTGTCAAAACGCTCGATAAGCAGAACCCCACTGAATGCTATCGCATAGAAGATCCATTGAGCCGGCAGGACGCCCTCTTTGAGAACAAAGATCGCGATAACGGCAGTAAAAATGGGTGAGAGATACTGAATCGTCTGGGCAGATGCGAGCGGCATCTGCTGCAAGGTCAAAAAGAAGAAAAAGAGCGCGATAGTGCCAAACACACCGCGAAGAAGTAGCAATGTATGGTTTGTACCGAGTATGCTGCCGCCCGCGCGTTTGAGGCCATAGATGCAGAACGATGCCGCGACTATGCAGCGAAAGAAAACGATCTCCATCGCAGGGATATGAGCTACCTGCTTTACAAACACATTGGCAAAGAAAAAGGCGAGCGTGGATAGAAACATCGAACGCACGCCGGGTGTTAGGAATTTTGATTCTTCGCTCAATCTACAAGATTAAGATCTTTCGATCGCCCGCTGCAACCGCAATCGGCGGCACAGCGCCGTTTCGATGAAAATGCCCTGACCCTTTTGAAAGCCATCGACCCGCCATAGACCGCGGCGGCGGCGATAACGAGTATAACAATGAGGTACTGGATCGCCATATTTATCCGAACCCGAGAGCCCGGCCTCCCTGGTACGTGACGAGTGCCCCGAGATATGCGAGAACCGTCATATATCCGAACATGAACAAGGGCCATGACCACGAATTAGTTTCGCGCCTGACCACCGCCAGCGTGGACATACACTGCATAGCCAGTACGAAGAACACCATAAGCGAAAGCGCAGTCAGCGGTGTCCAGACGGGCCGTCCATCATCGGTCTTAGCATCACGCACGGCTCCGATCAGGGTCTCGGATTCTTCGTTCTCGTCCCTTCCCACGTTATAAATGATACTCAGCGTCGAAACAAGCACTTCGCGAGCTGCAAAACTGGCAATAAGGGCAACACCGATCTTCCAGTCAAACCCAAGGGGCCGGATGACCGGCTCAATAAAGTGGCCTAATTTACCGGCAAAGCTGTTCTTAAGCTGTTCGCTTTCGGGCAGGACTGCGTGCTGTTCGCCAAGCGGTGCAGCGATCAAGGGATCGGTGCTTCGCGGAAAATACATCAACGCCCAGAGAATTATAGATATCGCGAGTATGACCGTTCCCGCACGCTTGAGGAATAGCCATGCTCGGGTGAACATATTCTGAAACACCGTCCGCAGATTCGGCATTCGGTACGGCGGCAGCTCCATAAGAAACGGCGGCGGCGGCGATTTTAGCAGCGTGCGTTTCAAAATAAAAGCCACCACCACAGCCACAGCGATGCCGAGGGCATACATTGCCAGCATTAATACAGCTCCCACCGAGAGAAAGCCCATCACAGTCTCGCCTGCGAAAAATGTTGCGATCATCAGGGTATATACCGGCAGCCGTGCCGAGCAGCTCATGAAAGGCGCGATCATGATGGTTGCGAACCGGTCTCGCCTGCTCTCTATCGTACGGGTTGCCATTATACCCGGTATCGCACAGGCAAAGCTGCTGATCAGCGGAAGAAATGCTTTGCCATGTAACCCGACGCTGCTCATCAACTTGTCCAATAGGAAAGCCGCCCGCGACATGTATCCGCTATCCTCGAGCAATGATATGAAAAAGAACAACAGCAGTATCTGAGGCAGGAAAACGACTACACCACCAACGCCTGCCAGAATCCCGTCGGCAATTAAGTCAGTCAGAATACCGGGCGGCATATAGTCCCGCACAGTCGTCGCTGCCGCCCCGAAACCCTGATCGAGCAGGTCCATCGGCAAGCTCGCCCACGAAAAGATCGTTTGAAATACCAGCAAAAGAACGGCGATCAGGATCAAGAGGCCAAAGAACTTGTGGGTCAGGACCTTATCGATCTTCTCGGAAACGCGATGTTGCTCAAGATCGCTATGAACGACCGATTCCTGAACAGCATTCGAGATGAATTTGTATCGAGCAAATATCTTGCCATTGGGGCCGGCCTCGTCCGCTGACTGATCGAAGACGTACGGAACTGCCTGTCTGGTATCGAGGACGGATTTTAGCTTCGTCGCCAGTTCGTCGATTCCGCGGCCCGTCTTCGAATTGACCGCTACGATGGGGGTCTGGAGCAATTTGCTCAGCTTGGCAACGTCGATCTGATGTTTTTGCCGTTCGAAAACATCGATCATGGTCAGAGCGATAACAACCGGAACACCAAACTCACAAAGCTGGGTTACCAGGTATAGATTGCGCTCGAGGTTCGTTGCGTCGACCACCGCGACGATAGCGTCTGGTTTCGGAACCCCCGGTTGGTTGCCCCGGATTATCTCACTTGCGATCTGTTCATCGATTGAAGTCGCATCGAGGCTATACAGCCCCGGAAGGTCGATCAAACTCGCAACAGTTCCGTTTAGCTGCCAGGGGCCCTCTTTCCTTTCGACCGTGACTCCGGGGTAATTAGCGACTTTTTGCTTGAGACCCGTGAGCGAGTTAAATAGTGTGGTTTTTCCGGCGTTGGGGTTACCGGCAAGTGCGATCGTGATCCTGGAATGTTTTTCGCTTCTGCTCATTCATGAGTCTTAGGTCGGGTACTAGCAGCTAACTTCGATGGCATCCGCTTCGCTGCGACGCATTGCCAGACTATACCCTCTGACCCTGATCTCGATCGGATCGCCAAATGGGGCCATCTTGACTACTTCAACATCGACGCCCGGTATTACACCCATCTCCATTAACCGCCGTGTTATGCGACTGGCACCGTTGACAGATACCACACGGCCACAACGTCCCAAAGGAAGTTCCGTCAGCGTCATATTTCTTAACATCCGGGAAATTTTTTTCAACTGAGGCCCCCACGTGGTCAGCCTGCAAGTAAGTGTATGCTAATTGAAAACGATTTTCAATTATATCCGAGGCAGATCGATGCCGCGACGTGGATCGTTACTTACTTCGGAAGATTGACACTACGCGAGATCAGGTCCGCCTGATAAATCCCCGCCGATAGACGTACGGGAACCCGGTTAACGGCACCAAGCCAGACCTTAATAGACAAAGCATCCAATTGGGGATTCGAGGTATTAATGCTTATTAACTGTGCTTCTACCTTTTCGTCATTGATGGTTAATTCTTCAGGATTGGACGGCCTGAGGGTAAAAACAAATGTTTGGTCATCCCAGAAAACGGCCACACGAGTATCATTTACATGATTAGTCGGGTCCTTGCTGCGTTGCAAATTGAACGACCGCATTGCATAAAACAGCGAAAGCAAATTATGTGTGCCAATAGGCGACTCGATCGCCTGTGGCCCGCCGTAGTTGATAATGCCCGTCTTCGGATCAAACGTAACAGTCTGTTTTAGTCCTGTCATCGAGGAATTGAACCTCGTCTGAGACCAGTAAGGCGTAAGGCTCACCGGGTCGACCTGTGAACGAGCCGCGTCGCCCAGGAAAAAGATCCCATTTCCCGGTTCGATAGCGGAGATCGTGGCCGTCAACAGCAAGCTGTCATTACCTTCGAAAAGCCTGCGCTCCTGTGCTCTGAATGTGATCCTGCCGACAGGCTTTCCAGCGGCAGTAATACCGTAATCCAAGACTTCGCCAAGTTGGAAACCCAGTTCAGGCAAGAGCGGACGATCATTGATATATTGTTCCGGAGTCGGTGTCGGCGTGGGCGTAGCCGCAGGCGTTTCGGTAGGAGCCGGAGTCGGTGTCACCTGCGGAGCCGGTGGTTCAGGTAACGAAATCCCTGCAATCAAAGCCCGGAAAGATCCCCGAGTTGTCTTGAAGCGGATCTGGACAGGTATTCTGGCTTCATCTGTCGAGAAGTTCACCTTTACATCGGTGATGCCAATTGCGGTCAGCATCGGTGCCTGAACTGTCGATATTACGGTCTCAAATTCTCCTGCGTCTGTCTTGACCCGTTCCGCTGTCGTCGGCAAAAAGGTGACCGTTGATGCCTGGTCATTCTCGTAAATAGAGAATGTCCCCGCCCCGCCGGTTTCTCGCGCCTTATAGATCGCGGTCAGAAAGTCGTAATTCGAGGTCGGCTGGGTCAGGTAATTACTTATCTTAACCTGGGGCAAGACCGTGTTGTTGCTGTTGGAGCTAATGTAAAGAGGAAGTCCTGTATCCGGTGCCGCGAAAACAGTCCGGGCCTCGTCAACCAAGAAAAATGCAGCACTAACCATGTCGAGAGTTTTGACCCTTCCGCGAATTTCGACCGCATCGCGTCCGTTAAGATTGCCCCTGGATACTACGAACATCTCAGCATAGGCAGCATTTGAGAACTTGCCGAAGGAAACGGTGTATGAAAGCTTCTCGCCAATCCTGAAGGCAGATCTCTGAGGCTCCGCATGTGGCGCCTGAGCAAATTGTGTCGCCGGCAGGGCAACGAGCCAACCCACCAATACAAGGACTAAAAACGCCGGTGCGGCTAGTACACGCAGCAGTTGCGGCACCCTACGAAAATCATTTAGGTTATAGGTACGTAAGCTCATCAATCAAGGTCTTATCTCGCCGCAAAGCCGTTCAACAGCAGCCAGCCGATCCTCCGCCTCTAAGATCGGACGCCCTATCACGACATAGTCCGACCCATTAGACACGGCCTGTCTAAGGGTAGTTACACGCTTTTGATCGTCAACAGTTGCAAGAGTAGGTCGAATTCCCGGCGTAACCGTCAAAAACTTTCTGTCTGAGATAGCTTCTCGAATTATTGAGACTTCCTGTGATGATGCGACTACGCCATCCAGCCCGCAGTCGAAAGCGAGTTTCGCCAGCCTAATTACTTGTTCTCCAATGTTACCGACTATGCCAACTTCCCTAATAGTATCCTCGTCTGAACTGGTCAGAACTGTAACTCCGATGACGAGTGGACGCGATAATCCATCTTTCGAGCAAACCTCGCCGATCGCATCAACGGCCTGACGCATCATCAGTTGGCCCCCAGACGCGTGCAGATTAAACATCCACACGCCCATCTTTGCAGCCTCGACAGAGGCTCTCGCAACTGTGTTGGGAATATCATGAAACTTTAGATCCAGGAAAATTCTATTCCCATCCTTGACGAAACGTGTCACCAGTTCCGGCCCGGCGGCGGTGAATAGCTGCAGACCGATCTTAAAGGCTCCTACGGCCCCTTTTAATGCGTCGACGATCAGACGGGCCTCTGCTGCGGTGGCTACGTCCAGAGCAACAATTATGCGCTCGCGAGCGTCAAGTGCCCTCGGGGGCATTTCTGTATTGGAAATCATGATTAATCGAGATCCAGGGGGTTTTTAAATGGAATGCCCGAGGTCTTATCCGCTCTTTTCAAAGCTTCTTTAAACTTCTCTTCAAGCAATCTTTCGCGGTCTTTCACCGACGACATCTCCTGTGCGAAGATCTGATCTCGCTGGTCCTTGAGTTTACTCATCTCGCCTTTTAGGTCTTCAAAAGAGCCGGTGATCTTTTTCTTCTCCGAATGGGCAAGCAGAGCACCGGTACTGGCATCGATCGTAAGAGTTGCTTCGCAGCACGGGCAAATTATCGTGAACTTTTCCATAGTAACGACTTAATGTTACCGGATTTTAATATTCCGGGCACCGGCATGTCTAGTTCTTTGGGCGATCCTTTGCCCCACGCTTACCTTTGACTCCTAAGACCTCCAACAATTCAGTCGACGAAGCCGATCGCAGAGTCGAGATCCGATCTGTCTTTGACTCGACCGTCTTGCCATTCTTGAGCTGCGCCCTTAGAGTTTTACCCTTAGAATCCGTCCACTTCATTTCAACCTTTTGAAGCTGCTGGTGTTTATGGAAAACGCGGGTTTCTATAACGGCTCCCGACCGGTCCATCGTGATCGCATACTCAGAATCCTCGGATGCCTTTTCAAACCTGAGAGGAAGCGGTGTCGCCGTTGGGTCGATATCTACTCGCTCACGTAAACGGCTCCGCCGCGGGGTGTTTGGGTCTGCGGCATTTGCCGAGGGATTGGCCTCAGGACCAGACGTGTTTGGCGACTCGACCCTAACCGCGTTTGCATTTGTGCTTACCGGAGTTGGCGAGGCAGTCGTTTTCTGAGCTTTCGACGACCCGCAGCCTCCGGCCACTAAGCAAATTGATATCGTCAGAGTAAAAATAATAAAACTTCTCATATCTACTGAGCCTTTGATGGCAGATCAGCCTTCGCGGATCACATAATATTTCTCATAATAACGTAAACAAGAGAAAACTCATCATTTTTCTGAATGCGCATTGATGGAATGTGGAACGAGGGTGTCTGAAGAGTCGCCAATTAGGTGCGGAGGCCCGGGCGTCAGCAAGGGCTTAGCCCTCGACACCCGCGTTAAGCCCTTGCTGACGCGCGGGCTTCTGCAAAGATCCTTGTGCCCGCGGCCTTATAGTTAGTTTTCGGACATCCTCATTCGTTATTTAACTTGAATATCAGAAGTTTACACGTCAAAATACATCCCGAATTCCATCGGGTGAGGCCTTAAACGCATTGGAGCAATCTCTTTTTCACGTTTTACTCTTATCCACCGCTCGATGAGCGAAGTCGAGAAGACATCGCCCTTCAAGAGAAATTCGTGATCGTTCTCAAGGGCCTCTAACGCCGCGTCTAAGGTGCCCGGAAGCGATGGTACATTCGCCAATTCTTCGGGTGGAAGGTCGTAAATGTCCTTGTCGAGCGGTTCACCCGGATCTATCCGGTTCTGAATCCCATCCAGGCCAGCCATTAAAAGGGCCGCGAAAGTAAGATACGGATTACACGATGGATCAGGGGGCCTAAACTCGATCCGCTTCGACTTGGGCGACGTCGAAAACATAGGAATCCTGACCGCCGCAGACCTATTGCGTGCCGAATAGGCCAGATTCACGGGCGCCTCAAAGCCCGGCACTAGCCGCTTATAGCTATTGGTGGTCGGGGCGGCAAATCCCACTAACGCAGGCGCGTGTTTCAACAGTCCGCCGATATAGAATTTGGCCATTTCCGACAGTCCGGCATACTGATCGCCCGCGAAAAGCGGGCTTCCATCCTTCCAGAGAGACTGGTGAACATGCATTCCGGAACCATTGTCGCCATAGAGCGGTTTCGGCATAAAGGTCGCCGTCTTCCCGCCTGCATGCGCTGTATTTTTAACAACATGCTTGAAAAGCATCAAATTATCGGCCGTGTGCAGAAGGTTGGAAAACTTAAAATCTATCTCGCACTGACCGGCCGTCGCAACCTCGTGGTGATGACACTCGACAGACACCCCAACCTGGCCGAGAATAAGTGCCATCGAGTTACGAAGATCCACAAGTGAATCAAGAGGAGCGACGGGAACGTAACCCTCCTTGGCTCGAATATGAAAGCCGCTATTGGGAGACATCTCGTTTCCGGATCGGCCCGAATTCCAATGCCCCTCTTCGGAGTCTATAAAAAAGCCGGCTGAGTTTTGATCGTTATGAAACCGCACTTCATCAAAAACAAAGAACTCAGCTTCTGGCCCGACAAACACGGTGTCAGCAATTCCTGTGAATTTCAGATAACTCTCGGCCCGGGTTGCCACGGAACGCGGGTCGAGCCAGTAACCCTCCTTTGTAATAGGGTCGACTGCGTTTGCGATGAGGCACAGCGTTGTCTCATCAGCGAATGGGTCGATCCAGAATCTCGACGGATCCGGCACGAGCAGCATGTCCGACTCATGGATAGCCGCCCACCCGCGCAGGCTAGACGCGTCAAATCCGAATCCATCTTCGAAACTGTCTTCAGTGAGCTGGTCGATCGGGTAGGTCAGATGATGCCACGACCCCGGTAGATCGGTAAATCGAACTGAAACAAATCGGGCTTCCTGGTCGGCAGCGTAATGCAGTACATTTTTGGCGTTCATAATTCTCCTAAATTTAATTGCTTTAGTATTCCGGGATCTGGTACGGAAAACACGTTTAGAATTTAATACAAAAGACCGGGCCCTTGAAAGCACAAGCCGCCTAACACTAAAAGACAACTCACATTTCCTACAGTATTGTAAGAAATGTGAGTCCTCTATCGTTTTAATTTGGCTTTCTATCCTGCCGTTTCAGGTATTTCGGTGACGTTTTGGGGGCTGAGATTCAGCACATTTTCGCCCGCAATGATCGAGACAGGAGCCTCCCACATTGCAAAGCCGCGGCCCACCCGTGTAATACCGAAAAGGTAATACTGCTGAGGCTCAACATTTGAAAGGTTTGCGTTACCGCTGCTGTCCGTCGTGCCGGTATATTTCACGTGCCTTGCAATAGCCCGCATAGCAGCACGCTGAAAATCACCGAACCGGTCCGGGAAAACCGCCGCGAGGCCCATGCTCGCAGAGAGTGTATTCCCCTCGATAGGCCTCACGTTAGCTTCAGCGAGTATGGTCTCGAGATCTCTGTCGAGCAAATAGAATTTTGTGCTGCGAACCGGCTGAGTCGATGTCGACCGTGGCGGTGTGATCCTCGCGGTGATCTTAACCGTGCCGCTAACAGGTGCGGGAGCCACCGGTGCTGCACTCGAACCGGGTACCGTCGTGCTCGAGCTGGGCATCGAGGTAGAAGGCATTGAACCCGTGTCCGGCGCGGTTGAGGTCGGAATGTCAGTGCTTGTCGAAGGGACGGTCGTAGTTCGGGTATCCCGGTCAAGATCGGCCGTGCGACGGCCGGCCATATTGACGTTGATATTCGTATTTCCTTCGTCGCCGGTCGATCTAAACATCAAATAAGCGAAAAAAACCAACAACAATGCCCCGAGACCGATTGGGACCAGAGCCCAGGGCGGAAGCCCGGTCTCTCGCCGGACTGGCGGTGATACGATCACCCTCTTAGTAGAAACAGGGTCGACCAGGGGCGGTGAAAGATCCATAGGGCGGCCGCAATTAGGACATGCAACGGCGCTCGCCGAAACCTCGTGGGCACATTCCGGACATAGTAGTAATGACATAATAGACAAATATCCTCCGGCTAAAAGTTTGTCACAAAAGAGGCGGCAACCGATGTGCGCTTCAATACATTAAAAAATATGAGATTCTAACCAGATATGATTTGCCAATCGCCTATTCCTGCCCTACGAGGTCAGGGCTATTCATGTTCTCGCTAACGAGTATATTGAGCGGCGAAAATCGATAACGTTTCGACGTAACGAGTATTGTGTAAGAACCGCCCAGGTAAACCTTGTCAAAAGCAAAAAACCCGAACGAGCTGGATCTAGTCGTCTGGGATAACCCGTCCGCCCCTTTGATAGTGACGATCGTGTTTCGCAGCCCATTACCCTCGGGCGTGATAGTGCGTCCTGAAAAGCCCATATCCAGTGTAGCTAGTGCATCGACGCGCCCGTGCCCAAATGAATTATTTGGCACCTGCGTCGACTCGATTCCCCCACAGGTTTGCGGCGACGTGAGCGAGACGTTGGGGTTAGCTGTATCCTGCAAAAGTTCCCGGGTCGTCTCTATGTCACCTATCAAACCCGGCCTGGCCGAAAAAAGCAGAGCGATGACACCGGCAACATGCGGCCCAGCCATTGATGTTCCGCTCTTGAATCCATACGAATTATCGCCGCTGGAGACAGCCGAGCGGACGTTGACGCCGGGAGCAGAGATGTTGGGCTTGGACACAACCGGATCGTAAAACGGCGACGGACCGCGCGTGCTAAAGCTCGCGAGCATATTATTAACATCGGTCGCACCAACCGAGAAAGATTCGTTATACATCCCCGGAGCGTTCATCTGGCCGCAAGTCGGTCCGCTATTCCCTGCTGATGCGACCACGAAAATTCCGGCATCCTGCGTATTCTTGATGATAGTCTCGAGTTCACCGCCTGTCGTGCATCCCTCTGAAGGCGGACAACTCCACGAGTTATTTAGAATGTGAGGACGCCGGCTCGGATTCGGATTATTTCCCGCCGAATCGGTCGGCGCGATCATAAATTGAAAACATTCGGTATATGTCGCCGGGGTTCCGTTGCCGACATTCATGTTCCGACACCCGATCCATTTGGCGTCCGGGGCAACGCCGATCTGATTGCCGTTCTCATCGTCCCCGAGGATAGTGCCTACTGTGTGCGTCCCATGGCCATTGTCATCGCACGGAGCTACCGTGTTGGCTCCGCATACGCCGCCGCCCGAATGCACCGCGTCCCACCAATTATAGTTGTGGTCGACGGCCGTTCCGTTCCAGCCGCGATACTTGCCCTTTATCGAATCGTGCGTCCAGCGAACACCGGTGTCGAGATCGCCGATCACGATGCCCTGCCCCTTAAAGCCGAGGCCCCAGACCGTCGGGGCATTTACATTTGTCACGCCCCATTCGATCGCATTCGGGCTTGTCATCTGCCCGGGAGCTGCATCCCCCTTTTCGATCTCAGGCTCCTCGATCCAGCGGGTCGGGAGGTTCGAATCAATGCGCGAGACGTCGGCCCTATCAGCGATCTCAACAATAGTCTGAGCATCAAGGTCGGCAGCGATCATATTAGCGGCCCAGAACGGCTTATACGCGATGCCGCGAGAATCGAGTAAAGCCCGCATGCCGGCCTGTGTGTGGTCGGCGTGTGACTTCAGGGTGTTGTAGACATACCAGCCGCGCTGATCCCAGTCGTTTATCTCTCGAGCGGCACTTGTGTCGGCCTGCTTATCGAGCAATATTACGACCGGCGTGAGTTTACCGTCTGCGATATTCAAAAGCACCGCCGGAGCGATTTTTTCATCAGGTCGGTCGACCTTTGCGTCACTTCCCTTCCGAATGTCCCGCTCATTCTGGGCGGGAACGGAAAAAACCGTGTCTGTTCTGAAGGCCATGACCGCCAGAATAAAAATTGCCAACACAGCCGCACCGGCCAAAAATCGAAAATGATTACCTAAAATAAACAGCATAAAAGTGATCAAGAGATCCGGGCCTCAATGCTCTAATGATACCATTACCGAATAAACCCGGATTAACCCGGATTACGCATTAAAAGTTTTCAATGCCTCTCAAAGTTTGTGTTTTCTCAGCGGCCTCGGCGTCTTGTCCCGGCGAACTCTGCGTGGACGCGCAGGTGGAATAGTCGTCAAGAGCAGTTTCATCGCAAAGCCCGCTGAGTTGGACGCAGGGTGCGCTGAGGGATTATTCGGGTTCCTTGAAAAACCTATATCCCTGTAAGAAGGAAAAGGAAATCAACCACCGAACCACACGAAGTGGCACTAAACAGAACCAAAAAATCCGACTTTTCGTGTGATTTGTGTAATTTCGTGGTTTCCTCTTTTCTTTTCTGTGAATCAAAGCGGTTTTTCAAAGAACTCTATTAGCCACAAATACACGAATAACAGCAGAGAAACAGCGAGGTCAGTGGCTTGAGTCACGCATTCAATGATAAACACTTCGTGCATTCGTGGCTATTTTTTCCTCATCTCCAAATAGCAAGGCGGCCCAAAAGAGCCGCCTTTAGCTAACCTTTTAGACGCGGACCTATTCCAATGCGGTGAAATCGGCGCTGGTGAGATCGGACACGAGATTGGTGAGTGTCTTTGTCTGGAACCGATATCGTTTCGAAGAAGCCGACACCGTATAACTTCTACCGGCCACAACACCGGTAAACTCATAGTAACCAAGCGTTCCCGTCGTAATGCTCCGCTGTTCCCCGGTAAGAATATCGGTCAGGATGACCCTCGCCGAACGAAGCCCCGCCCCACTGGGCGTCATAACGCGGCCATTAATACTGACTTGACTTAAAGACGGTGCTCCGACTGTTACCGTACCAGGCAAAACTTGACTGAACGGCAAGGCGGTACCTTGAGCAGAGATCGACGTCGTGCTGAATACCGTGTCACTGAGTGTGACAGGGTATGTCCCCAACGCCGCGTCGTTGGCGATCTGGAACGTGATAACAACAACCCGCCTTGTCCCGACAGCCAGCAAGGTTCCATTGTTGGCACCGTTGTGGTTCACGATCAGACCGATCTGTCCGACCGCAGCTCTTGCAGCGGAAACCGTTATCTTGGTTCCAGGCATGGCGTCGAGGCCGGTGATAATATTCGGATTTGTGTCTGTGCCACTATTGACTCCTGCAATACTCAGGGCGGCCGGGTCAAAGTTCACAGTGAACTGAGAAGCGACCTCATCGCCCTGAGCCCCAAGCTCGATCTGGACCACTGCGGTACCATTAACGATACCGGAGCCATCGATAAGACGGATAGTCCGGTCAACAACAACCCCATTCGCCTCGTTCGGAGCAGATGTTGGGGAGCTGATAAAGACATCGCCACTAACGGACACGATTCCAAAATTCGGTGCGACCCGACCATGTGTGACGGCAGGCGACAGGCCAACAAAAGTCAGAATAAAAGAAAGGGCAGCAACGTGAAGGCGTAGGCCGTATATAGACATAATTTTTCTCCGGGGTTGCGGATGAGAGAACCGCACGAGCTAGTATTATCGTCTAAACTCCCCAAAAAGTCGAGAACTATTATCATGGGTTAGAAATAAAAAGAGGATGTCTGAAAAGTCTTTTCTTGTGGCTGAAGGCCACGAATGTAATAGCGTCGGGTGAAACCCGACGACTATAAGTAAGAGAAAAAACCTCCCTGAAAGGGAGGAACATTATTGAAAATAAATGATTTACCGATTGCTTCGTCCCTTTCAGGGACGGCGGGCGCAGTTGATTACTTTCGTCGGGATGCTCCCGACGCTATTGCATTTGTCCCTTTCAGGGACTTTTCAGACAGCCCCATAAAAAAGGCGGCCCGGAGGCCGCCTTTAGTCCTATTCGTCTTTATCAGACTATTCGATTCCGACGAGATTAACATCCGTCAGCGAATCATCCACAGTGATAACCCTTGACTGGAAGCGATATCGCCTCGCTGTCGCGGTGATCACATATGTTTGACCAGCTTCGACACCGGCTATTTCGTAATAGCCGAGCGAGCTTGTCGTCACGGTCCTTCGGCTGCCTTCGCTATCAGTGAAGATAACGCTTGCTCCGCGAATTCCCGCTCCGCTCTCGGTAACCACACGGCCAATGACTGAAACACTGGCTGATGTGGGTCCGAGGATAGTCACGGTACCGTTAACGGTGCTGAACGGGAGGTTGTTTCCCTGATTACCACCGACCGCTGTACTGAACGGGAGCGGACCCCCGAATATTACAGGCGTGGTGGTTCCAGGAGTTGCTCCTGCCAAGGTCTGGTAGTTGAGGTTAACGAGGTTAGTCGTTCCCTGCGGAATACCAGTTCCCGAGATCGGACAATTGATCACAATACCTAGATCGCCAGCGGCGAGGAAGTTTGTGTTCACGCCAAGCGTACAACCCGCAGCGGCTACTGCCGGAGCGAGGGTCACATCGGCGGCCGTGATCGACAGCTTCGTTATGTCGTGACGAGCGGTGAAGGTCACCGAGTACTCACCACCACCGGTGGTGAGTACAACAGGTACCAATGCTTTCCTACCAGCAGAGGTAGAGCTATTCCCGATCCTGAGCACACGCGGACCAGTTACATGCACAAAGCCATTTGTCTTTGTGGTGAATGGCAACGCTGTACCCTGGGGCGAGATGGACGTTGTGGTAAATACCGCATCACTGAAAGTGACAGGGTATGAACCCAACGCCGCGTTGTTTGCGATCTGGAACGTGACGTTAAGAATACGCCTCGTGCCCTGAGCGAGCGTAGTACCGTTGTTAGCACCATTGTGATTAACAACCACACCGATCTGTCCCGGATTCAGGGCAGAAACGGTGATCCTGGTACCAGGCATTGCACCAGGTCCCGGAGTGATATTCGGATTAGTATCCGTTCCACTGTTGAGACCAGGGATGCTGAGGACAGCCGAGTTGTAGTTCAGGGTGAACTGCGTAGCGGCTGCTCCGCCATGCGTTTCGACTTCGATCTGGATCGTAGCCGTTCCATTAACAAAGCCGAAGCCGTCAATGACGCGGATCGTATCGTGAGCCTCGGCAACGTCAGCACCCAATATACCGGTCGAGAAGTCATCTTTCGGTGCTTCTTCTGACATTTGGGTCGGAACGCAAATGCCAGTCGGATTCACGGGTCCAGCCGCCGTTACGAAGGTCTGGTTAGCAACCAGGAACTCGATAGCGGTCTGATCATTGCCGTTCAGCACGCCGTCGCCCCTGTTCGCCAGATCGGCTGCGTCGAGACGCTGCCTTTCGTTCGGGCTTATCGTCGGACAGTGATCTCCCCTGAGGAATATCGCAGCCCAAGTGATGTCAAAGCCGTCAAGTCTGCCGTCACCCAGTCCCGGAGTCGCCGGAACGAGACGGTTTACGTCACCCTCGAACGGTCCGACAGGTGTCGGCGTTGGCGTTGCTGTAGGCGTCGGCGTCGGCGTCGGCGACGGCAGTGGTCCATCATCGTTCAGGATCGTCAGGATTCCCTGATTGACCCCGTTCGGCTGTTGGACGCTTGTCGGAACCGTCGTACCCGAGCCAGTTGTTACCGTAACAGTGGCAGTCTCATCAGGCTCCGGAACGTTGTCACCGCAGACC
>JBGSXN010000224.1:0-11307 GCA_041751355.1 Pyrinomonadaceae bacterium
TGCCGAGGTCCTTCCGCTAGTCGATCCGGCCCATCGAGTGAGCTTTGGCGAAGGATGCACGCCCTTGTTAAAGGCCGACCGGCTTGCCGCGACTCTTCCGGTCAAACTCGAACTGTATATCAAGGACGAGGGCCAAAACCCCACGCAGAGCTTTAAGGCACGTGGAATGACGGCCGCGATATCGATGGCAAATGAACTCGGTGTCAAGAAGGTTGCGGTCCCCTCCGCAGGGAATGCTGCGGGGGCCATGGCTGCATACGCCGCCCGCGCCGGGATGGAGGCATTTATATTCATGCCGTCCGACACGCCGCGAGCAAACATTGTCGAATGCGAACAGACCGGTGCGCACGTCACGCTCGTCGACGGCCTGATCACGGATTGCGGCAAGATCGTTGCCCAGCGAAAGGCGGCTGAAGGCTGGTTCGATGTTTCAACTCTCAAAGAGCCTTACCGTGTTGAAGGCAAAAAGACAATGGGGTACGAACTCTTCGAGCAGTTCGGAACGCGGACACTCTTGTCCGCTGGCGGCGACGCCGCTTCGCCGATCGTGAGTGACCGTGTAGGCAGGATCGCCGGAGGGGCCGGCGATGCGGACAGGAGTGTCCGCGTTCCGCTTCCAGACGTAATTCTCTACCCCACAGGCGGCGGCACGGGTCTGATCGGTATGTGGAAAGCCTTTGACGAGATGGAACAGATAGGCTGGATCGGCAGTGAGCGGCCTCGCATGATCAGCGTCCAGAGCGAGACGTGTGCTCCTATCGTCCGGGCATTTCACGCTGGCGAGCGCTTTGCCGACGAATTCGAGAACGCCTCGACAGTCGCCTCGGGCCTACGGGTGCCAAAGGCGATCGGTGATTTCCTCATCCTCGACGCCCTGCGGGCCTCTGGCGGAACCGCGATCGCCGTCAGTGATGAAGAACTGGTCGCCGCCGTTGCCGAGATCGGAGCTGCCGAAGGTATATTCGCCGCACCCGAAGGCGCCGCTTGTCTGCCCGCACTACGAAAATTGATCGTCGATGGAATGGTCGACGACGGCGAGACCGTAGTGATCTTCAACACCGGCTCTGGGATAAAGTATTTGGAATGTTTTCAATAAGTAAACCCGTTGACAGGAAAACTTAACGCGTCACGCACTCTCTAAGATCCACCTTCAAAACGAAATATTATAACTAACACCGGGCTTCTTACCTTCGACCAGGATAAAGCCGAACTGGTGACGTCCGCGGCTGTAATTTAGCAGCGGGTGAACCTTTACGCCGTCGAAAAGGATGGTTGACGAAAACCCGCGGGGCAGATAGATATTGAGTCCGCCGATGAAGCGTGCTTTGTCTTCGTAGGTGCCGTACGCGACGCCGATGTAGGGTGCGATCGGCAGGCTTGTTTCTCGCTCCAGGCTTTTGCTCGCGGTTACGTAAAATGATTGCCCCGTCGGAGTCCCGATCCGATCCGAGCTTGTGCCCAGAATTATCGCCGGGCGGTTTTCGGTCTCGGTCAGGGCAACGAAATTCGCCAATGGCGAGACATTGCCGGCGAGCGGATTGTATTCGATGCCGAGCGAAAGCCGGGAATTCACCTGATAGACAAGCGTATTGCGCCATTTGGCGCGGTCGATCGTGTTCGGAATAAACCGGACGCCGTATGTCCATTTATATTGTGAATGTCCTGTCCCGCTCACGGCGCGACCCTCGCCAGGTCAGAGCGGTCAGCTGGGAACCGACGAAACACGCTTCGGTTTTTGTTTGATTTCGGCTGCTGCATCTTCTTTCGGAAAACCGCCCTGGGCCGTCGGGAGCATCGCTTCGATCTGCATCCTAAGGGCAGCCGGGTCGACCACGCCTGAGATGACGTGGGCGATCTTTCCATCGCGGCCGATCACGGCTGTCCCAGGCAACGCCTCGCCCAGGCCGAATCTGATCATATCGGCTGAGCCTGCTCCCAACCAAATCGGAAAATTGACCTTGGTTTCCTTAATGAACTGCAGGACCTTTGGGCGGTCAGCGGCCTCGTCCGTCGAAGCACCGATCACCTGCACGCCCATGGCTGCAAATTCATTCTGGATGGCGGCGAGATCCGGCATCTCCTTGCGACAGGGCAGGCAATAGGTCGCCCAGAAATTGAGTATGACGATCCGGCCCTTGTATTGGCCGAGATTCACGTCCGCCCCGAAAAGGTCCTTGAGTTCAAGTACTGCATCCTTGCCGATGGCGGCCCGTGCGTCACGCTCGGCGATGCTCGGGGCGACGACCTCGAGGGTATCGACCACGAATGCATCCACTTTCTTGATCTTTTTCTTTGTGCCTGTGACCGTCACCTTTTTGCCCACATAGCTCAGCCAGTTTTTTTCCTTCAGCTTGAATTTACCCTGCTCCAGCCGATAGAGCGTAAATTTATCGCCCTCACGCACGGCCAGAAGAGTCGGGTCGCCGCCATCGACGCACGACTTTGCCTTCATCAGGTCCTCAGCCGTACCGAATTCAACCTTCGTCCGATCTGCCTCGGCCCAACACTCAGCACAGCAAACAATCTGACCCTCGAGACTCACGGTGGTTTGTGCCTGAGCAGATGTTGTGAATAAAAAGACCGTTAACAGGAAAAACTTCATGGCTTGATTTTGACTCACCGGTTCACCTTGTGGCAAAGGCTGCGGAGTGGAGCGTGTGCTTTCGCCAGAGACGGAACTGATCATTTTGTGAATAAGACTTCGGAAAAAGCTCAACTTTTGATAGACTTTTGCCCAGCCAAAGTGTGTCTTACGGCTATAAAAGATTATGTTTAGCGACAACTTTAGACGCGGCGAAGGAAAAGGGAACGGCAGGAAGGGGTCGAAGGCGGTCTCTAAGATGGCTGATCTGGGCTGGAAGGCGTTTCAGGCGGTGAATACCGCTCTGCCCGAGAGCGAGGCGATCAAGCCGTCGTGGGCGGCTGAACCGCTCCTCAAATCCTATGAGCGCACTGCTCCGCCACTTGGATTTCCACGCGAGACCGATTCGCTGTGCCCGACCTGCGTGAAGCAGGTCCGCGAAGGCGTGATCAATAAGACGATCCCGCTTGAGATCCTGATGAATTCGCATCCCGGCGAGATCAAGGCACAGATCGTCGAGGAAAACGGCCAGGTCGTGATGAAAAAGACCTGCCCGACTCACGGTGAGTTCTCGGACGTGATGGCGACCGATCCGGCGTTTCTCGCACGCATCGAATCGCTGTTTTACGGTCGCGACTTTAAAGCGGCTGAGGACAAGCACGTCCATCACCACGGCACCAGCGATATAAAATTTGGCCGCGGTGCGGTGCTCACCGTCGATCTGACAAACCGCTGCAACATGATGTGCAATCCGTGCTTTATGGATGCGAATCAGGTCGGTTATGTACACGAACCGACGTTCGAGGACACGAAAGAGATCCTCGACCGCGCCGTTTCGTTCAAGCCGCGTCGCCAGATCATCATCCTTTTCTCCGGCGGCGAACCGACCATCGCACCGCACTTTCTCGAATCGGTCGCTTACGCAAAGAAGATCGGTTTCTACCGCATCCTTGCCGCGACGAACGGCATTCGATACGCCGAGGACATTGAATTTTGCAAGGCCGCAAAGGCCGCAGGGCAGCACGGCGTTTATTTGCAGTTTGACGGAACCAACGACGAAGACAATAAACATCGCGGCGTCGGCAATCTGTTTGACGTAAAGCTCAAGGCCATCGAGAATCTCGCTTCGGTGGGCATCAAGGTGACGCTCGTCACGACCATCGTCAATTCGTGGAACAACGAAGGCATCGGGAGCATCGTTAAATTCGCCGCCCAGAACATCGACAAGGTGCAGACCATCGCGTTCCAGCCCGTTTCGTTCACCGGCCGCGACGAGGACGTTTCCGACAAAGACCGCATCGCCCAGCGTTATACACTTGCCGGAATGACGCACGATTTGAAAGATCAGCTGGGCGGTGTGCTTGAACCGCTGCGTGATTGGTTCCCACTGAGTTCGTATTCGGCGTTTACCAGTGTGATGGACATGCTCCAAGGTGCCGACGCTCCGTGGGGTTGGTCTTCCTGCAACTGCCATCCGAACTGCGGCATTTTTACACTGATCGTCGTTAACAAAAACACGAATCAGATGACGTCGCTGTTCGATTTCTTTAACTACGAGCAGTTTATGAAGGACGTGTCCGTCATCACCGACACCGCTCGCGGCAAGAAATTAACCATGGCCCAGCTCGGCATGGCGATCATGCGAAACTTCGACGCCGGAAAGGCGCCGGAAGGCTTCCCGATCTCGCAGATATTAAATCTTTTTCGCCCTTCGTCCGCAAATTCGAATTCCGACCGCAACGACCGAATGGTGACCCGCGAAGACGACGATCCGTGGCGTGTCCTTTGCGTCGAGGGAATGTGGTTCCAGGATCTCTTCAACTACGATTTCCGCCGCACCGAGATGTGTGTCATTCCATACGGCACGCAGGAGGGCGAGGTTTCGTTCTGTGCGTACAACACCGGCGTCGGCTGGCGGCAGATTATCGAGGAAATGCATAAGACTGCGTCTTTGAGTGAGTGGTACAAAGATCACGGACGTCACGCGGTATATGCGAAGGGCAAGGATGTTCCGGGCATTCAAAAGGTTAGATCGTTGAGCTTGCCGGTGATCGCGAAGATCGTTTCCGAGGATCTCGACGCTCCAGCAACCTCGCCGTATTTAGTTGAGGAAGCGGAATACGAAAAAGTTTAATGACAGACGAACAAGGGGGAAATTTAATGCCAGACGAGAAAGACAAAGCCCAAGCAAAAAAGGCTTTAGAACAAAATGCGCACGAGGGGACAACCGCCGAGATCGAAGGGGAACATCCTGAACATGCACCACAACCAGGCAAGAAAACGCCGCAGGAACACGTTGACCGAAACGCCATAGATGAAAGCGGCAATCTGCTTCATCCAAAAGATGAGAACGAAACGGAAGAAGCGTAGATCTTGCTAAGGCAGAAAACGGCGGTTGGATCTGACGGGTCCAACCGTTTTTTCGGTTAAAGGATCGCTCGAACTAAAGATGAACAGTCTCGTATTTTCAAACATGCTCCACCGTCCGGCCCGCACGATCGTAAGCATCGTCGGCATCGGCATTGGAATCTTGCTGATCGTCTTTACGGTTGGGCTGGCGAATGGAACGATGCGAGAGCGGGCCCAGCGCGAACAGGACGTCGGTGCGGAGATAATGTTTCGGGCACCCGGAAGTTTGAATTTGGGCGGGTCGGACGCTATCAGACTTCCAGTGGAAATGGCGGACCAGGTCAGGCGGGTTCCCGGTGTCGCCGCGGCCGTGCCGATTGCGCAGAACAGCGTAGCCACGACGGACGGCCTAACCGGAAATAGGCTTCTCGAAGGAATACTCTTTGACGAATATGTCGCCATTTCGGGGTTGCAAATCGTCGAGGGAAGAAAGTTCGAGCCTGGAAAAGACGAGATGATGACCGACCTCGCATGGCTCGAAAGACGTAAAATGCGTGTCGGGGAAAAATTCGAGATCTACGATCGCGATTTTACGATCGTCGGCAGTTATGAGCCGAGTGCCGGTGCACGCATCAAGATCCCGCTATCGACGATGCAGGCACAGCTCGGGGCTGAAAACAAGGCATCGGCATTTCTTGTAAAGGCGGCACCCGGATATACGGCGGATACCGTGGCTCAGAACCTTCAGAATGCGTTTCCGGATAATCAGATTATTCTCGCGAGCGAGCTTGAGGAGCTTTACATGCAGGGATTTCCGGCCCTGAACGTCTTTTTGGATGTGGTTATTGGCGTCGCAGCCGCTATCAGCGGGCTGATAATTCTGCTCACGATGTATACGACCGTCACGGAACGAACCCGGCAGATCGGCGTGCTGAAATCGCTCGGAATGTCGAATTTTAGGGTCGCCCTGATCATCGTGCAGGAAGCCCTATTAATCAGTGCCGGCGGAGTGGTCTTCGGTGTGTTGGCGACTTACGTTCTTAAAATGGCCTTAGCAAAATGGACGACTCTCACGGTCGTTATCGAGCCTCAGACAGTGATCACGATCGTGCTTGTTGGACTATTAAGCGGAGCTATCGGGGCTCTCTACCCCGGTTTGAGAGCGGCTCGGCTCGACCCCGTTGACGCTCTCAATTACGATTGATCAAGGCGAAAGGGCCCGCAAGTTCTCGGCCGCGGCGTCATCGAGTACGTATACGGACACGGCTGGCACGCCGCCAAGATCGAATTCGGCCGTTGTCCATTGCTCCTGCTGCAGGTAATTGTAGTACGCGGTGTTGCTGAAATATCGGCGGCCTTTTGCCAGAACGACGAAATCGTTCCTTGACAATCTGTTTACTTCGCTTTTGTCTGAAAGGGACACGAATCGCAGATCGAGGCGGCCCTGGCGTTCGGCATAAAATGCATAAAGCTCGGGGGTTTCCGAAGCGACTGCTGCTCCTTGTACGGCGTAGTTCGCGATCAACTTCATCGCTTTTTCTGTGGCACCGTCATAAAACTCGTCGTGCGGAAAATAGGCACCGCCGGCCATTTTCCCTCCGCCGATCACGTTGGTAAACATCCGGTAATGGGGAGCGGACGAGAGGCTGTTAATGAAGGGAACAGCCATCAGGCAAGCGAGCATCGCAAACTCAAGCACTGGCCGCACCCTGCCATTGGCTCGTAGTTTCTCCAGCAGCCACTTTACCGAGAAGTAGAATCCTGTTGCCGCCACAATGCACAGCAGCGGGGTGACGAAAGCAAAATAGCGAGTGAACTTTCCTCCGAGAAAGGTAAAGGGCAGGAACCACATGAACGCCCAGAAGAATATAAGGAAACGCCCATCACCCATTTTTCGGCGGAACATAAACGGCAGACCGATCAAGAGGAATAATAGCGTCGTCAGCGAGGTCTTGACAGCGATGAAGACATAATAGAACGTCCATGGCACCCCTGATAGCCACGCGGACATTTGGTTGCGGTACAGAACGCCCATGAATTCGTAACTGTCATGTCCGATCCGATTCTCACTGGAAAACTTGAGCATTTCTCGCCAGGTTTCCGGCAGCAATATGGTGGGGTTCAATATGAGGAATGAGAACCCCATTACAAGGAAAAAGATGATCCATCTCTTTGTGAGTAAGTTCCATCGGTTGCCGGGGACATGCTTGAAGACGTTGTAGTATCCGCCGGAGATGGCCAGCAAATGGGGATAATATTTTGATGCCATCAGAGCGGCAAAAGCCGAGGCCGATCCCCATGCATACCAAACCCAGCTCGAATCACCGCGTTCCGCAGCGGCTTGGCTGCGAACCCACAGGATCTGCGTGAGGAGAAAAAAGAAAACCACGAGGCTGTCTTCCTTGGCGATCCTGTCGAAACCGATAGCGATCGGCTCGACGGCCAGGATGCCCGCGGCGACCAGCCCGATCGATCGCCCAAACAGAGCTGATCCAAGCAGGAAGATAAGTAGAATGGAAAACGTGCCGAATAAAGCAAGAGGGAAACGAAGAGCCGCCTCGGTAGGAATGGTTACCGGCAAAACCGAGTTCAACCGTTCGGCCCCGATAATGCTAACCGTTTGCAGGCCCTTCATCAGGAAGGGATGTTCCCCGTTTTTGCCAGTGAGCCCATTGGTCCTGTATTCGGCAACGGTCTGCAGTTTGTTAAGCTCGTCCTCGCCGAGGCTCTCGGCTCCCAGTTGGTTTGTCCTTAAAAAAAATCCTAATAAAAGGAAAATGGTAATCAGAGCGAACGCCGTGGTTCTCCGCCGCGCAAAAGCAAGATTGTCCGAAAACGCGTCGGGGAAGATGGCCGCCGTCGTAGGCGGCATTATTGTCTTTGGCAATGGATTATGATCCTGGCCTGGTTCCATACGACTTTACCCGTAAGCCCATCCATCCGCGGCTTATGGGTCAAGAAAGTGAGATTACCCGATACACAATTGGGCTGTCAAAGCAGGGCCGTCCATGATCTCTCATGGTATTATCGTCGGGCGGAGGCGGTCTCAACGCTTTTCTTAGTTATGCTGCGGATCTTATTTGGGATTCTATTTACCGTGTGGCTGGTGCTGGTTTTTCTTGGCAAAGGCGGATTCGTTCATCTCCTGCTGCTTACGGCCCTAGGGGTCGCGTCCGTCGAGATTATGACGGTTTATCGCGCCCGTCTGAAACAGTAAGTCGAACCAATTACAAGAGTTAAGCATCCTATCGTAGATATTCGCAGCTTGAGCATGGTGACCGTTCGGTCTTGTGCCTTTATTGTTCAGGCCTAATTTGCCGATTAGAAATAATCGTTTATGTCCCTTACTTCAGCAATTAAGGCTCAACGAACCTATGCATTTTGTTGGTGCCTTTGTCTGCTTATTTCTTCACTAGCGGTCAGCGCTCAGCCCCCGTCGCAGGCCGATCCGGGAACCAGGACGAATCCCCCGACCGCCGAAGCCGACGGCCTTTCATCACTCTTTCGAGTTGAAAAGATCGCCCTCGACCTGGGAGCGGAGCTGATAACCATCCATGCTCGACGCGCCGACCAAGAACAGGAACTCCAGGGACCCGCTCTGGATATTCCTTTGATCAGCGTCCTAAGAGACACGCTCGGAGACACGAACCCTCACAATGACCGGCTTCGGTACGTCTGGCTGCACTCTTACACTCGCCCTTCTATTAAACAAAGGGCGACGGCTTTCGTGCCGTTTCTGTATACCGCGGGCGCTAATCGAAAAGTAGGCAGCGGTCCGCCTCCGGCCGTTATCGACCTTCATGAGTCCGACAGGGTCGTTTGGAACAGTATCTTTTGGTATCTGTTCAAGAGAATGGTCGTCAATGGGCTTAGCCTTACTCCAAAGGCGTCGGTAATGCAATATCGACAAAACAGCGTCGATCATCGCAGGACGGCCGTGGCGGATTCTCTGGCGGCGCTGGCGTTGTTCCAGGAGATAGAAGGCGAAAAACTGCTTTCCGATTCGGAGCTGAAAGACATACAGGCAAGGCTCTCATTAACCGAAAAGACGTTCGGCTGGAAGATGCAAAGCCAGAATCTCGAACGAGTTTTCGAAGAGGACTTGAAGATGGAACGGGATCACCGGGCCCGTAATTGGGAACTGCTCAGGCAGTACACCGAAGCGCAGGGGCTATATTTCGAACCGCTGGTGATGGGCGATGGGTTTGCCCGCCACGCAGTGGTGTGGACGACAGAGTCAGACGTGAAGGACAACCAGGGCAAGGCTTTCGAGCGGCGATTCCTGAATATCAAAAACCCGTGGCAGGACAAGAGGCTGCTCGATTGGAAGGGATATAAGCAGGTCCGATGGTTCAACTCGGAAGACCGCGAAGTCGCCCCCGAAACGCCGGGGGCGAGAGCGAAAACGATGATCCCGCTGGCTCTTTACGGACTCGACCATCCGAAGGTCCCGATGATCCTCGTGGACTTTCGCGACGCGAGGAACCCAAAATATCGTGAGTTATCGCGTCGGATACTGCTGGACGTGACAAATAACGTCCTCTCACTTTCGCAATTTCACAGTATCCCGTACTTTTTCGGCCGCATGGTATATGACTTTGTAACGGGGCGTCGGGGAATGGACCTTAATCAGTCGTCGAGGTTTCGTTTGTATTCGCAGTTGAAATTCCTGTTAGCGATCGACGAATCGCTGGATCCGGAATTCAGTCAGGTTGTGTCGCGACATGTAAAGATTGCATCGATCAACCCGCTGGGCAACGATCTCTATGCCGAAAGGCAGATCGCAATAAAACAATATGGCAACCTCCTGGCTTATGCCCGGCGGCCGGACGGGCTTCCGAAAAAGATCCGCAAAGACCGGCGAGAGGAAATGGTGCGGATAAAACATTCGCGACTTGAGCGCGCATTTTTCACTGCCGCTAATGTATTTAGCCTGGGCTTGTACACTCACAGGGAAAAGGAGACGCCTCAGTTGTTTGCCCAGCTCGATCTTCGGCGGCAGCTCGACCATCACGAGAGGTTTGTCAGGGAGGTCGCAGCAAAGTCAGCTCGCCCCGAGATCGATACGAATATGGATCGGCTAAGAGAATCATTAAGCTTTATAGCTAACAGCGGCAATGCCGCCGAAGTTAAAACGGCCCGCGCGGTGGCCAGGATCTACTCGATCAGCCAGGTGGACGAGATTCGTATGCTTTGCCTTGCCGGCCTTTACAGAATTAATAACTCGTCGTCAAAGAAAGAACTGCTATCGATCTACCACTCGGCGCAGCCGAAAGACAAATCCCGCGATGTCAGCGCGGGGTATCTCAAGCGTGCTGTCGCGGAGGGCCAGCGGATCTCGTCGCGAGATGTGACGTCCATTAATGCTATAGGCAAGTTGCCATCCGATTAGAAGTAATGCTACTGCGACTTTTGACCTTTAGGCTCATTGCTATTTGTGCGGTTCTGGCTGCGGGTTTTGTCTTTACCTATGGGCAAAACGTAAAACGGGTCGTGATCGTCAAGATGGACGGCTTGCCCGGATATTACGTGGACCGATTTGTAAATGAACGCGACCCGTCTACCGGCAGATCGCAGCTCCCCTGGTTTGAAGAGGTCTTTTACCGCAAAGGCACACGGGTGCCCAATTTTTATACTCGCGGAATGAGCCTCTCGGGCCCGGCGTGGGGACAGCTCGACACCGGACGCCGGCTGCAGATTAAGGGAAACGTCGAATTTGACCGGTATACGCTGCACCCGTACGACTATCTTAATTTCTTCCCGTATTACCTTAGCTATGCAAAAGGCTTGAAGGTCGATATGCCCGCTGTGGAGGTAATGGACCAGCTCGAGATACCGCTGCTTGTCGATGCTTTTCCGTGGGAAAACAGATATACAGCCCACCAGCTCTTTCAGCGGGGAAACGACTGGGCGGTACTTGCCAGCGGTTTTCTTAAGCTGTATCCCGGTGACATAGTCGATTTCATGAACGAATGGAGCATCGGCCTTAAATTTCGCTCGGTTACCGTCAAGCAGGTAGAGCGGGACATTCTCGGCAAGCTAGAGAAGAATCCGAATATCGATTACTTCGACTATTACGATACGGAATTCGACCATGTTTCCCATCACAACAACGACAGAGCTTCTCGTATGGTTGCGCTCAAGCAAATAGACGGCCTGATCGGCCGATTATGGACTGCGATCCAGGCGTCATCAAGGGCAGATGAAACAGCTCTGATCATCGTCTCTGATCACGGATTTAACTCGGCGGAAAGCTCTTACAGCCAGGGATTTAATATCGTCAGGATGCTCGGGAGTGCTTCGGGCGGCGGCCATCACGTGGTTACAAAACGACGGCTGATGCTGGATTATACGATCAAGGGCCTCTATCCGCTTAC
>JBGSXN010000225.1:0-5821 GCA_041751355.1 Pyrinomonadaceae bacterium
GCGACCTGCGACGCCGCAATGACCGCTATGACACCGCCAAAACCCGACGTTCCGATCTGTTTTGTAACGAGCCAAACGGACGCAAACGAAAAGCCCGCGACGGCCACCTGCGCCGCGACGAGCGTCGAGTAATTGCGAAAGGCATTCTTGAGGTCCCAGTGCGCGGTCCGACGGTCGGAATTTACTCGTCCTGCGGTCGTTTCGTTCGCATCAGGTTCTGAATTCACTTATTGAGCCTGTTTTATCGATGCCTTCTCAAATCGTCTAGTGATCGTGCTTAGTACCGTCCGCCACGTTGCCGTGGTATATCTCGCTGCCGGTTGCGACAAATTCTTTTGCTTTTTCGCTCATCCCGACGGCTAGTGCCTTTTCGGCCTCGATGTTTTGGGCGTTGGCGTAGTCTCGAACATCCTGAGTGATCTTCATCGAACAGAAGTGCGGGCCGCACATCGAGCAGAAATGGGCGAGTTTGGCGCCTTCGGCGGGCAGAGTTTCGTCATGAAATTCTTTTGCTTTTTCGGGGTCGAGGCCGAGGTTGAACTGGTCTTCCCAGCGGAACTCGAAACGCGCTTTACTGAGGGCGTTGTCGCGGTATTGCGCTCCGGGATGGCCTTTCGCGAGGTCGGCGGCATGAGCGGCGAGTTTATATGTGATGACGCCTTCTTTCACATCCTGCTTATTCGGAAGGCCGAGGTGTTCCTTGGGCGTGACGTAGCAGAGCATCGCGGTCCCGAACCAGCCGATCATCGCCGCGCCGATCCCCGATGTAATGTGATCGTAACCAGGAGCAATGTCGGTGGTCAGCGGCCCGAGCGTGTAGAACGGCGCCTCGCCGCAGATCTCGAGTTGCTTGTCCATGTTCTCTTTGATCAGGTGCATCGGCACGTGGCCTGGGCCTTCGATCATCGTCTGGCAATCCATCTCCCACGCGATCTTTGTCAGCTCGCCGAGCGTATCGAGTTCGGCAAACTGGGCTTCGTCATTAGCATCCGCGATCGAGCCGGGCCGCAGTCCGTCACCCAAACTGAACGCCACGTCATAAGTCCGCATGATCTCGCAGATCTCGCGGAAGCGAGTGTAAAGGAAGCTCTCTTCGTGATGGGCCAGACACCATTTCGCCATGATCGAACCGCCGCGGCTGACGATGCCCGTCGTGCGTCTTGCTGTCATTGGAATATATGGCAGCCGAACTCCTGCATGAATGGTGAAATAATCGACGCCCTGCTCGGCCTGTTCGATCAGCGTGTCGCGGTAGATCTCCCATGTCAGATCTTCGGCCTTGCCGTTCACCTTTTCGAGCGCCTGATAGATTGGGACGGTGCCGATCGGCACGGGCGAATTCCGCAGGATCCATTCGCGCGTCGCGTGTATGTTCTTTCCGGTCGAGAGGTCCATCACGGTGTCCGCTCCCCACAGCGTCGACCAGCGCATCTTTTCGACCTCTTCCTCAATGCTGGATGCTATCGCGGAGTTGCCGATGTTGGCATTGATCTTGACCAGGAAGTTCCGCCCGATGATCATCGGTTCGCTCTCGGGATGATTTATGTTGTTGGGTATGATCGCCCGGCCTCTTGCAACTTCGTCGCGAACGAACTCGGGTGTGACGAATTCGGGGATCGCGGCGCCGAATGACTCGCCCCAGTGCTGGTGGTTTAGCGACGAGCGGTCGCTTCGCTCCGCTTTGCGGACAAGAGTGTCCGCGTTCCTGCCGAGGTTTTCGCGGATCGCCACGTATTCCATCTCGGGCGTAATGACTCCCTTACGGGCGTAATGCATCTGCGTGACGTATCTTCCCGATTTTGCTCTTAGTGGCGCACGTTTCAGGCCGGGAAAGTCCTCGAGGCGACCGTGGGCATTATGCCCTCGCTCACGCGCGGGCTTCTGCATTGCGATCCCTTCGGCACCTTTCGTGAGATAACCATTATCCTGTGGCAGAATCTCGCGGCCCTTATATTCCTCGACGTCGCCACGGCCCACGATCCAGTCGCTCCGCAGGCCGGGCAGGCCTTCGCGAACATGGCATTTCTGGTCAGGGTCGGTCCACGGCCCGCTTGTATCGTAAACGCGAACCGGCTGATTTGGTTCAAGCGAGCCATCCATTTCCCTCGACGGGCTCAAAGCTATCTCGCGAAACGGTATGCGTAAATTGAAATTGTGATTGCATTCAGACGAGCCCTTACTTACGTGCGTGCTACTGATACCTGTCTCGAAATAGACCTTGTGCGAAGCCGGCAGGTGCACCGTATCGCTCAGTTGCTCTTCTGAATTCTGACTTCTGGCTTCTGACTTCTGTTTCATCGTTTTTCTCCCTTCGTCGGTATTATCCGCATCAGGTTTTAGGGTAATGCCCTCACGGACAACTCTCAGCTCATTAAAGCTCCCCTGAAAACTGTAGTGCCCCTAAATTGTAAGTTATATCGGTCCATCTTGAAATATAGGGGGATGAGAATACTTTTTACAACCAAAAGTGAAAATCGATACACTAAAGAACGGTATGTTTGCGTTGTATCAAAAATATAAAACCTCGTTTAATTACCTTGGCTTCGTGCTTGGTATTATGATCGTGCTTGGGCTCCAACTCGGAATCATCACTTCTATTAGAACTAATGATATCGCCGAAAGAAGCGGATTAATTATCAGCGGAGCGAATACCGCCGATGGTTCGGTCCAGGTACAGGGCGATGCCTCAACCGAGACGCTCCCGGCGGACTTGGCTTCCTACGACCGACAGCCAATCGCGATACTCCAAGTAAAAACTGTCGATCGTGAATCGGACAGAGTCAAGCAGACGCGTCCCGTGGCAGCGTCCCATCGTCGAAAAGTATCGATCAAACCGGGCTTGGTAGCCCGAGCGAAAAATCGCAAACTGCCTGCGCGTGTGAAACTTGACGATTCGTCCGAGAAATACGCAATTAAAAACGTCAGGCCAGAAGTTGATCAAAGATCGGATGCAGCGAAAGTCATTGTAGAAGATGTATCTCGACCGGATCGGCGGTCCTTTGTTGCCGGTGCCCTCCCGATCATCAAAAAGCCTTATAACTGGCTGAAGGCAGTTGGAGCCAAAATATTTTGATCACAGCCGACCGGATCAATAACCTACCTACCAAACCGGTCTAAATATCTCCCGGTTCACCGTTCAATAGACATCTCAAAGCCCGATCGAATTGTTCGATCCCGGAGATCTTCGCCTTCTTTCCAAGTGCGAACGGACCAGGCGTTCCGCGAGACCCGGGCAACCACGTGTGATGCGAATCTTAATAAACTCAACAACCTAATGTACGGGTTAAAACAAACTTTAGGCTATAATTTGGCTACAGTTTAAATTTCAACCATTGACGAATAGTCGATTTAGCCGGAAGTTAAATTTTTTTGCAACGCAATAATTATTGATAATGAAGAATATTGAGACAGTGACCGGGCCGACTGGAAACGATGGTCCCCGGCCCGTTCTCGGCACGTACGATGCCGTTGCTCTCATCGTCGGGATCGTCGTGGGCGCGGGGATATTTAGCTTTCCTTCGCTGGTCGCCGCTAATACCGCTACTAGTTCAACTTTCCTTCTTGTATGGGTTTTCGGGGGCCTGATCTCGCTGATTGGGGCCCTCTGCTATGCCGAACTGGCATCAGCCTTTCCGAGCGCCGGCGGCGATTATCATTTCTTAAAGCGTGCCTTCGGTAACCGTCTGGCGTTTCTCTTCGCCTGGGCCAGGATGAGCGTTATCCAAACTGGATCGGTGGCGATTTTGTCTTTCATTTTCGGGGACTATGCCACCCAACTCTATAGTCTGGGCGAATTTTCGCCGATGATCTATGCTGCGCTTGTAATTGCCATCCTCACCGTGATCAATATTATCGGCATACAGTTTGGTTCCGGCGTTCAAAAGCTTCTAACGAGCCTTCAAATAATCGGGGTCTTGACGATAATCGTAGCGGGACTTCTTTTCGCACCGTCTGATCCCGCGTCTATCGCTGCGAGCGCCACGACCGGACCGGGCGTCACCACGCTCGGATTGGCGATGGTCTTTGTTCTTCTGACTTTTGGCGGGTGGAATGAGGCAGCTTATATCTCAGCCGAGATGCGTCGCGGCAGCCGGCAGATCGCCAAATCTTTGATCCTCGGGATCTTGATAATCACAACGCTTTACGTTCTGGTCAACCTGGCATACATCAACGTTCTCGGCCTGAGCGGTGTGGCGGGGTCACAGGCTGTTGCCGGCGATGTAATGCGTTTGACCTTTGGTGATGGCGCCGCGTGGGTGATCGGGGTAATGATCGCGATCGCGGCTTTGACCTCGGCGAACGCGACAATCTTTACGGGGGCGAGGACAAACTACGCTCTGGGTAAAGACTTTCGGACCTTTTCGATATTAGGCCAATGGAATGAACGAGCGGATTCGCCGATCAATGCGTTTATTGTTCAAGGTGTGATCGCGATGGCCCTCGTGGGGCTGAGTATTTGGACCCGTGAGGGGATCAAATCGATCGTTGACTATACGGCACCGGTCTTTTGGTTTTTCTTTTTGATGGTCGGCATTTCGCTGTTCGTGCTGCGTCGAAAAGAGCCCGATATTAAGCGACCGTTTCGAGTTCCGCTATACCCGGTGACACCGTTGATCTTTTGTGTGACAAGTTCATATCTGTTGTATTCGAGTCTGAAGTATACAGGTTTTGGTGCCCTCGTAGGCGTGGCGGTCCTGGGACTGGGTTCCCTTGTCTTGGCGTTCCTGCCAACGGTGGATGCGATTATGAATAAAAATGATATCAGGAGAAAAGAAGATGAAATTTCTGCAGTTTAGCTATTCGGTACTTATCGGTTCGGCGATACTTTTCGTCGGCTGTGCGCAGGATGGGGGCGGCAATACCGCCAGTAATGGCGTGTCGAACTCTGCCGCAGCCGCTGTCCCGGCGGTTGAGGCATCGCCCGTTCGCACAACGGCCGAGCGTGAACTTGACGTACCATACGTTCCCACGCCCGACGTGATAGTTGACGCGATGCTTAAAATGGCCGAAGTGAAAGGCAGCGACGTGCTGTACGATCTGGGCTCGGGTGACGGACGCATTCCGATTGCCGCGGCAAAGAAGTTCGGCACGCGGGGCGTTGGGATCGATTTGAACCCCGTCAGGGTCGAAGAGGCTAATGCAAATGCGGAAAAGGCTAAGGTCACTGACAAAGTGCGATTTATCGAAGGGGATATTTTTGAGGCAGATTTCAGCGAAGCGACGGTTGTCACGCTGTATTTACTTCCGGGCGTAAATCTCAAACTTAGGCCTAAGATCCAGGATATGAAGCCGGGGACCCGCGTTGTTTCGCACAATTACGACATGGGCGACTGGGAACCCGAGACTTTCCGCAAGATATCGGTCGATGGCACCGACCACTACGTTTATTTCTGGCGTGTGGCAGAGAAGAAATAGCTAATCAGATAAATCAGGAGGTATTACGATGAAAAAGTCCTATCGAGTTTATTTCGCATTTTTAGTTACCGCGTTATTCGCCAATGCCCTTGCGGCACAAGTTACCGGGCCGGCACGGACCCCCGATGTACCGTATGTTCCAACTCCGCCGGAGGTAGTCGAAGCTATGCTGAAGGTAGCCAAAGTAACGAAGGATGACGTGCTTTACGATCTTGGCAGCGGTGACGGGCGAATCGTAATAACAGCAGCGAAGAAATATGGCACGAAGGGGATGGGAATAGATCTCAATCCAGCCTTGGTGGCCGAGGCCCAGGCGAACGCGGAAAAAGAAAAGGTCTCGGACAAGGTAAAATTCGTCGAGGGCGACCTGTTCGAACAGGACCTAAGTGGCGCGACCGTGATAACT
>JBGSXN010000226.1:0-7099 GCA_041751355.1 Pyrinomonadaceae bacterium
CTACCCCGGTCGTTTATGTACCGGGAAATGCCTACGCACCGGACGCGGGCAGAAACATCTTTGCGTTCTATGAGCCGCCGCCGCCGTGTCTGGACTGCCCGACGCCAACGCCACGGCCGACCGCTCCGCCTCCGCCGCCGACACCACTTCCGACGCCGCCGATTTATATTACGGCCGCCCCTCAAACAGTATTTGCGGGATCAAAGGCATTTCGGCTTGAGGTTTCGGGTAACGAGTTTCCTATCGGTTCGCGCATCTATTTTAATCAAAATGAGATGCCTACGACCTATGTAAACGCTCAGCGGCTGTATACCGAGGTCCCGGCAAACTTTATCACCCGCGAAGGCCCGCGCCAGATACTTGTTCAAACGCCTGATGGGAAGCTTTATTCAAACCAGGTAATGCTGAACATCCAGCCGCCGCCCAAACCCACTGTCCAATACATAGGGATGATCGGGCGGGCGCGTTATAACAACGACACCGCATATCTGGTTGAGCCGGGAAGCGATAAGCCCGTAGGTCGCCGTCTGAATGACGTCGTTAGTGGACGATTCCGCTTGGTCGACATTTCGTCTAGTGAAGTGGTGTTTGAGGACGTCAATCTCGGATTCAGACATAAGGTTGAATTGTCGAGGACAGTGGCGGCAACCGGCCCGGGCGGGCGACTTCAGAATGAGAGCGGGTTTTCGCCGACAGTTCCGGGACGTCCCGGCGTGCAGCAAAACATACCGGTCTATGCTCAACCCCCTGCGGTACCTCAGCCGCGACCGCCGCAGCCCGCGAACAGGCCCGTGCAGCGGCCTAACCCAGACGACGATGTGGACGACAATGAAAAGCCCTGACAAACCTGGCGAGCGCGGGATGACGCTGTTCGCGGCACTGGCCGTGATGACCATTTTTGCGATGGGGTTAATGGCGGTCGCTCCGTCGATACAGCAAGAGATACAACGCGAAAAGGAACTCGAATCCATCCGCCGGGGCGAAGAGGTCGCCGAGGCCATTCGTCAATATGTCGAATTCTACCGCGGTGCCCGCTTGCCTAACTCGATGGATGACCTCCTGGACGGGCTGCCTTATGGTACCAAGAAGCGCGCTATATTACGTGCGTCTGCCGCGATCGATCCGCTGAGCGAAGACGGCCGCTGGCGGCTCGTCAGGGCGGATGTCAGTTCGTTGGGCACTTTTGCCCGGCGCGTGCAGAATTATAATGGCGGCACCCTGCCGTCTAATCCCAGTCAGATACTTGATCGATATTCGATAATGGTGATGAATTCACTCGATACCGAATCTGAGGAAGATATCGAAGGGCCGGACGATAATATTGATTCCTCTACCGAAAACACCCCTTTTATCGGCGTTTCCAGCCTGAGCCGCTCTAAGTCGGTCTTAACCTACTACGGCGCCGAAAACCACTCGCGATGGGTTTTCACGCCGCTGTTCCGCGGTACGGGCACGGCGCCCAGTCAAAGATTTAGAACGACGCCGCCCCGCCCGATCGATAGGCGCTAGCAGTCAAAAGGGTAAGAGCGGGAGAAAAAGGAATTATCGATTTCCGTTCTGCACTTCCACCCTTTTCCCTTTCCGACTCTTTCACTTTCTATAGTCCATTACGATATTGGCGAACGCCTTGACCCCGACATCCAGACGGCTGTCGTCGATGAAGAAATCTGGGGTGTGATGAGGGGCGGCGTCTTTGGGCTCTTTGCCTGCGGGCATCCCGCCGACCATAAAATAAAACGCCGGGGCTTTCTCACCGAAGAAGGCAAAATCCTCGGCCCCTGTGACCCAGTTTGCGGATGTCACATTCTCTTTTCCGGCGGCCTTGTATAACGAGGGCAGCATCTGCTCGACAAGCTCCGGAGTGTTGTAGGTGACCGGCGCCTTATTCTCGATCATGACCTCGGCTGTGGCCCCCATGCTCTCGGCAATTCCCTTTACCGTCTGGCGGATCTTTTCATGAACGTCCTTCTGCATCGCCGAATCCAGCGTGCGGATCGTCCCCGCCATCACCAGTTCCTCGGGGATAATGTTCTCGCGCACACCGCCGTTAATGCGGCCGACGGTGATAACGACAGGCGCCTTGGGCAATTCAGATCGTCGCGCGACTATCATTTGCAGGCCCGTGTATATCTGCGTCGCGACAGCAATTGGGTCGACACCCGCCCACGGGTATGCGCCGTGCGTCTGGCGCCCTTTGACCTTGATCTCAAACCAATCGCTCGCTGCCATCACTGATCCGGATTTATATTTGATCGTGCCGATCGGCGTCTGCGAATTTACGTGTATGCCAAAAATTGCATCGATCTTAGGGTTGTCCATTACGCCTTCTTTTACCATCAGCGGAGCACCACCCTCTTCACCGGCAGGCGGCCCCTCCTCAGCAGGCTGAAAGATAAAAACGACGGTACCGCGGATCTTGTCCTTCATTCCTGTCAAGACCTCGGCCGCACCCATCAGCATCGCGACGTGGGTATCGTGGCCGCAGGCGTGCATCACCCCAACGGTCTGTCCGTTGTATTCGCCCGTCGCCCTCGAACGGAATGGCAGGTCATTGCGCTCTGTGACCGGAAGCCCGTCCATATCGGCACGAAGTCCTATAACGGGCCCGGGCTGCGAACCCTTTAGAATGCCCACCACGCCGGTCTTTGCAATACCGGTGCGAACCTCCAAGCCGAGCCGGCGAAGATGGTCTTCGACATACTTCGCGGTCTTGAACTCGCGATTGCCGAGCTCGGGATACTGGTGGATGTGCCGACGCCACTCGATGATCTTCGGCATCAGTTTGGCCGTTGCAGTGTCGATCTCATCGAAGGTCGGAAGAGCAAAGGCCGAACTTGCACTGGTTACAAAAACGATACAAATGAACGTGAAAAATCGAAACATTTTTACCTCGCAATTAGATCTGAATTTTTCGGGAACCGCGCAAATCCTAACCCAAATTAGCCGCAACATCAATCCAATGTCAGAGCGGGAGCTCCGTGGAGATTTGGGCGAAGCAAGGAGCGATATAAAAAAAGCGGTGATAATATGGAAGACAAATGCGAAACACTCACTCTTTTCTGATCGTGTTGGCTATTATTGCGGCATGTTGTTTTGCGCGTGCGGTTGGGCAGGGCCCTGAAGATTCGTATACGGCCCCGATCGTCTGGACAGCTTACAAGGTGCCGGGCCAGAACCTCACATTTGTGATGCCGAAGCTGCCGGTCGTGCAATCGGCGGGTGACGTGTGTTCGGAGACGGAGGGGTCGGTTTATCGGGCCTATGCACGGGAGGCGGTGTACGAATTTGAGTGGCGTGCGAAAAGCGGTCACCCGGTACCCAAAACGTGCCACACCAAACGAAATTTCTCCAAGAGGCTTTTTGAGGAACGCGTAGAGCAACTGAAGCAACGGGAAAGCTTTACGGAATCTGAGGCAAAGGTCTTTGGCAGCCAGGCTAAGATGCTCACGTGGACAGCCGCTAACGTGATCACCACTCGCTGGCTGCTTTGGGACATCGACAGGTGGTTGGAGCTGAGCATAATTCGCCGAACGGATGCTGTTGTGGATGAGGAAAGATTTTTGAAGGGTCTCGGTCTCGCAGGGGCGAATGCGGTCGAGATAGGAGCAGGGGCCGTACAGACGCTTGGAGATAGTGATCTCGCCGGGCAGGCATCAGTTGATGGAGAAAATGCAGAAGGACTTACGATTCTTGCCAAGCCGAGGCCCGGCTATACGGATGAGGCACGACAGTCGAGTGTTCAGGGGACGGTGGTCCTTCAGGTCACCTTCTTGGCTAATGGAGGTATCGGGGCTGTAACTCCGGTCAAAACCCTGCCGCATGGAATGACGGAAAACACGGTGGCCGCGGTAAGGAGAATATCGTTCCTGCCTGCCAGAGTAAATGGCAAACCCGTCGATACTGTCCGGCAGGTCGAGTATAGATTTAGTATTTATTAGATGGTAGGCGCAAGTGTCCATAAGTGCGGAGAATAATTTGTTCTTATAATTCCTTGATGCCGGAGCCGCAAGCGCGGCCCCGGGCCATGATGTATTTTAAGTCGTTTCCGTAAATCGGATGTTCGGATGGGTCCTTTGCAGTTCCTTCATCCCGATGTCGGTCACGCGAGACTCGGCGACGATCACTACCTCGAGCGAGCCGAGCTTGTTAAAATGCCTGAGGCCCGCATCTGAGACCTCGGTCTGATGTAGGCTAACCTTTTTTAGTTTCGCCATTTTCTCCACGCTCTTCAGCCCCGCATCGGTAATCTTAGTGCCGCCGACCAGCAAAGTTTCAAGATTCTTGAGATTTCGCAGCTTATCTAGACCGGCATCGGTTAAATTCGTTCCAGATAGATTCAGCGACCGAAGATTTTTGAGAAATCCCAAATACTGTGTTCCGGGGTCGCCGACAGATGTTCCGCTGAGATCGACGTGCTGCAATTGCTTTAGCCTGAACAGATTTATCAGTTCGCCGTCGGAAACTCGAGAGCCACGCAGGTCGACCTTAACTACTCTGTCGGCCAATTTGCCCTGACCGCGTTCTACCTTTCCGCCAATTTGCTCGATGGCAGCGACGTATTTCTCTTCTTCCTTAGCTCCGGCAGCGAACGCCGAAACAAAACTGATGCAGATTACAAGACTTGTAAGTATCAAAGCTTTCATGATTTAGGTACCTCTTTTTTATTTATGAATCCCGGTTGAATGCCAACCGTCTGGTTAAAACCGCTATTGCCGGCCGGAAACGTTTTCCATTCGACGTACGGCTCCCTCATTAAAATGGACTGACAAAAACAAACCTCGGTTACGGCTTTTTCCGAAATACCAGGCAAAGAATCCTCAGCATCTACCTCGTTTTTCAGTTCGCCGCGGCCTTGCTCTCATACGCTTCGTGCTTTTGTAAAAGAAGGGCTCTTAGCCTCGGTTTTTGACGATCTCGGCGATCTCGGCCAACAGCCTGGACGGCGGCTTGCCGCCGAAGACACCCGGAGCACTCGTATTTACCTGTACAGCAAGCGCGATCTTTTGGTCGGGAAAGTACATCATGTCTGTGATATACCCGGGAAAGAAACCGCTGTGACCATAGGTGGTGCCTGCTGCAGTCGGACGGATTATAACGCCGAGGCCGTATTTTACATTCGGACCGAGCTTAGCCGGGACACTATCGATCATTACCGGGACCAGCGACGCGTCAAAAGCCTTTCCCTCGTACATCAACTTTGCCCATCTAGCCAGGTCTTCGCCCGTCGACGCCCAGCCGCCGCCCGTCCATTCGAGCTGTGGGTTGACGATGAACTTACCGTTCTCGATCATACGATCCTTGCCGCCAAAGGGATTGTTTGGCCCGGCGTAACCCTGAACGACGCCCTTCAAGGCGGGGCCGTCCTGCGGGATCGTATTTGTAAGTCTGTGTTTTTGGATAAAACGTTTCTTTGCTTCGGCATAAAACTGCTTGCCCGTCAGCCGTTCGAGGATCATGCCGAGCACGATGTAATTCGTATCCGAGTATTCCCAGCCTTTCCCGGCTTCAAACGGCGGCTTCTCGTCGAACAGATATGCGAGGCGGTCCTCAGGAGTCCACACCTTATAGGGGTTAGCGGTGAGAAAGTCGGTGAATTCCTTTTTGAACTCATAACGCACAAGCCCGCTTGTGTGGTTCATTATCTGGCGGACCGTGACGTCTTTACTGTTTGGCAGCCGGGCGAACCACGGGTCTTTGCCCAGGAATTTTTCGATCTTGTCATCCAGGCCGAGCTTGCACTCTTTGATCAATTGCATCGCGAGCGCCGCGGCAAATGTCTTACCTGTCGACCCCGCGGGCATCCGGTCGGTCGGCTTCATCGGCGTTTTTGCATCGCGGTCCGAATATCCGACCGCAAGGCCGAACGATTCGCCGTTCGGGAGCACGACGCCGAGGGTCGCACCGGGGAATTTACCCCCTTTGTGCCATTCGTCGAGTTGTGCCTGAAGCTTTTGCTCGAGAGTGCCGGCCGAAGCTGCCGGGGCCTGTGCGGCAATTTGCGAAGGTGCCAACGACAGGAAAAGCAGGCAAAGTAGAGCTGCAAATGATCGTTTCGTATTATTCAACATAAGAAAATTCAATAAATGACAAGAAATTCGCCTCTATTGAGCTCGAAGTCGTTTCAGCGCCTCAATAGCGGTCGAGACAGATATAACAAAAAGAAGGCTTAGAAAAGATCGTTTCATTGTGATTCAGCTTTAGGCCATTTCTTCGGATCCGGCTTCATTGCTTTTTCCTTTTCAGTGCAGTCGCCGGGATCGATGGTCGATGCCCCGTTCGCGATCTTCCATTTGCCCTGGATGCGGACGAGGTTGAATTGATTTATTCCGCAATGCGAAAGCTTATCGCTGTTAAAGAAAACGTACCGGCCCCATACCATCGCCCAGTCGCCGTGGACCTCGATCTTGGGATCGTACATCTCTTCTTTCATTACCTTTGTCTTGTCGGCAAACATCTTTGAGAACGCCTCGCCGTTTATGGCCTGGTAACGCGTCTTGCCGTCACGCTGCTTGAAAATACCCGCAAGGTCTGAGGTCGGCGTGTGAAGCGCGAGAATGCCTTCGGGATTTGCAGCGGCCATCTCGGTGAATAGCTGGTTTACGACGGCAAGCGCCGCGGCCTTGTCATCGGTCTGTGCCGCCGCGATGCCGGTAAAAGTCATGAGTGCGATCAAAATTAGAGAGAAAATTTTCATGTTGCTCCTTAATATTTAAGTTTGTTCTGTAAATCTAATATTCGGCAGTGCCTGTTTTATCGCACGCATCCCGGCGTCGGTTACCTTCGATTCTCCGAGAGTCAATATCTCGAGCGCTGTAAGATTTTCGAGGTGTTTCAGCCCGGCGTCGGTGACCGCGTTTCGGAAAATGCTCATCTTTTTGAGTTTGGACATTTGGCCGAGGTTCTTGAGCCCTTCGTCGGTTATCTTTGTCGTGCCGATCAGTAGTGTCTCAAGCTCCGTTAGCCCTCTGAGATGGGCGAGCCCTTTATCGGAAAGATTCGTACGGGCCAGATTAAGAAACTTTAGTTTCCTTAAGCTCCGCAGGTGCGAAACACCGTCGTCGCCGATGGGTGTAACCCGAAGATCCAGCCATTCAAGCTC
>JBGSXN010000227.1:0-11681 GCA_041751355.1 Pyrinomonadaceae bacterium
AAACGCGGCGTTGGGTTCATACCCTGTCACATTCAGTGATGCGGTATTTACCGGGACGTCCATCTCGCCCAAGGGGACAGCGATGCCGTTCACCACAAAGGAAAATGGCTTTATGACGATCCTCGGACCGGCAGCCGCCACTGTTTCGATCACGGGCCGGGTGCTGACACCCGAGAGCAAGGGGCTTCGCAACGCCCAGGTAACTCTGACCGACTCAGACGGAACACAGCGGACCGTGACGACAAGCTCGCTCGGCTACTACCGCTTTGACGGAGTCGCCCCCGGCAGAAGCTACGACATCGCCGCAGCCTCAAAGCGGTACCGCTTCCAGCCCCGGACAATCGAACCGGCAAGCCATCTGGATGATGTCGACTTCATCGCTCAGGAATGACATTCCCGACATATTGGAATGGAAGGGCGGCCGTTGGGCCGCCTTTTCGCCTTTATTAGCATCGTCACAGGTTTATCAAAACTCGATATTTAATGAAAAAATAGGCGAATTAGCCGTATCTTTTGACAGGCATTCCGTCGATCCGCCCCGGTCGGCTGTTTGGCGGGGCCTTTACGACTCTGCCATGACTGATCCGCAGGAAATTCAATCACAATCGTTACGACAGCAAAGCGCATGGCTGCTGATGGCTAAGATCATCGGTTTTGCACTGAGTTTTTTCCTGCCGCTGATCATCGTTCGATACTTGACGCAGGACGCGGTCGGTCAATATCGAGGGGCATTCCTTGTCATAACAAATGCCGTGATCATTCTGCCGCTCGGATTTTCGATGAGCGCCTATTACTTTTTGGCGCGAGAGACCCAGCAGCGGCGCGCGGCGTCGATCTTTAACATACTGGTGTTCAATTTTGTGGTGGGCGGACTGGCCTGCCTGTCGCTTTTCCTTTATCCGGAACTGATCGGGAACCTGTTCAGAAGCGATGAGCTGACGCGGCTCGCACCGGTGATCGGTGTTGTCATCTGGCTGTGGATATTTTCGACCTTTCTCGAGACCGTGCCTATCGCCAATCAGGAGGCAAAGACGGCAACGGCCTTTATCGTCCTTTCATCGTTCTCAAAAACCATCCTGATGGGCGGTGCGGTGCTGATCTATGCGACGGTCGACGCATTTCTCTATGCCGCGATCATACAGGGAGTGATCCAGATCGCCCTGCTGCTAAATTATCTCAAGACACGCTTTCCGGGATATTGGCGAAAGTTTGAGCTTTCATTCTTTAGCGAGCAGATGTCCTACGCGATACCATTCGGCCTGACGGGTATATTGTGGATCGCCCAGACGGACATACACAATTATTTCGTCGGACACAAATTTTCCTCGGCCGAATTTGCGATCTATGCCTACGGGTGTTTCCAGGTACCGCTGATCGCTATGCTGGCCGAATCGGTGACCTCCGTCCTGATACCGCGAATGAACAAACTGCAGTTGGCCGGCGACCGCGACGAAATGATCCGTCTTACCGCCAGGGCAATGCAGAAACTGGCGTTCTTCTATTTTCCGATCTACGTCTTTTTATTGATCACATCGCAGACTTTCATCAACACGCTGTTTACCGAGGAATACGCGGCGAGCTCGTCGATATTTGTGATCAATTTGACGCTGCTGCCGTTCAGCATTTTAATCACCGACCCGATAGTGAGGTCGTTCAAGGAACTCGGCAGGCTCTTTTTAGTAACAAGGGTCATCGTTCTCGGCGGAATGGTCGCGGTGCTGTACATGTGGATGGGGCAGTTGAGCATGACCGGTTTTATAACTATCGCCGTCGGGGCGATCCTGATCGAAAAGGCAATTGCTGAGACCCTGGTCATTCGAAAACTGGGCCTCGGTCTGCGGCACCTTCCGCTGCTGGAAAGCGTCGCCAGGACGGCTGTTGTGAGTTTGATTGCAGGTGTGGCGACATATTTCGCATATACGAATGTGCATGTTTACCTGACGAGAGCCGGCGAGCGATTTGCCGAGCAGTTGTTTACCGCGCCGGGTTTGGGCCTCTTGAATTTCGTCAGCGGTACCGTCGTATTGGCGGCCTGCGCAGGGGTCTTTGTTCCTATTTATTTGATCGCGGCCAATCTTTTCGGTGTGATCGACGACGATGAGAAGCTGTTTGTGAGAAATGCTATGAGAAGGATCTTTTTGAGACGCGGGCCCGAGCCGGTTGCCGGAGTATGATATGTGTGGAATAGCAGGAGCAATTGCAAGATCGGCAGGTAATATCGATGAGCGGGCGGCACGGCTCGACCGGATGTGCCGTGTGATCACGCATCGAGGGCCCGACGAACAGGGAACCGCAATTGAGGGCCGTGCTGCCCTCGGTATGCGGCGCCTTTCGATCATCGACCTCGCGACCGGCCAGCAGCCGATCTACAACACCGATCGCACCAAGCTGATCGTCTTCAACGGCGAGATCTACAATTACCGCGAACTCAAAAAAGACCTGGAGTCGCGAGGTTTCAAGTTCCGGACAAATTCGGACACCGAGACGATAATTCACGCCTATGACGCGTTCGGAGCGGACTGTGTTAAGCGTCTGGATGGCATGTTCGCGTTCGCGATCTGGGACATCGCCGAGCAGCGGCTGTTTATGGCAAGAGACCGCGTCGGCAAAAAGCCTCTATTTTATACGGTCACGTCGAACGGCGAATTTGTATTCGGCTCAGAGCTAAAGGTGCTGCTCGAACACGGCGGTGTTGCGAGGGAGATCGATCACGGTGCGATGGACTCGTATCTGACATTCGGCTATGTGCCCGAGGAGCTGTGTATCTTTAAGGGAGTTCATAAGCTCGAGCCGGGCCACTTCCTTACGTTTCACAATGGCGAGGTGCGGACCGAGCGTTATTGGGACTTTGATTACGCCGCCGAGCAATTGACGTCAACCGAAGGCGAGATCGCGGGCGAACTTCTCGATAAGCTGCGCGATGCGGTTACGGCGAGGCTGATATCAGAGGTGCCGTTGGGGGCGTTTTTATCTGGCGGCGTTGATTCGTCAGCGGTCGTGGGGCTGATGTCTCAGGTGATGGACCAGCCGGTCAAGACTTTTTCGATAGGGTTTAACGAGGACAGTTTTGACGAGCTGAAATACGCCCGGCTGGCGGCCAGGCATTTCAAGACGGACCATCACGAATTTATCCTTACCCCAGATTTTGTCGATGTCATCGATGATCTGGTCTGGCATTTTGACGAGCCGTTTGCCGATTCGAGCGCATTGCCGACCTATATGGTTTCGAAGCTGGCGCGAGAACACGTTACTGTCGTGCTCTCGGGCGATGGCGGCGATGAGCTATTCGCCGGTTACACTCGGTATGTGACGGACCGCGACCGAAGCGGGCTTGAGCGTTTGCCGCACGGGATCAGGCGAAATCTCATCAGGCCGCTGAGCGAGGCAATGCCGCACGGAGCACGGGGCAAGAATTTCCTGTTCAATATCTCACTCGATGCCGCGGGCAGATATATCGACAGCATTTCGCATTTTAACGGCCCGCGAAAGCGAAAGTTGTATTCCGATGAAATGACAACCAGGATGAATGGCACATTTGCCCGCGGCGAAAAGCTATATCGCGAGATCGCCAGCAGCATCGAATCGGACGACCAGACCGAGAAGCTGCTGTATCTCGACAGCAAGACCTACCTGCCGTCGGACATCCTGACAAAGGTCGACCGGATGAGCATGGCGTCATCGCTGGAGGCCCGCAGCCCGCTGCTCGACCATCACCTGATCGACTACGTAACGCGAATACCGATGTCGATGAAGTTGAAAGGCGGCGAAACGAAGTATATTTTTAAAAAAGCCATATCCGGATTTGTTCCGCAAGAAATACTTCGTCGTGAAAAACAGGGATTCGGTGTGCCGATCGGTGACTGGATCAACTTACAGCTAAGGGATCGCATTATCGGCGATCTCTCGGACCAGAGATCTATCAGCCGGGGTTATTTCGATCCGAAATACGTCAACCTGCTGGTCGACGAACATTCCCGCGGCCGGCGAGACCATTCGCACGTTCTGTGGACGCTATGGATGCTCGAGCTGTGGCATCGCCGTTACATCGACCGCTAAATGCAGAATTCGGAACCTACATTACTAAAGAAACTGCAATGGAATATGCCGTGGCTCGTGCGATATCCGTTCGTTCGGGCGCGGTCGATGATGGAGCAGACCGCATTTGAGAAAAAGCACGTAATCATAACGATCGCGAATCATTTCGAACCGAGTTGGAGCGAAGGCGGCCTGCTCGATCAGAAAACGCAAATAAAACGGCTAAAGGAATACCATGCGTTAGCCCGCGATATCGGAAACGCTGTCAGCGATGCCGACGGAACCAAATTCAGGCATACAAATTTTTTCCCGGCTGAGCAGTATGATCCTGAGTTGCTCGACGTTATGGCCGAGATGCAGAGTGAGGGGCTCGGCGAGGTCGAGGTCCACCTGCACCATGGTGTCGACAAACCTGACACCGCGGATAACACACGGCGCGCGTTGACCGAATTTCGCGACACGCTGGCCGAGCGGCACAAATGCCTTTCGCGAATGGAAGGCTCGGAAATGCCAATGTACGCCTTTGTCCACGGAAATCTGGCGCTCGCGAATTCGTGCAGCGGACGGCTCTGCGGTGTCGATAATGAGATGGAGATCCTCCGCGACACAGGCTGTTATGCGGACATGACCTTGCCGTCCGCTCCGGATGAATCGCAGGTACCCATGATCAACCAGATATACGAATGCGGGCTGCCAATGGACGAGGCCGTGCCTCATGCCCGCGGCCGTCGGTTGGCCGCAAATGGAAAACAACCCTTATTGCCACTAATATTCACCGGGCCGCTGGTCTTTAACTGGACCCGGCGCATTGCGGGTTTGCCGATACCGCGAATCGATGACGGCGCGTTATCGGCAAACCGCAATCTCGATGGCGCCCGGTACCGGCGATGGACCTCGGCCAATGTGACCGTCGCGGGGCGATCTGACTGGATCTTTGTGAAGCTTTATTGCCACGGATTTTTCGACCACGATCAAAGTTTCTGCATCGGCGAGGACGCAAAGCGATTTTTTGGCGGGTTGGTCGAACGATCGGGTCGGGCCGGCGGTCACGAGGTGCACTTTGCGACGGCCCGAGAGGCATTTAATATGGTCACCGCCGCCGTTGACGGCCAACGCGGACAGCCGGGTGAATTTCGCGATTACAAGCTCAGGCCGATTATGAACGGAATATAAAGGTTGCCGCGAGTAGGTGCGAGTGTAATATGTCTGTGGAGATGATGGCCAAGCCGTTAAACAAGATCAAGAAGATCCGCAGTCTGGACGAGATCCTGACGCGCGGCGGCCAGGCGATCTCTGCTTTTCGTGAACAGAAACGAGGCGGCCAGGTGCCGACCGACAATGACCTGATACGGCTAGTCGACGCCACTCATTTTGGGACCGCTCCGATAATTGCCGAAACACTCTGGCAGAAATTCTTTACGAACGGGAGAGAGCGGTTCTTTCCGGCATTTCGCGATGTCGATAGCTCGGTATCGGCATTTCGCGAGGCCTTTGGCGGGCAGACTGCAGCAGCATTTATCAACTCTGCCGAAAATATAGTCGAAGGGCGTATCGATCTGCTTGGCCTAAAGGGACTATACGTTGGCAAAGAGATCGACTGGCACAGGGAGCCGCTGACCTCTAAACGCTCGCCGTTAAAGCATTGGAAGCAATTTGACGATCTGGATTCCGCCGAGACCGGGAATAAGAAGATCGTCTGGGAACTAAATCGCCATCAGCATTTTTTCACCCTCGGTGTGGCTTACTGGATGACCGGCGATGAGAGAATGGCCGAGACCTTTGCCCGGCATCTCGATTCGTGGATGGACGATAACCCGCCAGGAATCGGGATCAACTGGTCAAGCAGCCTCGAGGTTGCGTTCAGGGCAATGTCGTGGATCTGGGCGTTTCACTTTTTCCGCGAATCTGAACATTTCACACCAGAGCTCTTTAAGAAGGCACTTAAGTTTCTATATCTGCACGGGCGGCATATCGAGAAATACCTTTCTAAATATTACAGCCCAAACACCCATCTGACCGGCGAAGCCTTGGGTCTATATTATTTGGGAACTCAGCTTCCCTTTCTGGAGCGGGCCAGGCACTGGCGCGAACTTGGTGAGGACATACTGCTCGCCGAGATCACTAGGCAGGTTCTGCCGGACGGTGTTTATTTTGAGCAAAGTACGTGGTATCAACGCTATACCGTCGATATCTATACCCATTTCGTCGTTCTGCGAGCATTACACGGCGATCCCTACTTTACTGCCGAGGCGGCCCGGCTCGAGGAACGTCTGCAGAAGGCATTTGATTTCTTAATGGGCCTGACCACGCCGGACGGCCGTACGCCGTTGATCGGCGACGACGACGGCGGACGTATGCTGCCGCTGACCACAGCCGCATCTGACGACTTTAGGGGAACCCTTTCGGTCGGGTCGATAATTTTTGATCGGGGCGATCATAAATTTGTAAGTTCACAGGCAGGCGAAGAGGTATTTTGGCTGACCGGCCAAGAGGGGCTGGCGTCGTTTGAAGCTCTAAACGGCAGGGAACCGGCGACTGCCTCGAAAGGATTTAACGAAGGCGGTTATTTTGTCATGCGTGACGGCTGGAACGACACCGATAATTTTCTGGTTGTCGATTGCGGCGATGTCGGCTCGCTTTCGGGCGGCCACGGCCACGCCGACGCACTATCTATCGAGGTGGCCGTGCACGGTACGACGCTGCTTGTCGATTCCGGCACCTATACCTATCACGAATCGGCCGAACTCCGCGATTATTTCCGATCGACTTCGGCGCACAATACGGTAACTGTTGACGGGCTTTCATCATCGGAGCCAGGATCGACATTTAACTGGAAGACTAGGGCTGAGGTTTGCCGGTCGAAATGGATATCGGAAGGCAGATTCGATTTTTTTGAGGGTTCTCAAAGCGGATATGAGCGCCTCGGCGATGCAGCGAAGCACACGAGAAGCATTCTTTTCGCTAAGGGCGATTACTGGATAATGCGAGATCTGGTGAAAGCCGCGGGACATCACGAATACGCGGCGAATTTTCACTACGCGGCCGGCACCAAGGCTATCGTCGACGAGGATGGAGGATGGGCGGGCGATGACCGGCACCGGCTGTTTACCTTTGGCGACAACGGACAGTGGCAGCAAAAAGAAAGCTGGATCTCAAACAATCACGGTAATAGAGAAAACGCGCCATATCTGCGATTTATTTCGCATGGCGAAGGTCAGCAGGAGTTTTTCACATTCATACTGCCGATAAGCTTTGGAGCCGAACCGCCTTTGGTCGAGGAAGTTCCTATCGTCGGGGGCAGAGCGTTCATAATTAAATATGCCGGCTATACAGATGTGTTCGTCTATAACGACGAACCGGAGCAGGCGATCGACAATGGGATCTTTGTGTCGAATTTTGAATACACATGGGCACGTCTTCGGCCGGACGAAACTATACCGGACGAGTTTATTTTGGTCGGCGGCGACAGGCTGTCGATAGGCGGAAACGAGATCTTTGAGGCGCATGAGTTGACGTCGGCATCCGCTTTACGTCTCGGCGGCGAGCTTTACGTCAAAACCGACCTGGGGCGTTCAGTTAAAACGCTGTAACCGTCACACCGTACCGGTGAAAAATCGAATATTACAATTGATCGGCAGCTTTCACCTCGGCGGTTCCGAAAAACAAGCGGTCACCTTAACACGGAATCTTCGCGAAGACGCGACTTTCGAGATTTTTGTCGCGACCCTCAACAATAACGGCGTGCTGCGTGAGAAACTTGCGGATATGCCCGACATACCCGAATATCGGTTGACGTCGTTCTACAACGCAAATTTTGTTAGGAAGGTCAGGGAATGCGCGGCTTATTTGAGGGCTAACAAAATCGATCTCGTCCATAGTCACGACTTTTATACGAACGTCTTCGGGATGGCCGCTGCCACACTTGCCGGGGTTAAGGTTCGGGTTGCCTCGAAGCGGGAAACGGTCGGAATGCGGAGCCGCGGGCAGGAATTTGTCGAGGGCCTCGCATATAAGCGAGCAACGGCAGTGGTCGCAAATTCCGACGCCGTCCGCGATCATCTTATCGCCAGTTCAGTGCCGAGAGCGAAGATCAGAACTCTCTATAATGGCGTTGATGTTTCGCTGTTTTCGTCCGAGCACGACCTGGAAGGGGTTTGCAAGAGGCTCGGCCTGCCCGATGACAAGCGGTTCATAACATTGGTAGCAAATCTGCGTCACGACGTTAAAAATGTCCCGATGTTTCTTCGCACGGCGAAAAATGTTATCAAGGAAGTGCCCGACGCTCACTTTGTCATCGCCGGCGAAGGGGAACTCGATGCAGAACTCAGACAAGTCGCAGATGACCTTAAACTAAGTGAGAGCGTGACCTTTTTAGGCCGCTGCGAAAATGTGCCGGCCTTGCTTGATGCATCTTTTGCATGCGTGCTGACCTCAAATGCCGAAGGATTTGCGAATTCGATCCTCGAATACATGGCAGCGGGGAAACCGGTTGTCGCGACCAATGTCGGTGGAGCAGCCGAGGCCATCATCGACGGCGAGACCGGCTATCTTGTCGAAACTAACGATGACAGGGCTATGGCCGGCCGCCTTATCGAACTGCTTTGTAACGAAACCAAAGCGGCCGAATTTGGAGTCGCGGCGAAGAAGCGCGTTAGCATACGGTTTTCACAGGAAGCTCAACTCCGCGCGACGATCGAGCTTTACGATTCGCTCCTTTCCTATCACTGATGCCTATCCATGTCGTCCAACTCGGCCCGTTTCCGCCGCCCGAGGGCGGGATCAGCCGCAATATGCTTGCGATCCGCGAAACGTTGCGAGAGCAGGGTAACCGCTGCTCGATCATCGCCACATCCCGGAGCACCCATATCACAGATGAACCTGATGTTTACCATCCTGGTACGGCCATACGATTAATATCGCAGCTTCGCCGAATGGATTTTGAAGTGCTCCATCTGCACATAGGCGGCGAGATAAGTCGGCGTGTTCTGAGTCTTGCGTTTGCCTGCACTGTCGCGGCGAAGGGGCGCAGCGTTTTGACCGTCCACTCCGGCGGATATCCACAGACCGAGGCCGCCAAGCGGGCCACAAGGTCAAGCCTGGCCGGAATAGTATTTCGCAGATTTTCTCATCTGATCGCGGTCAACCAGGAGATCGCGAATGTATTTGCCAGGTATGGCGTGCCGGAAGAGACGATAAGCGTGATAATGCCTTATTCCCTGTCAGTTCCGGATCCTGGTGTGCCAATTCCCGATGAACTCGCATCTTTCATGGATGAGCATTCGCCTTTACTTTTATCTGTCGGAGGGCTCGAGCGTGATTACGATCCGCTCTTTCAGATAGCCGCAATGAAGCAAATCCTCGCCGATGCTCCGGGGGCCGGGCTTTTGCTCGTCGGGGACGGTTCGATGACATCAGAGGTGGAAAAGGCGATCGCCGCCAGCGGATTCGGCGGGGCCGTGTACCTTGCCGGGAATGTTGAACATGCCGTTACGCTGCATTTGATCGACAGGGCAACTGCACTGCTCAGAACGACACTTTTCGACGCCGATGCGATATCGGTACGCGAAGCACTTTACCTCGGGACGCCGGTCATAGCGACCGACACTGGCAACCGTCCCGCGGGCGTCCATCTGATTCCCATTGGTGACACAGCGTCGCTGCGAAACGCCGTACAGGACCTGCCTGAGAAAACGCAGAAATTGGATGTCAGGAAGCCTGATAATTCGAACATCGACGCTGTGACCGGTCTCTACCGTGAAATAGCGCGGAGTAATCAGCGGTGAGATGTCAGCGGGGCATCTGGGGAAGCGTTCCGATATCGACGCCGATGTCCTTTTTGGCCGACCCCGCCTGTCTGAATCGGCTTGTCGCCGTTAGTCGAAGATCGCGTCCGGCAAGGTCCGTAAAGCCGACGGCATCAAATCCGGAAACCCAGATATTCCCAGCCGGATATGAGGTGTCGCCGACGCCGACGTCGAGGTTATTTACGATAGCATTATTTTGAAATATTGCTTTTGCGGCCTCGGACCGAATATCCGGGTGCCCGTGGATACCGTAGCTTCCATGACCGACAATATTGTCCCGAAAGACGAAATTCGTAGGCAGTTCGCCGTAGAAGGTTGTGATATTGCCCCTGTTAAAAACCGTGTTATTGGCGACGGTTATATTCTGGCCACCGGCGATCTGGACGAAATAACCTGAACCATCGAAACGGCCGTCGCCGATATTCAGAAAGAGATTATTAGTTATGATAAGCCGTGTCTGCGTCTGGCTGGGATACGTGTCGTCCTTGCCGAGAATGTTGATCCCCTCGCCGCTGCCATCGATAATGTTATTTGCGATCGTGACGTCCTCGATGGTTGAAAATGGGGCTTTGCCGTCCTGGTTTCTGACCGTGATACGGAACGCGGCACCTTCCCAGTTATTTGTGAGAATATTCCCTTCAAAATTCACGCGGCGGGCGTTTTTGAGTTCGAACAGCGTTTTGATCGTGACCGATTTAGCCCATTCAGCTGGTTTGTTGAGATGATTTCCACGTATCTCGATTTCGGTCGGGATAAGTTCAGCATTTGCCGGGTCTGCTCCGCCGAACATAATGTTCTCGGCGCCGCCTTCTATATAGTTGTTGATGATCTTAACGTTTCGCGAGCCGGTCCATCCGCAAATGCCCTGCGTCTCCTCACCCTTAAAGCCAAAACCGGAGATGTGACTGTTACTGATCACTGTATCGGCGCTGTTCAGAGCTATGCCACGACGGACCACGCCGCTTGTGAAGGGGTGAATATAGGACCGATCGATCTCAAGATGGTGCGGTACGAGTTCCGGACGCCTTTCTCTTCCGCCAAAAGCTATTAGGCCGAAATTATACGCCGAATTTGTGGGTGAAAATTCTATACCGATAAACCGGTAATGGTGGGCCCCATCGGCGGCGGATACTGCGGGCTTGCCCGCAGGGGCCCGGATCGCTGCCATCGAGGCGGATCGGGCCGGACTGACCCGCTGGCCGACGGGCAAATCGGCTATGGCCGACGAGCGAATTGTAACAAAATCGGTGTGCGGTCTACTTGGCAGCTTGATCTCGCCCGAATATATGGCCCCCGCCTGAAGTTCGATGATGTCCCCTGACTTGGAATTATCAACCGCCGCCTGCAGATTGCCACCCGGCGGCACCTTTATAATTCGGCCTGCTTCCTGCTGAACTATCTCGAAGTGCGGCCCGATCATGCCCAGCATTCCCGAATACGCCTCGAACGAAAGAACCGCGAAAAAGGCCAGGACGATCACCGCGGCGACCGGAAAAAACGCCGCCGGGCGGCCCGAACCTTCGTGAGCCGCGACCTTGCGCGACGCGGAATAAAATGACATTACGTTATCCATTAGTACCGTACGTGAGAAGTAAACACCGAAAAGGCCGTAAACTCCAATGGAGTGAGTATTATAGAGCGACAAATATATTTCAAATTCCAGCCCTATTCGATGTTTCTTTATTCGGTATGTGTGGTATCAACGGCATAGCATTTTCTCCCAAAAATGGACAACAGGTCGGACGGGCAAAATTGATCGCGATGCGCGACATTTTGCATCACCGCGGCCCTGACGACGGAGGCATTTTTGTCGATGGCAATATTGGTCTGGGCCACCGGCGG
>JBGSXN010000228.1:0-45728 GCA_041751355.1 Pyrinomonadaceae bacterium
CAGCATTGGCCGGCTTGATCAATCGAGCGGCACCGGCGAGCACCTGAACCTTTTTCTCTATGAGATAATTTTTGATCCTCATCTAAAAAATACTCCGCTCAACGAAGGCGAAAAACCACCTGCTTGGCTTGTTTTGAAATATCTGCTGACGGCGTTTGAAACTAGCAAAGACAGCGACTCTCCAAAAGCACACGAGATACTTGGATCGGCGATAAGGGTGCTACAACAGGACGAACTTTTGAATCTTGATGGCCTCGCAGCCGACACCGATCCGCTGACGCCGAATCCGAGCGAGTTGTTTGTGACTTTCGACGAATCAACCTCAGACCTTGTAGCGCGATTGACTCAGGGCACGGACGAAACGCCGCGGCTTTCTATAGCGTTTCAGGTACGTCCCGTGATGATTGCGTCAGGCGAGCCGGGCGACTATTCGTTGCTCGTCGGTGTCGATTACACAAAGACTCCTGTAGCTCCGAAGACCTTTGTCGAAACACCCAAACCCGTCGGTCTCGATGTCATGCCGACGATGGGCCCGGTCATAGACAGGATCGACCCAAAAGGATTCGAGCTTGGCGAAGAAGTTGCCGTTTTTGGCACCGACATGCATATTGCGAATCTGTCGGTGATGCTCGGCTCGGTCGAGTTACCGGTAACGATGCAGCAACCGGATCAACTGAAGTTTAAAATTGACGAAACGGTTATTACATCGAGTGGAATCTCGGCGGGCAGTTTTCCGGTGACCGTGGCGATGACGCTCAGCGGCAGCGGAAAAAAGCGTAAGAGCAATGCGGTGATGGGCAATTTAGTGCCGACGGTGAGTTCGGCGCTTCCGAAGGTTCCGCCGCCTGCGATTCCTGCCGCAAACACGGTTACGACGATTGCGGCCGTGCCGCCGATTCCGAAAAAAGCGCACGCACGAGTCGACATCACGGGCAAACTTCTCGGAAAGGACACCGACGACGTGCTCGTCGCATTTTACCGGAACGGCAAAGTCGAAAAGATGTTCGACGCACTCACTTTCCCAGACGCGCCCGATCAAACTGCGCTCCGCTTTACGATCGCAGCCGCCGATGCGGTGACGGCGGGCAACCACAATTTAATAGTGATAGTGAATGGACAACAGGCTCCGCAGAGCCCTATCGTCCACATGGATAATCCATGACACCTGAATTGGCAAAGGCTGAAAACATTGTCTTCTCGCCGAATTTGCGAGCCGATGAAGTGTTGGCAAATTACTGGATGCGACAGGCGATGCTTCGAGCGCGTCGCGAGATCGCGTGGGCGTGGCACGAGCGCGGTGTTAATGCGCCGAAGTCGGGCGAGCTTCCGCCTGTCGTTGACAAAGCGTCCGACTCGCTCGATCTGTCGCGGCATTGGGCCGAGAAGCGCGACTTTTTTGCGAACGACACAGCGGCGAAATATTTGACCGAGCAACTTGCCGCTGAGCCGCCGGTGGTAAAAGATGGGCGGCAAGGTTCGTTCAGTTGGGTCGTTAATGAACTCGCGCTTGACGAAGTTTCGTCGTTTGCACTCGGGCTCGGACTTGCAGCGGCGTTTGACGCGAGTTTCGGACCTGTCATTGCGACGTGTCTCAACGATCATGCGCGTATTTACCCAAATCTGATGCTGATCCAACGGCTTTGGGACATTCCCGAGAGCGTGCTCACATTGTCCGATCCGATGCATCCGTTGTTCAGCTTTGGGCTATTGCGGCGAAGCTCGGCGGCCGCGCGCCAATACGCCGAGACATTTTGGGAACAGCCGCTTGCCGTGCCATCTATGGTTGCACGCGAGCTTCTATCGGCCGATAACGTCAAGCCGGCGGCGCTCTCTTTGCTCGATCCGACTGAGGCTGAGGAAGGCGAGCTTGATGATACAGGCAAGATGCTCGCCTATCGCTTGCGTGCGGAGAAAGCAAAACATTTGCGCGTTTTGCCGCTGCTTGGCAACCGGCGCTCGGCCTATCGTCAGACTGCCGTCGACATCGCGCGTATTGCAAATCGAAGGCTGTGGGAATATCACGGTGACGCTGCTCTGCTCTCGGGCGAAGATTATCTGAACATGCTCGTGACGCTTTGCTGGCTGCAGGACAGAGATCTTTTTATAAAACAGGAGTTATTTGACGGCGAAAAAACACGCGAGCGCAACGAGGGCCTGCCGCTTGTCTCGGTTCCAATAACCCTTTTTGTGACGATCACCGAGCGGCGTGATTTGAAACACATCGAGGGCGAGCTGCTTTTGCCCGTTGCCACAATACCCGCTCTTTCATACGAAAATCGACTCGTGGTATGGAAAAACGAGTTCGAAGACGATGCTAAAAAATATCGAAAGATTTTGACCGAAGTCTCGCGGCGTTTTCGATATGAAAAAGAGACGATCCGCGATATTGCCGCCGAGCTAAAGTAGTTGCCGAACGAGCCGACCGAGGACGATTTTTTCAATGCATGTCGAGCCGAATTGAGCGTCGATATGGGCGATCTCGCCGCTCACGTCGAGCCGCGTTTTATTGACGAACGCCTTATTTTACCCAACAAACAAGCGCTGCAATTTGAGGAGCAGCTTGCGGCAATGACGGCGCTCACGAAAGTTCATTACGACTGGGGGACTGCTCGCGCATGGAACGAGGGCGGCATCACCGTTTTGTTCGCCGGCCCACCCGGAACCGGCAAGACGATGGCCGCCGAGATCATGGCGATGCAGTTGAAGCTGCCGATGTATCGCATCGATCTTTCACAGGTCGTAAACAAATACATTGGTGAGACGGAGAAGAATTTAAAACGAATTTTCGACGCCGCCGAGATTTCCGACATGGTGCTTTTCTTTGACGAGGCCGACGCGCTGTTTGGCAAACGCACCGATGTCAACGATTCGCGCGACCGCTATGCAAATCTCGAAGTCAGCTACTTGCTCGAACGCATGGAGCGTTTTAAGGGTCTCGCGATTTTGGCGACAAACCGCAAACGCGATCTCGACGAGGCCTTTATGCGGCGGCTGCGCTATGTGATCGATTTTCCTGTGCCGGACGAGGCTCAGCGTTACGAGATTTGGAAGCAGGTTATACCGTCGGCCGTCGCAGCACATTCGCAGATCGATCTTGGGTTTTTGGCGCGACAGTTTCCGCTGTCGGGCGGTCATATTCGCTCGATAGTTTTTAACGCGTGTCTGCAGTCGGCGAGCAGCAGCAACGGCAAAAAAGAGCTGCACATGAAAGATGTTTTGATAGCAGTCAAACGCGAGTACGACAAGATGAATCGCTCGATGAGCCTCGATCAGCTTGGCCCATTTGCGGGCGACATAGCGGCTTTGGAATAGATGTTTTTATGAGCAAGAGACGAATACACATCGGAAGCTTGTCGATCAAGCTGCCGTCCAGCTCTGACGGCTCGGCACGTGCTATAGCTGGACAAATTGGGCACGAGATTCTGACCGAAATAGCCGAATCGACGCGTAACCGAACGGGCCGAGAAAAAATAGATACGCTGACGACAAATATCTCGACGAAAGATTTGCGTGGCGTGAGCGGACAAGTGAGCCGTTCGGTGGCGGGCGAGATTTCGAAACGATTCGAGCAGGGAGGACATGAGTAGATGCCTGGTTTCTTAATGCGCGGCGCTTTGATCGAATATAGCTCGGATTTTATGGGGCCGATACCGAACGTCGTCATTTTTCAGTTCAACCCCGAATCGCTGACGCGAACGGTGCAGATACCGCCGCGGCCGGCGTCTGCGACGGCCCGCGAAACAACGCAAGCCGGCGAGCCTTCGGTTGAAAAGATCACGTTAAAGGCAAGTTTTAGCGCGGCGGACGAATTTGGCGAGAACAAGATTCTAGCGCGCATGTTCGGTGTCGGCACTCGACTCGCAGCGCTCGAAAAAATGGTTTATCCATCGAACGATCTACTTGCTGCGATCGGGGCTGCGCTCAGCGGAGCACTGGGGCTCGGCGGTGACGACGGCGGCGATCCACGCCAGTCGATTCCGCGGCAAAAATTACCTCGGATTCTTTTTATATGGGGGCCGTACAAAATTTTGCCGGTCGTGCTCGAGTCGATGAGCATCACGGAGCAGCAATATGATTTTTTGCTGAACCCGATTCAGGCCGAGGTCTCGATCACGATGGCAGTCAACGCGGTCGATAAATGTTCGGGCGACGAAGTTGGCAAAGGCGCTCTGACTTACTCGAACATGGCGAAAGACGCGCAGGCGATGGCAAATCTTGCGAACACCGCCGAGCAAATTGTTGAACTGATTCCGTTTTAGTTGAGGTGGTTATGTTTGAACCAAATTCACGCTATGCAAAATTGCCGATCGTCGAGGTCGAAACCGCGAAAGGCAAAAAGGTTAATGCAGTAAAGCTGCGGCGGTTGCCATATGTTGCCGGAAACGTCGCCGAGGTCAAAGGCACCGACCGGCTCGATATAATGGCGCACCGAAAATATAAGGACGGCACGAAATTCTGGCACGTGGCGGACGCAAATACCGAGCTCGAAGCAAACGATCTTGTCGAGCAAAAACCGCCGGAGAATCCGCTGGCAAAACATGAGGCGACGTTTATTCTCGTGCCGGAAAGTTAATTTATGGATAAGGAGTTCAAGGTTTTTTACGGCGCCGATGCCGCGACAAAAGAACAGCTCGACGCTATCGAGCAGATTGTCGTCGAGCAAGAGGTCGGGCGCGCGTGGGAAGCTCGCATCAAGATTCCGGTGTGCATTGCTGAAGGCGGTTCGTGGGATAGCGAGAATGAACCGGCATACGCGGAGTTTGCGCGTGTTCGCGTCGAGGTGAAGATCGGCGACGGTGAATTTGTGCCGCTGATTGACGGCCGCATCGTCGAGCAGCAGCCCGAACTCAATGCGTCGCCGGGGTTGAGCGCAATTACGCTGGTCGTTCACGACGACACGACGCTGCTTCATCGCGACGAGGGTTCCGAACCTTACACTGGAACCGACAGCGACATTGCGCGAACAATACTGACCGACGCGGCGCTTGGCGGTAATGTCGAAGTCGAAGAAACAACAGCTGGTGCTGACGCCGAAGCAGTAACAAACCGCAACGGAACGCGAATGCAGATGCTGCGCGAGCTCATGACACGCAATCCGGGCTTTCACGCATACGTTCAGCCTGGCGCGGACGTCGGAACTAGCGATGCATTTTTCAAGAAACTTCCGACCGAGCCTGATGCGAGCTTGCCGACGATGTTCTTGAGCGGGTCCGATCAGAACATCGGCAGCTTTAGCATTCAGCGAAATTCTGCTCGCGCGGCGACAGTTGAAGGTTCGCATCTCAGCATGAGCGACAAGAGCGTGACAAATGCGACCGCCCGCCACGCTGACGCTCCGCCGACAGCCGGTGAAACTTCCACGGGCGGCACCGCGACCGACACGCGCGTCAGGCGACTCGATCCGGGCATCGGCGATCACGCAGATCTTAACGAAGCCGCTGCAGGTGCAGCAGATGAATCTAGTTACACGTTGAGCGCAGAGGGCAGCGTGATCCCATCGTGTTACAGCGCCGTGTTGAGTCCGTACCGAATGGTTTCGGTTCGTCTCTCGAACAGCCGTTACAGCAGCGACTATGTCATATACAAGGTCGTTCACACGCTCGGGATCTCGGAATACACGCAGAGTTTCTCGGTGCGCGGAAATGCAGTCGCGCCCGAGGCAAGTGCAAGCGCTGGGCTGCCGCAGGCGTCGGCGGCATTGGCATTTAGTTTTAATGTTCAGGTGGATATTTTTTGATGGGCGTTTCTGATTCAGATTATGGCGACAAACTGGTGGAATTGGCCGAATGGCGCAACCAGCACTACTTTGGCAAGTATCGCGGCACTGTCGATTCTGTCGAAGAAGGTGACAGTCTCGGCATCATCTCGGTCAAGGTGCCGGCCATCTTCGGCGATGAATTTGTTCTTGACAAAGTGCGGCCCTGCAGTCCGTTTGCAGGCAACAAACATGGCTTTGTCGCGATTCCTGAAGCCGGCGACGGCGTTTGGGTCGAGTTCGAAGCGGGCATAAAATCGTCACCGATCTGGACCGGATTTTGGTGGGCGGACGGTGAAATGCCCGAGCCGAAGGGAGCGCTTGTTCGCTCGTTTATCACGACCAAGGGGCACAAACTTTTATTGGATGATGACGGGGATGAAATTACGCTGCTCCATTCGGGCGGCGCGGAAATAAAGATGACGGGCAGCGAAATTACTATCGCGATCGGCGGTGACAACGGATCGAGCATCACGCTGACAGCGAGCGACATTACGCTCAAATCCGGGCCGACATCGAAGATCAAGATCGAATCTTCACAGGTCACGACCGAAGCAAGTCCGGTAGGCTCGGTGAAACTGACGTCGAGCGGTGTCGATATAGGTAACGGAGCGATGAAGATCGGAGCTTGAATTATGCCCGGCTATATTCTGACAACATCGAGCACGGTGATGTGCACGCACGGCGGGTCGGCCTCGCTGTCGACCTCGAACACGAAAATTAAGGTCGACGGTTCGCCCGCGTTGCTCGAATCGGACATTCACTCGGTTGCGGGCTGCGCGTTTACCATTCCGCCGAGTAAACCTTCGCCGTGCATCCGCATCGAGTGGTCGCTCGGAGCAACGACGTGTAAGTGTGACGGTACGCCGGTACTGATCCAGTCGAGTGTCGGTAAATGTATAAGCGCCGAGGGGGCGACGCAGGGCGTAGCGATGATCGCGATGACACAGATGAAAGCGCAGGCTAACTAAACGAATGAAACTCGTAAACGGCAAACATCTGTCTTTTCCATTCCGCGTGGGCCAAGACGGGCGGATGACGACGGTCAAAACGCTCGACGAACACGTTCGCGACGAAATCGTGCAGTTGATTTTGACGAATCAGGGCGAACGGCCGTTTCTTGTGGACTTCGGCGGCGGCGTAAGGCGACTAGTTTTCGAATCGGCTGACGATGCGACCGCAGCGGTTGCAAAGGCGACGATCACGCAAGCGATAAATCGTTGGCTTGGTCACCGCGTAGTTTTGGAATATCTGGCTGCGCAAGTTTCTAACTCGACGATCACCGTCGATATCAGATACCGACTTGCGGGAACTAAAGATTCGCGCACGTTGCGATTTCAGCGCGGCAGCGACGATTAAATTAGATGTACGAGGAACTCGACAAACCTTTGCGAGAATTGGCACTCGACGAGCCATTGGCCGAGCGTGCTCGCGGCATGATGCCGCCCGTCGCGGCAACTGCGCCGAACGGCATCAAACTGCTACGCGTCGTGTCGGTCGATAAACCGAATAACGAGGCCGTGATCGAGCTCCACTTCTTTAATCAAAACTATCTCAACGCTATAAAAAATTCCGTCACTCCGCCGGCGAACATCTTTGCGATTTATGGCGGCTCGCGAGTTCGTGGCGGCAGCGCAATCGGTCAGGTTCAGGTGACCAACATTTCAAAACCAATTGCCGCCGACCCTGTATTAATGCTGACTGTAAAACCGATCGGCGATTATTCAACCTATAAACTTACGATCGTTGCGAGCAAGGTCGCAAATCCGGCTCCGCCAAACACCGAAACCGTTCTTAAAATCGATCCGCTGTTTTCTGAGATCAGTTTCAAATTCCGCCCCGGCTGCTTTAACACGAATTGTGCACCGGAATGGGAAACTTCAATCGAGCCGCTACCCGAGCCCGTAATCGATTACACGGCAAAGGATTACAACTCATTCTGCCAGACGATGATCGCCGCGATGATGCAGCGCGTGCCCGAATGGCAGCCGACGAGCGAAGCCGATCTCGACATGGTTCTCGCCGAACTTTTTTCGGTCGCGGCGGACGAGTTGAGCGATTATCAAGATCGTGTGATGAACGAAGCCTATCTCGCCACGGCGCGCAAACGCGTCTCGCTCGCCCGCCATTCGCGGCTGATGGATTATCACATTCATCAGGGCAATCAGGCCGCGACGTGGCTCGCGTTGGAACTTGGTAATGATTCGGGTATAAAAAAATCTTTTCAGCTCAAAGAGGGTTTGAAAGTTTGGGCAGGCGAAAGCACGGAAACGGCGCCGAAAAAGGAAACCAATAATTCGATCGTTTACATTTCGCGTCATTTGGAAGCGCAGACGATCCATCAATATCTAAATAACATCGGGCTTTACACCTGGAGCGACACGATCACAACGCTAAAAGCCGGCAGCACGCGCGCCGATCTGAAACTCTACAACCGTCTTTATCTCGACGGTAGCTTGCCGATCGATCCGATAAACGCCGAGTTGGAAGTCGACAAAATTCGTGACTTAATTCGCAACGGAAATATTAGATATCTTTTGATCAAGGAACACCTCAATCCCGAAACCGGCCTGTTCGCCGGTCGCGATCCTTCGAAACGCCAACTTCTGCGACTGCTCTCTGGCAAAGACGGAGCGGAAACCATGTTCGACGCGATCACGAATGAATGGTTTCTCCGTGTCCGCTGGGAAAAGGAAGACAAGCTGCAACGCGATTATTGTTTTCGAGTCGATTGTCCGATCGACAACGCCGGAACCGCGATCGGCGCAGTCGATAATGTTTCACTTTTTCACGGTAATTTGATCGAGGTTTTTCATGGCAGGCAGTTGACCACTGTCTTTAAAGAACCGGGCGAGCTTCTAAGTGAAAATGTAAGCGATCCGCTCGAATTCCATTACGAGCGAACACGTTGGGGAACGCTCTGCCGCTTGCCGGAGAAATTTCTTGCCTACAAAAACACCGAGCCCGGCGGCGATGTTCCGCCGGCGTCAACGGTAAAGTTAAACGTCAAAACTTCTGCCGCCGGCACACCGGACAGTTGGGACGAAGTTCCGAGTTTAATTCACAGCGATGATTCGGCCGAGGGGGGCGATCACTTTGTCGTCGAAACTGACGAGAATCGCGCAAGCGTTGTCCGCTTTGGCAACGGCACGAACGGCATGGAACTGCCTGATAACGCAATAGTTACGTGCGTGTATCAATACGGCGAGCCGCTCGAAGGCAACGTCGGCTCAGACATGATCGTCAATTTCGAAATGGCGGCAGGATTGGCCGATCCATCGCTGGTGATTCGCAAGTGTTGGAATCCTTTTGATGTCACGAGCGGGCGTGACCGCGAGCCGGCCGCCGAGATCATTCGTCGCGTCCCCGAAGCATACCGACAACATCAACTCCGCGCCGTAACGCTCGCCGATTATGTCGCTCGGGCCGAAAAGATTAAAGGCGTTTCGCGCGCGGCCGCGCGTTATGCGTGGACGGGCAGTTGGCGAACAGTGCAGGTGACGATCGATCCGGTCGCGACGAGCGAGCTATCATACAAATTACGCAAAACCGTCGAAGCATCGCTAAGCGCCGTCCGTCTCATCGGCGAAGATCTCGAAATTCGGCCGCCGATATTCGTGCCGCTTGAGATAAAAGTAAAACTTTGCGCCACGCCGGATGTTTGGCCCGAAGATATTAAGTTTGTCCTCGAACATGAATTTTCCGACGGCTGGACGCCCGACGGTCGCATGGGGTTTTTCCACCCCGACCTGTGGACGTTCGGTCAACCGCTTTATTCGAGTCAGATCATCGGTCGCGCGCTGCAGGTCAAAGGCGTCGAACATGCTGTGCCGCTAGGGGCGATCAGCGTCATGATAACGCGGTGGAATTCGCCGGCCGCACCGGTCGAATCCTTTACGCAGTTAAACCACAACGAGATCATCATGGTCCAGAACGATCCCGATCACATGGAACGCGGCATCATTACATTTGATGTTAAAGGAGGGCGACAATGAGCGATCAGGCTTGCAAAAACGGATGCGTCACGCCGCTGAGATTTCCGCGACGGCCGGGCGAGAATCTGCCCGTCGTCCACGCAAATGGATGTTTCTGCTGTGACGACAACAAACTTGTCAGTTCGGACAATCGTCCGGCTCTGCCTCAATTCAACTATCGAATCGGCAGTTACGGTACGATGCGCGAATGGCTGTTCCACCAAATCAACCAAACGCCGAGCTTAAAAAACTGGACTCACCGCACGCCCGACGATCCGGCGATCGCACTACTCGAAGGAGCATCGATACTCGGCGACATTCTCACGTTTTATCAGGAAACTTACGCTAACGAGGCATTCTTACGCACAGCGAAATGGCGCGAGAGCATCTCCGATCTCGTCCGTTTGCTGGGCTATCGCCTGTCGCCGCCCTTGGGCGGCAATGCGACGTTTGCATTCGAGATAAAAAAGGACGAACCGGTTGTGATACCCGCCGGATTTCCGCTAAAGGCAACTCTCGAAACGTCGCCAAAGCCGTCGGACTTTGAGACAAAAGAAGAGATCACCGCTTACCCTTGGCTTAGCAGTTTTAATCTCTATCGGGCGCTTGAGGACGGCGACATTACGCCGCAGACGACCGAGTTTTACATTTCCTGGTCCGAACAATCGACCAACCCAATCGATCTCAAAGTCGGCGACCGCTTACTGGTCGGCGAAACTAATATTTATTTCTATCTTGGTTGGGGCGGCGAACTGACGAATGCTGAGGTCGTCATCATCGACTCGATCCGCGAGCAGCACGGGCGAAAATATTACACGATAAAGGGCAAACTCAAACGTACGTCGAATGTGGCGAGTCTGTTTGTGTATAAGATCGGGCGGACGTTTCATCATTTCGGGCATAACAGCGCGGCTAAAATTTTGAACACAAATGCTTCGGTGACGTCGACCGCTACCGTTGATAATCAGACTACAACGACCACTGCTAACATTCCATATCTGACGGTGCCGCGCTCGCGACCGGTCAACGGTGCAACAACGGCGCCGGTCGATGGGAATATAGGCGACAAATTTTTTCCCATAGATTCCGAGGTGAATGATCTGGCGGCAAACACTCCGATCGTCATTCAGGCTCCATTCACATATCCGATGATGGCTTACTACATGGGCGAACCTTACCCAATGCAAACAGTCGTCAGAATGATCGCCGATGTGCGCAGCGTAACAATGACGTGGGGCAGCATCAGCGGTACGATCAGCCAGATCAAACTGAACGATAAGCTCGGATTGACGTTGGGAAATAATGCAACGATGTGGATAGACGGGGCGCTCTTTCACGAAGTTGTATCGCCGGCATTTACTTTGCGTCGCGCAAAGTCCGAGACAAACGCAACAACGGGCAATCAGCTTTATTTTTACGGCGCGGCCGATGAGGTAAAAACACTAAAAGACCGTCGCGTTATGATCGTAAAATCGGGTAGTGATCCACTGATATCGACCGTCACGAGTGTACCGACGACCTTCGACGCCTCCACCGCCGATTCGCCGCAACTACATCCGATAACCCTCTCGGACACGGTAATTTACGCTGATTTTCCAAACGACGGGCCGACTGTAACGGTTTATGGAAATATTGCCGACGCCGACGAAGGCAAAACGCAGGCTGAGGTTGCGCTCGGCAACGGCGATGCGACGCTCGCGTTTCAAAATTTCAAGATCCCAAAACCGCCGCTCACATATCACATCGTGTCCGAAAACACCCCACCCGAGACGCCCGAAGCCAAGATCTACGTAGACGGCCGCATGTGGACGAAAGTCGACAGCTTTTTCGACCGCGGAGCCGATGAGCAGATTTACATAGTCCGCGAAGATGCCAACGGAAACAGTTGGGTGCAATTCGGCGATGGAAAAACCGGCGCCCGACTGACGACCGGCGTAAAAAATGTGACGGTGATTTATCGAACCGGCTCAGGAGCGTTTGGTGAGCTCAAGACGGACACAAAAGTTCAGGCAGGCGCAAAAATAAAAAATCTCGACCAGATTCACATGCCCGAGGTTGCGACCGGCGGCAGCGAACCTGAAGACGGCGAGAACGCACGCTACGCTGCTCCAGGCAAGGTGCAAAGTCTCGGACGAATTGTCAGTCTCACAGATTTCGAATCCGAGGCGATCGCGATCTCGGGCGTGGCGTTGGCGACCGCAGCTTGGCGATTGATAGAAAATGTTCCGGGCGTTGTCGTCACCGTACTGATGGAGACAGGTAGAAACGGCGAAATCGAAGCCGTTGCCGACACTCTTCGCTCTTATAACACGCTGCGCGGAGCGGCCCGATTCTCTGTCACAGCAGAACTTGGCAAACGAAAGTTTGTCACTGCCTCGATTCAATACGCGCTGAAACCGGGTTATCGCGCCGATCTGGTCGAGCCTGAAATTCGCCGCGCGCTCGGCGTGAATTTTGCGCTTGCGACCGGCGATGAGGATCAGACCGGCCTGTTTAGTCTCAAACGGCGCAGGTTTGGCGTGCGCGAATATGCTTCGACACTCGAAGGCGTAACGCAAAATGTCGACGGCGTGCTATGGGCAAAAGCCACCGCCTTTACACATCTCACTGTTGAAAGTGCCATCCCATATATCGACGATCCCAAAGATCTCGAGCTTCCGTCTGTATCAACCCTCGATCCGATTGTCCCGTGCGGCCCGGGATTTATCCATAGTCTTTACGACCGGCACTTATTTTTGACTGCTGTTAGCGGAGGTGGTGCGACGTGACATCGAACGAAAAACGCGTAGAGCTTTACCGCCGACTGCCGGAAATTTACCGGATTAAGGACGAGAGTCTGCCCGAACTTTATCTTCACGGCGGCGAGCGTGTCGCGGCCTATCAGCTTCGCAGCTATCTCGAACCGGTCGAGGCCATGTTTTCGGCGATTCACGAAAACATCGAGTCACTTTATCACGATCTCTTTATCGAAACTTGCGACCCTTGGGTGATCCCGTACATCGGCGATCTTTTGGGAACCTCGCACTTGTCGGGCGACGAATGGTCGCTGCGTGGGGATGTTGCCGATACGATCGCTTTGCGTCGTCGAAAAGGCACGCTCGGCGCTATCGAGTTGCTTGCGTTTATTCATACGAAGTGGGGTGTGCATTGCGTCGAGCTGCTCGAAAACATGGTTTGGAATCAGCATCTCAACCATCAACGCCCCGACGAAGGTGGAACGCCGCCGTACAGTTTGCCGACTGTGTTGAGAAGTACGCCGATTCGCGGCGGCACGGTCACGTTGCGCGACCCTTCAGCACTCGCACAGCTTAATACGCCGTTCGATCCGTTCGCGCACGTAGCCGATGTTCGCCCCCCTGAGATCGGACAGGTTCGATACAATTTGCCCAACCTCGCTATCTATCTCTGGCGTCTTCACACGTTTCGGCTAAACGTGACCAAACCGCACATGCGAAGAGTAACGCCGGCGGTGCATCCGCTTGAAACCACCGATCATCCCCAGGCCGCGCGTGTCGTGCGCATAAACGTCGATCCGGTGCCGCTCAACGACCTTTCGAATCCGTATGTAAAGTTTCCGCCGCCTGCTACAGCCAAAGACAACCGACCCGGCGGGCGACCAGTAACCTTATTCAATACAAACAGATACGAGCTGTTCGCAAAAAGCGAAGAGGCCGAGCACGGTTTGAATCTGTCGGCGATCACGCCTCGAGTGTCTACTGCCGATCAAGTTCCGGGACCAATTCCGATGTCGCGCGTTTCCGATTTCGACATCGCAAAAGCATATGACGATTCGCTTGCGTCGCCGACGCCCCAGCCATTCGAAGCGTTTGCCTCTGCATCGTTTACCGCGCCGCATGAATACATTTCGGTCGCGAGCTACGATCAGGCAGATCCAAAACTTGAGGATTTAGAAATTAAGGACGTCGGATTGCAGCTTCATATTCCGAACGCGACATTTCCTGATCAAAAATGGCTTCACACATCGAAGCCGCGAAACTGGACGATACGTGGTGAAAATCTTTGCGCGTGGGAACGCGGAATAAATCCGCCGCTCGGGGACAGACAGATTGCCATCGATCCTCTCCGTGGTCGAATCTGCATAGGCTTTGGCAAATTAAGTGATGTAGCTACTCATGCCGGTGCAAATACCCGTGCGAATGCACTGCTCAGCGATCTGCTTTTGACATTCACATACGGCGCGGTAGGCGAGGTTGGAGCGCACCCGATCTCATACGACAAACTCCCGAAAGAATTCGATCACGACCAGACGCCGTCGGTAATTTACAAAACGGTCAATTTGCGGCAAGGGCCGACTCTGCAAAAGGCGGTCGAAGACGCACTCAAAGAAGCGCGCGACGCTGTGCAACTTGACGCGACAAAATTGGGCAAGGTGCCGATCGTGATCGAGATTACCGACAGCCGCACGCATCCGCTCGATATCAACGCAATTCCTGCGGCCGACATTGCGAACGAAGGCGGCCTGCGGAGCATAAAACTCAACGCTTCTTTTATCATTCGGTCCGCCGACAACGAGAGACCGATAGTTGAGTTAAAACGTCCGCTGGCGTTTCGACCGGCAAAAGTTTTCGACGCCGTTCCGGCAAATCAAAAAACCCTCGACGCATTTATGAACGAGCTTTTTGTACGGCTCGAAGGTTTATACATCGCTCGCAGCGATGATTTTGCATCGACGCTGCCTGTCGCTGATCGGCGTTTTCTGCCGCTGATTGCTCGCTCCGCTCTTAATAAGCTCGAAATTTTAAGTTGCACGCTCGATCCTGGCGGTTTCGAACGTTTCAACGGTACTCGGGCGCCGCTTCTGCCAGGAATCGGACTTAAAAATGACTTCGGTTTTGTTGTTGCAAATGAAGAAACGGCTTTCAAACAAAAGCCCGACATCATTATTCAGCAATCTGTCACCGGTGCGTGTTTTATTGACGAAGCTTACAGGCTTTGCATCTCGGACTCGATTGTTGAGTCGATACCGATCGATGTTCCACTCAGCGGTGGCGGTTCACGAGTCGATCGGTTTGCGATCAGTGGTGCGACCGACGCGATCAACGGATACGCGGGCGACACCGTAATTCAAAACGTCACGATTCTCGGCCGCTCTCGAGTTTATAGTGCAGAAGGCAGCGGCGGCATTTTTAGAGATGTAATTGAGGTATTCGATCAACAGTCGGGCTGTTTGAAGTACTGCTACTTCGCAGACGATTCCGCGAGTTTGCCGCCGCCGGACGAAGTGAGAAACCGATTGCCGCAAAATTTTAAATGCGTTAGCGGCAAAGACGCGCGGCTAATTTTTACCAGCGAGTTTTTTGGCAACGCAGCGTATTGCCAGCTTTCTCTTGAGTGCGACCAGCGCATTCTCGAACAAGGCCCGAGCAACGATCAGATGGGAGCTTTTAATTTTTTACGCGAAGCGCATAAGTGGCGCAATTTACAGATCCGATTTCGGGAATTTATGCCGGTCGGGATCAGGCCGCTTCTGATCCCAGTAACTTAAAAGGAGGCCATTATGAGAGGCGATTTTTCAGCCTGGAACAAAGACAGGTCGCAAAATTTCAGAGGCACACTGCATCAGCAGGGCCGAGTTTTGCTCGACCGCGATTGGAACGCGCAGACCGAGATCGTCGGAGAATGGCAGGAGATGGCCGGGCGCGATGCTTTCGGAGCGGGCGTGGCCGCTGTTCCGGCGGAAGTTCCGGCAAGTTTTAAAGTTACGAAAGCGGAAAACATCACAACGGCTCCGGAGCACGTTGAGATTTCTGTGAATAAGGGCCGCGTATGGGCCGACGGTCTTCTTGTCGAATCGACTGCCGATCTCGTTCGCACGGCGACGTATTTCAATTCGCCGCCAGGCACAGTCGTCGATCTTCCAAATAATCTTCGCGACGCCGTGATTCTTGAAACTTGGCTGGAAGAGTTGAGTCCTTTTCAAGTTCCCGATCTGCTGATCGAACCGGCACTTGGCGGCGTCGATACGACCGAGCGTGTGCAGACAGCTTATCGATTTCGTCTTTTTAGAATGGCTGCGGGCGAGACTTGTGACTCTATCATTCCGAAACTGAAAGACGATTTCTCTTTAAAAGGTAAACTCACCGCGAAGCTCGCAGACATGACAGAAACCGACGGCGACTGTCCCGTGGTCGAGAGCGGCGGTTACACGGGTTTTGAGCATCGGCTGTATCGAATCGAGATTGCCGACACCGATCCAATTAAAAAACCCGGTAGTTATTTCAAATGGTCGCAATTTAACGGCGGTCTCGTCGGTCGCGGTGTCTTTGACGCGACGGCAAAAAGGGTCGAGATTCGCGCAAACCAAAATGCGATCGCTCATTGCGGCATCAACACGTTTTATCTCGAAGCACTCGAATTCGACACCGCTCTTGGCTGCTGGCAAGTGCTTTACGGCGTCAATAACGTGACGCTTAACGCCGACAACACGCTGACGCTGCCAGCCGCAGCGAGCAATGTATTTATCGGCTCTGTTCCCCCAAAAACGTCCGGCGGTAAAGAGAAACTACATTTTTTTCGGCTCTGGAACGGCGTCGAGCGCGTCAGTGATTTTACCGCTGCTGCCGGAACCGATCTGCCCGATAAAGTTGGGATTAAGCTCAAGTTCGAAGCCGACGGCGCAGGGAAATATGCGGCGTCGGATTTTTGGACGTTCGAGGTGCGGGTCGGGCAGGGTATCGATACGACAACAGTGCCGCTTGTCGATAACAAACCGCCGCAAGGAATTTTCTATCATCGCGTTCCGTTGGCCGAAGTTCATTGGACAGGCAATGTCGTAACCGGTGACGACATCGAAGATTGCCGCAGACGGTTCCCACCACTAACCAAGCTAAAAACATGCTGCTCGTATCGCGTCGGGGACGGCGTGAAGTCGCACGGCGATTTCACAAAGATCCAGGACGCGATCGACGCGCTGCCGAAAGACGGAGGCGAGGTATGCATCCTGCCGGGGCTTTATGAGGGGAATATTCTCCTCGAGCCGCCGCACAACAAGAACATTATTTTGAAGGGCTGCGGCAAGCGCACCGTCATCAAGTTCGCTCCGCCCGATCCCAATGTGCCGGGGCCGATCGCTCCGGTGGTCCATGTGAAATACGGTCAGGGAATCACCATCGAGTCCCTCGCGGTCGAGGCCCATCCGGAAGGAAAGGGAATTCTTCTCGAAGGCGCAGAGCAGGACTCGCAGAACCAGAGCATCGAAAAATATCTGAAGGACATAATGCTCTCCGGGCTTTATGTGCACGCTGCGAGAGACAACGCCATCAAGGGATTCCCGGCTCAGGGACTGACTCTTATCAGATCGGTCGTTTATATCGATGATGTACGGACCCGAAAGCCGGCGGTATATCTCGAAGGCGACGACATGCTCATCGAGCGGAATGAGATCCGTGTCCTTCCGGACCGTCTCGTTCCGGTCGTCATCGAACGCATGGCATTGCTTGAACCGACGACCATTTTCGACGCCGACACTCCCGCGGCGACTAACGACCCCGAGGTGCTTGCTCAATCCCCGGCGCAGGAGGCTCACGGCGGTCTGCAGATCGGCGGCGGATCCGAGCGCGTGCGCATTCTCAACAACCTGATCGTTAACGGTACCGGAAACGGGATCACCCTCGGACGGATCGATCTGAAGAAAGACGATGAGGAAATTCCGGGGCGCGATCCGTTCGAGCCGGTCGATGTCGACGAGGACTGCTGTAATCCCGACGATGGATTCGAGGACGACGGTGAGGTGAATAAGGACGGTTACACCGCGATCGCGGGTCCGCCGCTATACGACATCCTCATCAAATTCAATCGAATTTTCAACATGGGGCGGAATGGCATTGGCGTCGCCTCATTCTTTAGCATGGGCGACGAACCGAATATCGGTGACGTGAAGATCGACAGCTTTACCGCCGTCGGCGGACTGATATTTGTTTCGGGTTTGATCATCGTCGAGAACCGCATCGAGCACTGCGTCAATATTTCGCCACGGGACATTCCGTCAAAGATGGCTTACCTGATGGGTTATGGCGGGATCGCCCTCGCCGTCGTCGAGACACTGGTCATACGCGACAATTTCATCGTCGACAACTGCGTCAATTGCATCGATCCGGTTTGCGGAGTATTCGTGCTGGCGGCGATCGGCGCCGATATTTCCCGCAACGAGATCACCGAGCATTTGAAACAGGATTACAGCACTGTTCTGCCGGCTGCTGTAAAGCACGGTCCGCGTGGAGGCATTTGGTTATTCATCGCGCTCGGCCAGATGGATATCTTCACCGGATCGAACTACGAGAAATATGGTGAAGCGGGATTTCTGCGAAAGTCGAGCGGAGCACATGCGGCGAAGATCCACGAGAACGTCGTGTCCGTTCCGCTCGGTCGAAGCCTGACTATGACGGTGTTCGGCGATGCGTCGATCCTTGGGAACAGATTCACGAGCTACGGGATCGTACCGGTTGATATCCTGAAGCTCATTTTGGAGTTGCTGACCAGCAAGGGAGCGATCAGCATGTCAATCGTGCTTCAGCTCTTGAGTCTTCTGGCAGCGAACGTTCTCATATTCGACCTCGGCTCTTTTCTCGCCTACCGGGAGTTCCGGAGGGTGCGGGCCATTGGCTTGAATCAACAGGCACCCGGGGGTGTACCGGCCGGAGTCCCCGGCGCACCACCGGGCGCGGCCGGGGCACCACCGACGACGGACACGCAATCGGCAACTATGAACCGTCTGTCCGTCACGTACGACGACTTTGAGAAGGGAAGCGCTCTCGTCAATATGTTTACCCGGGCCGGGATGATCCATTTTTCGGATAATCAATGTAAGTTGAATGCCCTGAACCGCGGCGTCACGATTGCGCTGAGTTCCATGCTTATCATAGGACTCGCGGACGATGGTTTTCACGATAACCAGTCTTCCTGCAATATCCCACGGAGCCTTTTCATAACAAACGCCGCGGTGTTCGGCGGCACCGTCCGCGCGACCGGTAACTGGCTGAAGGAGACATACTTCCACGTCGCCTTTTCGGCAGTGACATGGGGAGTATTGAACGCCACGACCGACAACGAATCGGTTCACTGCCTCAAGGTCGGCGGTATACAATTCTTCGATCGGCATAATTTGGTCCTTAGTGCCGCCCTGGCGGTACCCGGTGATGTCGCGGAAGAAGCGCAATGGTTAAAACTAAAAGGATTTTGTAGTCAGAATAGCGCTCGGCGGATACTCGTCCTGATGTACCTGGCGATCTTGAGGGATCAGGGCGACACCGACAGCAAGGCTACGATCTCATCGTTCATAAACACGGGGGACGGAGAATAGATATGAAGTCAAATGAAAACGCTAAGGCGGAGTTCAACGTTACGGAGAAGTTCAAGCGGCGGGCGCTCGAATTACTGGATGAGTCGCAAGCCATGCAGTTTGCCGAGGGTCTTCGGCTCAACAACGCGCTGGCGACTGTTTTTTCCCGTGAAAAAGAGCGTCTGGCGGCCAAGTACGGCGCGGACGACTCCCGTCCGAAAGAGATGGCTGTCCGGTTGGAGGCGAGTTCCGACGCAAAGGTCACGCTCTTCACGCGATATTCCGACGCCATGACGCCCCAGACGACCGCTGATCAAGGCTGGGCGGTCGACGGCTTCGTGCGGACGGTCGAGGGAGCGACGATCGACGGCCTAAACGTCGCCGCGTACGACAAGGACGGAAACATCCACAAAGATCTCGGTAAAGCAACGACCGACAAACGAGGCTTTTTTTCGATCAAGGTTGAGAGGCTTCCGCAGAAGCCTCCCAAGGTGGTGTTCATGCGTGCGTCCAAAGGGTCCCGGCTCCTCGACTCGAAGGAGGTGCGTCTTACACCCGAGGCGGGATCGTCCGAGCGCGTGGTCATCGTCCTCACCGAAAGAGGAGGGAATAAGCCTGAGAAGCCCGTCCAGCCTGACAAACCCATCATCGTGGTTGCTGAGAAGCCGCCTCAACCGGACAAGGCATCGGTGCCGACCACTGAGAGGCCGCAGCAGCCCGAGAAGGCAACGGTTCCGGTTGCTGAGAAGCCGGTCCAACCTGACAAAGCATCCGTGCCGGTAGCTGAAAAACCGGTACTCGACAAGCCGTCCGGAGCTACGAGGGCGGCTAAAAAACCCGCCGAGCCGCCGAAGGCCTCGGTCGTGACGGCTTCGAAACCGGCTGTAGTTATCGCCAAGTCGAAGGCCACAAAGCGGACGCCCGCCAAGGCCCGACCCAAGACAGGCACAAAGACGGCCGCCGGCACAAAAGCAAAACCGAAGCCGCGGGCAAAGAGCCCGAATAGTAAGAAATAGTTTCGATCTCGGTGAAACAACTTGGCCATTTGATTGATCGGTAATGCAAACTTTCGCATCTGCTAACGAGCACGGAAAGACAAGCCGCGCCAAGGTCCGCCGCGAAACTACCGGCTCGCCAAATCTCGAGCCGATCTCGACCTACGCCACCGCGTCCCATCCAATGCTTCAACGCAAATCGTCGTGTGCCTGCGGCGGCGGATGTCCGTCGTGCATGGACGGAACGAACGGCTTAAAGGTTTCGCAACCCAACGACGCGGCCGAGCTTGAGGCCGACCGTCTGGCGGATGAGGTGATGCGAATGCCGATTGACGACGCCAAACCAAAGTCAAATTTGTCGAACACATCGGATGCGATCTATCGAAAATGCGACATCTGCGAGGATGAGGAAGAAGAAGCGTCTGTAAAACCGGTCAAGCGCAAAGGAGCATTTGCATCCTACGCGCCGACGCTGCTACCTGCCAATACACCGCCATCGATCAGAAATGTCATAAACTCCGGCGGCCGCCCGCTTGATTTGCAAACTCGCAACTACTTCGAACCGCGTTTCGGCTCCGACCTCGGCCACGTCCGGATCCATACGGGTTCAACCGCTAATCAATCGGCAAGAAATATCGACGCAAGAGCCTACACTCTCGGCAGCGACATCGTCTTCGGCAACGGCGAGTACAAGCCCGACAGCGAAAACGGTAAACAACTGATCGCACATGAACTAGCGCATGTCGTTCAGCGAGGCGGCGACACCTTCAGTGCTGCCGATACTAATAGCATTTACAGAAGGATACGCCGGGAAAATGTGAGTTGTGAAAGAAACGGCTTGAGGAATCCCGATCTGACTGGCGACGAGGTGGTTGCTGCGCTCGAAGCCGCTGACGCCGACGCGATTGATCTTGCTCAGCAGGCCGAAACTGGATTGAGAGACAACTTGGCTGCCGTTCGGGCAGGTGGCGCGGTGGACGCTGCGTTTGACACTATCTTGCGAGAAGAACTCGGGCTGACACTGACAAATGCGGCCCAATTTGGCTTGATCGAACAACAGGCCAATCGGTTTCAGAGAGTTAGGGAAACCCTTGAAAGCGGTTATCTACGGTATATGTGCCGGGGCAGTACGACAACTCCAATTAGTGTGATCGGTTGCGCCCCGGGGCCTTGTGGAACTGAATTTGCGAGTTCATGCCCGGGAAATCGCCTACTTATTTTGTGCCAGCTTTTTTGGGATACGCCGGATCAGCGCTCTGTTACCATTCTTCACGAGCCATTTCATATATGGTTTTCCATGTTGAACCACGGCACAAGTGTTTTGCGGAGAGCGGATTCATCTTGTTTTGAGTCGTTCGCTCTAAGAGTTGCAGGACGAGCAGCCTTTGCTTCATGTGTCGGTCATACTAATGGTTAATTGGGTTGAAAATTGGGTTGGCGACACAATGGATACGTCAGCACGATGCGTTAACGAAACACGGTCAGATTAATAGTGTTGGTAATAGTCACCCGACTCGAAGCCGGCATTGTTGAAAGTTCTAGAGCAAGTCCGGATTGGCACGAGTTAAGTAAGACGCGCTGATCGTCCGATAAATCGGAAACTATCGTCTTGAGGCGAGTTTTGAGGTCGAGCTCAGAGAGAAAACATGAGAGCATTTGCTTCGACAAACAAAGCGGAAAACAAGGCGGCATGCGACCACGTCCGTCACGCGGCATCGCCCGAATATGTCTCGGCCCTCGGTGTGTCCGGCTATTCCGCCCCTGCCATATTTCGCAAAGCATCGTGCGCCTGCGGCGGCGGATGTCCTTCGTGTCAGGCGAATTCCAGCTCACTGAAGATATCCCAACCAACGGATGCCGCCGAGATCGAGGCGGACCAGATTGCCGATCGCGTCATGCGAATGCCAGCCCGCGAAGAAGCGGCGGCCGTTCGCGCGAGTAATCCCGGTAACACACTCCATCGAAAATGCGACGTCTGCGAGGATGAGGAAGACGAAGCGTCTGAAAAACCAGTCATGCGCAAAGAAGCGTTTGCCTCAGCCGCGCCTCCGCCTCCGCCTGACACTCCGCGATCTATAAAGAACGTCATTAGTTCGGGCGGCCAGCCGCTCGATCTCGAAATCCGTAACTTCTTCGAATCGCGATTCGGAACGGATTTGAGTCACGTCCGTTTGCATACGGGCGCCGATGCAAATGACGCTGCAGAGCAAATCAGCGCGAAGGCATTTACACTTGGCAATCACATTGGTTTTGCTAGCGGAGCTTACGATCACGCCTCAGACTTTGGTAAAAGTCTGCTTGCTCACGAACTCGTTCACGTACAACAATCCAGAGCCGGAGCCAATACCAATTACCGGAACATTATTCACCGAAAACCGTCAGGCGGCCCCGCAGATTTAAGCGGCGATGAGCGTGTTTCTTTTGCCATTACTGTGCCTGATGGAATGACAACTTATTTACAGTTCTTGCGTTACTCAGAAGTGCAGATTTTTGGCGGTGTTGTGAACTTAGTTTGGAGTTTGAACGGAGTGACGATCGGAATAAGCGATCCATCTCCTCCCGCCGGTAAGGCAGTGAATGTTCGGGTCCAAAAAACGACTCTTGCAAAGTACGGCAGGATAGGAGGAACAGGCGATCCAAAAGCTGAAAAAGCAAAAGCGGACGCATCCAGGAAAGAGTATGGCGGGCTCGGGGACGAAAAAGATGCAATAACGGCTGAAATAGACAGCCGGTATTACGAGAGCACTCAGGAAATTCCGGGAACAAAAATTAAGTCAGGTGAAAGGGGCAAGGTGGCAATTTGGAACAGCCTGATGCAACAGGTTCTTGACGACAAAAAGGCGCTGGAAAACTTGCCCGCGACTGTTAAATCGATCATGGGCGAATCCAATTTGACGCCTGGGAATTACGAAATACTCGTTCAGATCGGTTATTCATTGTCACAGTTATCCGAGGAAGAACTAAAACTATTCTTCCGTGCAGGACCCAACGGGGCGTTAATCATGTCAAATGATCTTCCAAAGCTTCTAAGTATCGCAAGGAAATTGGAGAGCATGTCCCCCGAAGCACGCAGAGATTATCTTGAGCGGGTAAATGCGGGCACTACTTCGCTAAGCGCGATGGAGACGTCAATAGACAATTACCTGCAATTCCGGGCTGAGCGTGAGGAAGATGTACGTAAGCATGAAGAGGTAGTAAAACCATTATTAGGAAGCGAGGACTTGTATTCGCTTTATCGTGGATACAAGTCAATGAAAGGAAATCTTTCGTTGGCAAAGGCGTTGAAAGGGGCGGCAAAGGATAAGGGTCAAGCCGCAGATTCTATTGACTATCTGGAGGAAAGAACACGTGCATTAGAAACGGAATTGACGGCCGAGCTGAACAGAAAGGGGTTTGATTCCATCGAGGTTTTTGAGCGTGCCTTAGAATCATATCGTGTTTCGTTCCGCACTCAAGCAATAAATCTGGCATTAGACGTTCTCGCCCGGTACGAGCACATGCTGTTCGAACAGCAAAATGGGCTTCAACAGGGAGCAGCCGCAGCAATTGCGCAGGGTATCGCCGCAACCGGCGCCTCTCAATCTTATAAGGAATATCACGAACAGAAAGACCTCGCCTCGACTATCTTGTTGGCAAAAGAGCCGAAGGAAACCTGGTGGCAGGAACCTTATCAGCGCGCCAAAGATGCCGCTGCGTCTGCAAAGTCAACTGCCGAGGCGGCCGTCTTGAAAGGAGCGGGAGATAATCCATTGATCAAGGAGCGGGGTATTGACTTGGAAAAACTTGCCAATTCAGATGCCGCGGGTGTGGAAACATACCTAAAGAGCGAGATTTCAAGACGGCAAACAGAAGCTGCAAAAGCGAGGGCAGAATTTAAGGAGGATCCCGATCGTGTATTCCAACTTCCTGATCTGATCGCGGCGACATACAAGATTCTTGGCGTCGGTGAAGAAACAATTTATGGAAGGATTATCAGGGACCACATAGCCGATGAAGCAAGCAAACATCTGCTTTCCTCAATAGCCATCGGTATTCTCGCTCTGGCACTTGTCTTTTTAGTTCCGGGAGGTGGCTGGATTGCGGCTGCGGCATTGGTCGCGCAGGCAGGATTGAGCACATATCAGGCGTATGAGGCTTATAAAGACTACGAGCAGCAGCAACGCGATTATGAGCTGGGATTTTTGTCTGAAGAGCCATCTTTGTTTTGGGTAGGGCTGGCTGTCGCGGCTGCCGCCCTAGATCTCGGCATGACCGCTACCTTATTAGTTAAGCAGTCTGCGGCCGCATTAAAAGCTCTGAAAGGGCCGATGCAGCAATTTGCTAAAGATGGGGAATTGCCCGCGCTCCTAGCTAGGATCGAAGCCGCCGAGGGACTCGACGTCAAATTTAAAGCGGCGTTGGCGCGTGAGGCTCAGTCTTCGCTTGCTGCCAAACAGTCGTGGAGAGAACTGGCAAGAATGGGTACGACAGCTAATGCCTTTGCGGGCATGGTTGATCCGAGAGTTGCTGTACATTTTTTCCGAGCCCTTTATCACTCTGTCAGAAGGGGAATCAATACAATAACTAAATTAAGCGCTGAGGCGAAATTCCTCGAAATCGCAGGTGATCTGACAAAAATGACCGGTGCTGAACGCGCCCAACTCGAGGCGGCATTTGAGGAAGTAAAAGTCCTTGTGAAAAACGGCACCGCGAAAGGGATGGATGAATCTTCGCTTGTGAATTTTGTCGACCGCTGGGCAACGAATCGTAATGATGCGGCACTAAAGGCTCGACTGCTTGAAGAGATGAACGCCTGGAAGCAGCCGGTATTTGCCAATGAATCCTCTCTGAAGGATTTGGGCTGGCTCGGTAAAGATATTAAGCCAGGTGATTCATTGCCGGATGGCTATCACTGGAAGAATGGAAAGATTTCGAGAAATCCTGGCAAGAAGGAAGCAAATTTTGCCCCGCTTGAGGCTTCCGAAGGAAAACTTATGATTGGCGATGCTGGCGAGCGCATAAGCAGTTCTTCGGCCATGAGGCGCAATTATGAAGCCGCCTTGGCCGAAAAGCTGAAAAAGGATAATCCTACTTGGACAGACCCTCAGGTTGCGACGGAAGTAGCAAACCAGATTAAGAAAGAGTCAATCCACCATATCATTCCGGATAATGTGGTTCAGGATCATCCGTTGGCAAAGATCGCAAGAAAGAAGGCCGCCTATGACCTAGATCGCGGCAGTAATCTTCTTGGAATGACCAGAAAGGATTACACCAATGTTTCGGCTGGGGAGATGGGTCACTGGACCAGCCATCCCAACTATGACGCCATCGTTAAAGGCGAATTGAACAAGGCCGAGTCTCTGCTGATAAATGAGTTTAAGTCACTTGATGATGTTCCACTCGACAGGTTGTTGAAAGAAATGGAAAAGGTCGAAACGATTATGCGCGACCGATTATTGAGAGGTGACGTTCCAATGAAAGACGGACATCTTTCCTTTAACGAACCTGAACGCACGGAGATTGCCGAAACCGCTTATGCATAAAGAGCCTGCCTATATTTTGACTAATGATGTAGGGCGATTTGTTCATTACGAAACGGATTATGAAGCCGATCTTCTGATCGTTGATAGGCCATTCAGCAAACGGTTTACCATCTTCGATGAGAAGCCGATAGACCTACCGATTCCCGTAGTATATAGCGGCTATCCGCCGGTGGTCAGGACATTGGATTTTCCAGTCACTGATAATAGTTGGTTGGTTATGTCGTCTAAGATGTTAGCCGTATTAAAAGGTGTCGGTGAATTTCGTCACTTTGAATTTCCGGCTGTAATCACGGACTACAGACATCTGCCTGAAAACTGGCGCGACAAAAATGGAAATTTTTTCGACGAAATGGTCATAGACGGTTACTTCGTTATCCAATTGCTCGAACGCATGGACATTCTCGATTATGAAAAATCCAAATATGAACTTGATGTGGATAATCCAGGAGTTCTTGGTCGAGTGGAGGAGTATGTCTTTCGAATACCGCCGGCCGGACTTCCGCCACTTTTTTATATTAAAGGCGAACCGGTAAAAACATTTATTTCGTATCAGGCAAGACTGGCTCTGAAAGCTGCAGGCATCACAGGTGTTCAGTATGTCTCGTTAAAGGGCATGCAGTTGGGTACGGGCATTTTCGTCGATGTCCCTGTTCCGATGCCGGAGGAGAATTAGTTTTTTTTTGGGCTTGGCTGCCTCGTGACGGAACCTGCGTATCGAACGAGCTATAAGAATGTTTGACCGAATCCCCGAAATCACGAGAAAAAGAACCGACCTCGGAACACAACTTAGCAATGGTTTCGTCGAGGGGCCATTCGAGTCTTCGCCAATCATCGAGAATCTTTCTATCTATCGAAAAGCATCATGCTCCTGTGGCGGTGGGTGTCCGTCGTGCCGCCAGGGTGCTGGAAATCTCAAGGTCTCATAACCGACCGATGCGTCGGAGATCGAGGCGGATCAGATGGTTGACAAGGTGATGCGGATGCCGGAGACAGTCCTTCCATATTTGGAGGCTAATGGCGGGGGCGTCAATGCGACGCAAAGTGCGGCTGAGGCGGACATTCAACCCAAACATACCTCCAATTCCGGCGGCGCGCCTGTAAGCGGTGCTGCCGCCAGCCAAATCATCTCATCTAGCGGCAGTGGCAGCGGCTTAGACGGGCAAGCACGAAGCTTTTTTGAACCGCGTTTCGGCACAAACCTCGGTGACGTTCGCATCCACACTGGCCCCGAAGCCGCACATCTGAACCGCCAACTCAGCGCCAAAGCCTTTACGATCGGCAGCGATATCTATTTTGGAGCGGGGGAATACCGCCCCAATACGCAAGGCGGCAAGCATCTGATAGCGCATGAAGTCGCCCACGCGCTTCAGCAAGATAGCCGCACGATTAGTCGCAAGGCAATTCCTGACGACCTTAAATTGCCGTGTGAATGGGGCGATTATTCGTTTGAAGACAATAGGATAGGAGACATCAGGATCCTTGTAGCCATGGCAACGGCGGATCGGAAATCATTGCCTCCTTTAGCAAAAATTGCCGCACAGATTCAGAAGGACAACAAAGCTATTCCAGACGTTAAATTTCAGGTAAAAACCTGTATCTTCGCATATACCACGACCCGATTTGCGCTTTATCAGGGCGAGCCCGTCCTAATGATCGATCCGGCCAAGGAATATGCAAACGTGGAAACCATTAGTCACGAAATGGGTCACGCGGTTTATCATTATCTCAGTCATAACAAGACGGAAAAAGTCAACAAAACTATAAAATCGGAAGACTGGCTCATAAACCTGGCCGATATATTTTTACAGCTCAAAGGTATTACTCTGAATGCCGGCACGCCCGATGAAATTACCGCAAACTGGCTGGTCGACCCTTCTATGTGGAATCCTGGCGCAAACAAGGAACACCCCACAGATATGGACGAGTTCCACGCCAGCGCAAAAGCCGCATATCAGCATAATAAAAAGCTGCTCAAGGCCGTTTTTGCTAAATATGGCAAACAGGATAAAAATCTCCCCGAACTCGGAAGACGTTTGCTGGAGCTTTTAAATTTCCTTTATGATGGATCAAAGCTGACTTTACCGAAGAAAATGGGTTCAGCCGACGCCGATATAGAAACACATATCAAGGGAATCGGGGAACCTTCGAAGGTTGAAGATACCCTTTCTTCCGGGCTAAATACGATACTGAGAAAGCTTTTAGACCCGGACGATAGAAAACACTGCAAGTAATTTACTAAAAATGTAACGTATAAGAACAAATGTCTCGGCAGGTCACAGAATCCCTTAAGGGTCAGGACTCAATAAAACGGCGTCACTCAGATGATGTAGCGGATCTTCGTCCTGATCAAGGTTCCGGGCCCTTGAGTGAATATTCGATACGCCGCAAATCCTCATGTGCGTGCGGCGGTGGGTGTCCCTCGTGCCAAATAAAATCAAATGATCTGAAAGTTTCTCATCCCAATGACCCGGCCGAGATCGAGGCTGATCAGATCGCTGAACGCGTAATGCGAATGTCGATTGATGATGCGAATCTGAAATCGAACTTGTTACACGAGCCAAATGCAATTCACCGAAAATGCGACGCTTGCGAAGATGAGGAAGAAGGGAACACGGAAACACCAGTGATACGCAAGGAGGCCTCTGCCGCCGCTGCGTCAACGCTGCCGCCAAACGACGCTCCTCCATCGATTCGCAACGTCATAAATTCCGGTGGTCACCCGCTCGATCTTAATACCCGTAATTTCTTCGAACCGCGTTTTGGCGCCGATTTGAGCCGTGTTCGTGTCCATACTGATCCAGCAGCGGCGCAATCAGCACGCTCGATTAATGCAAAAGCATATACCGTCGGCAGCAACATCGTCTTCGGCAGCGGAGAATATGAACCAAAAAGCGAATCGGGTAAACATCTACTGGCACACGAGCTAGCGCACGTTGAGCAATCTCGCAAATCGACGATAAACCGGCAGAAGATCTCTCGGCAGCCGGTAAAGAAAGTTGACCAGGCACCAAGAAAAGGTGCTGCCACTCCCCTTAAGCAATTCGTCCAGGCGGACTTGGTGCACGAGATAAAGAGAGATAATGATACCTGGTTGCTCACGATAGATGGCTTTTCTGACCCGGATAGAGTTAAACGCATGATCTGGCCAGAGTCTGTTCCTGCGGGAATCAGGGTTGAGTTAGAGGTCGCAATTACAGACCCGATCGAACGAGGCTGGTTCGTGCTTAAAGGAGTCACGTACGACACTCTTAAATTTATGGAACCCTCCATTGCTAAGCTCTTCACCGATCATGGACTGAAAGAAGAGTTCACGCCCGAGCAAATACGGGCGGGAGAACTCGCATATTACCAATCGACACGAGAGACACGATTGGATGCCGTTCGTGCGAGAAAACGTGCAGAAATTCCTCAACTCTCCGCGACACAGATCTATGACCGATGGAAGTCGGACCGGATGTACTTCATCGAGCTGGCATCAACCCCGGGTCATGGCCTCAAGAGGGAGCAGATGATCACAATTTATGGACGTTACTGGGGAGATTTCGAACAAAGGGCCTTCGCAAAACAAGTTGATCTCCACAAACGCCGACTTTCACACACTGACGAATTCGATTATGCCGTGCGGGAGGAAGAGTATGCCAGGGCAGCTCTTTCGGCGGTAGTAGATGCGCACCACATCCTAAGGGCTGCAGAGATACGTAAGAGGATCTTGACGCTCGACGAACTGACCGAGTTTGCGCTCAACTCCGCCGGCTTTCGTAATGTATTCGCGGCGGTGGGTATGGCGATGGGCCGGACTGGACGGGCTGGCGGTATCGGCCGCCCCCGCCTTCCCAAACCTGCCCCGCCTCCACCGCCACCGTCTTCGCGCCCCGTCACAGCCTCCACTACCTCTCCCGCTCCGCCGAACCTGCAAGTGATCCAGGGCGGCGGACAGAGGGCGCAACCACCCGTGACTACGGCGACATCGCCTCAACCTTCGGCAATTTATGCCGGGCCGGGCGGGGCCGCCCCAAAGCTTGATCTTGCTCCATCCACTGCGCCTGCTCCTGTTCGGCACTTGCAAAGCGTTCCCATGCCTGCGCCGGTCACAACGCCTACACCGTCCCCCATAATTATCCCTGCACCTGCGCCGGCTCCTCCCGTCAGCGGGACTGCAAACCTAGGACCGTACGCGGCGGGGATCGGATTAGGCATATCGTCGCGAACAACCCCATCGCGCCTTCCGCAACCTGATCCCGATACAGATTACGACAAGAGGCGGCGGCGCGGCGCATGCCAATATCAGACCATTGCACAGCAGTCCGGACGCTTCCCGTGCCATGCAGACTTTGCCGCGAGTTTGAGCGGTGTTCTGCGTGAAATGCGGGTTACGACACCCGAACTCGAATCTGTGGATTATGACGCGATGGATTTTGGAAGGAAATTATATGAGGTAAAGACCGGTTACCGATGGTTGGTCTTCATGGCCAGTAATGAAGCCCGCAAACGCATAATCCAGCGATTTTATAACCAGGCAATAGAGCAGATGCTGGTCGCGGAAAGATGTGGGCATCCCCTGGCATGGTACTTCAACGATCCATATGTAGCCAGCTATTTCGGCGCGGAAAACGCTCCCTTCCCCGAATATTTTTCTGTCGATCTCCCAGTGCCGGTATATTATGTGCCGTTTGATTGCGACGCAGATAGTGACGTAAAAAGAATTTAGCCGTCTGTTTGATTGATACGCTGACATCTCATTTCCTTTAACATTTTTACCGTCTGAAAACCGATTTTTATGTTATTCGGCGTATTAACCAACAGTTGTAAATTATAGATCTGCAAATACTCCGGGATGGGAAACGCACTGTTCCAAATAATGATAACCCGCCAATTAAATAGACCGGCAGCGGCGGTAATTTCCGTTAAGCGCGTGTCGTCAATTTCAGTTATATCGTTTAAGTCCGAGGAACAATCGTGGTCATTGATAAAAATTATGCCTGCCTGACAAATTTGCATTTTCTGGAGCCTGCCGGATTGAAGTTGATCGTCTTTTTCGACTTCGTTTGCGTCGACGGTTTCAAAATCTGCTAACTCAAGCGCTTCCGATAAATTCTCGACGATTTCGGAGCTGGACGCGCCTGATAAATATACTCGCTGAATTATCGAAGATTTAGAGCCGCTGCTATTTCCATTAATTGAATAATTTGAAACGGCTGAAGAATTAGATCTTATTTTATTCAACTTGCCTCTGGTTTGGTTCAGAGAAAGAAATTCTTCGATCCTTTTGGGATCGATCTTTAACCGCGCTGGCTGACCGCGCTTGCCGACCGTCGCCACGCCGAGCTCCGCCCCGTGACAGATGCTGAAAAAACTTACAATCTCGGCTTCGGACATTTTTATGGAATGATGTTGTGCGTGAAGGCGGCTGAAGAATTCAATAACATCCGGATGCGTCACTAATTTGATTTTTTGATGATCTATCCATTTGATGATCTCGACATAAATCGGAACCGACGATAGAATCCGTTCAAAGATCTCATTTTCGGAAGCTACAATTTGCGACAATTTGTCGCCTAAACTAGTAAGTTTGACTCTGTCTCCCTCGCGCAGGATAATCCCCCAATATTCGTAAGCGTCAATCTTGCGAGATTCGAAAATCCGGCGCGGTTCGGAACTTAATATTTCAGCAGATGAAAGCCCGGAGGGTTTGTTTCTTAAAAATCTGACTACTTCGCGCGCGTCATTCGAGGTCGCCTGCACCGGCAAACCCTCGTCGAACCATTTTGATAAAAGAAATTCGTGCTCGATATTTTCCGGGTTCCCGGCATTAGATTCCTCGATCTCTGCTCCCCTGGAGTTTTCACCGGAAAATGTGCCGGAGTAAATGCTTAAATTTCGCGCGTCTTGTAAATCCATTTTTTCAACTTCCTTAGGTTATCAACCCGCACTCGGCTTTAATAAAAATTAAACTCCGCGATCTATTTATTCAGTAAAGAATATTTCAAAATGATTGAGGCGGTAACGTCTAATTTTCTCGTGGAGCGTCGTACTCTTGATATTCAATAGTCTTGCCGCCCGATTTTGTCTTCCGCCGGAAAGTTCCAGAGCCCGTTTAATCAACCTGATTTCAAAATCCGTGATCGTTTCATTCAGATTGATGCCACCTTCCAATTTTTCATTAGCGGAATGCAGAGCGCTCCTGTAAATTACGGGAAATGATTTGACTTCCTTTAAAATCTCGACAGCTTCATTCTGCAGCATATCGATTTTTTTCCTGTAATGATTCAACGTCTCTTTTTACGCGATTTGAGTTAGTGACTGGTGCTCGTCTGTTCATACAATTTTTTTAAATTAATTTCCATGAATCAGGAACAAAAATGTCGTGAATAGTGAATTTGGCGACACGAACCGTTATCAGTTCGTAAGGAATAGCTTCGCTCAAATCCCCAAAACTTAAGTTTTTGCTCGTGAATTGGTACTAGCAATTCAAAAAAGAGGCCGCCTTTTCAGACAGCCTCTTTTTTTACTCTCTTCCTTCACTAAAAGAGAAGACGGAAACCAAAGCGGACTGAACGCGAAGCTTGGAAAGTTGAGGGTTGACCATAACGGATATCCGTCCGGTTTGGGGCTCCAGCCAAGTAGGTGTTAATTTGCTGCAGCAAGGCACCACTTGTGAAAGCGTTAGTGCCAGCAACATAGTCTGAACCGCTTGGAGTAGTAAACCCAAAGGTTGACGGGCTCAAAGTTACTGCCGAATGTGTCGTATAGAGGGCCGTAACAGTGTCTTGATCGAAAAGATTAAGAATGTTTAAGTCTGCAACAAACGTAAAGCGATTGTCTCTACCAAAGCGATATTTGTGAGACACAGCAATGTCTGTTTGAGAAAAGGTAGGAGTTCTACCTAAATCACCGCGCTCGGTCAATGGAACCGGAACAATGAAAGTAACATATGTTGTTTGCGGAGTTCCGGATTGAAGGGTTTGGAAAGCAGAGATTTCAGTTGAATTCGTTCTGCTGCCTCTCCAATCAAAGATGTACGCGCCATAAGCATTGAATACATGTGGGCGATCCGTAGCTAAACGTCCATTATCGGGATTACCACTCGCGGTAAAGCCGATATGCGGAAGGTCAAAGAAACGGTTTACACCCGGTGCAGTTCGTCCTTGTCCGGTAGTTGCACTAACTTCATCCGAACTGGCTAAACCTGAATAGTTACCATACAGGCGACTAAGCGTGTAATTTACGTTGAAAAAGTAATTATTCGACAACCGTTTTTCAAGCGCAATTTCCATCGCGTCATAACGGCGCTGGGGCTTGGTCGAGCGAGCGTATCCGAGCTGATTCAAAAGATCGAGATGCAATCCTTCACCAGGATTACCAATAATGTAAGCTTCGCTCCCTTGCAGGTTGTAGATACCGGCGTCTTCAATTGCTTTTTTAACCTCTTTATAGGTATAGCGACCACGGATAACATAATCACGCGCCATTTGATGTTCAATACCAAACGTAAGTTCATCCTGTCTAAATGGTTTCAGATTAGGATCGACCGCGCCGGTATAAATCGTAGCTTCCGGAGAGTTTGATGCGATACGATAGTCAAATTGACAACGGCTGATACCAGTGCCGATAAAGCCGGTCGGTGGGCAGGCGCCCCCTGATCTATCGTCAAAGTTCCCCAGAATTCTCTGCGGCGTGTATGATCGAAAGTCTCCTCCACCGGGTAAAATTTCCGCGAAGTCAATGCGATAGAAGTCACCGCCGAATGATCCGCGGGGAAGTTCAAACTTCAACCGATCATAGAAATGTCCATAGCTGCCAAACACTTTTGATCTGCCGTTTCCAAAAAGATCTAAGGCAAACCCTAACCGCGGAGCCAGCTTATCATTCCAATTAAAGTTGATCGGCGGTGCGAGTCCATTGAACGAAGGAAGATCCTCTTTCTCTGCACGAACCCCTAAGCTTAAAGTTAAACGATTAAACGGCTGCCATTTATCCTGGATATAAATAGACTGATTGGTATTTTGAGCCCTTCCGGTTGTTTGGAAGCGAACAAGTTCGACGCAACCGAGAACACCAGCCGTATCCTCAATAGGAGCTCCCAATTCAGAACAGGTGTAACCATAGGAGAAATCAAGAAATCCGGTTCCGGTAGTTCTTGAATCAACATCGTTAAGAATTCTGAAGCGCTGATAGCCTAACTTCAGTTCATGCCTTCCTAATCCATTGAACAGAACCGTTCCGTCAAATTCATAATTGGTGCGGACCGAAACATCCTTAAAGGTTTGAGCTACGACAGGATCCTGAAAACCAGTTTGGCAGGCTCCTGGAATTGTTGTCGAGCCATCAAAGCATCTTACTCTGGAACCTTGCGGAACAAAGTAATTACCTAATTTTTCGTTTAAAAACCCGCGCGAAAAGCGACCACTAAAAACAAGATTGCTGGTCGGACTCCAGATGGCTTGAGAAGTAACATTGTTGGAGTTTTGTCTTCCGCCTTGGCGGTTGGTAAACTCGCTTCCTTTAAGCGTGCCGAACGGAGGACCATAGTCAACCACGGCAGGAGCCCCGCCTAAAGAAATATTTCCCGTATTAAAAGCATTGGTGAAAGGAAGGGCGCCTTGATCAACGATCGGGTTCCAGGTATAAGTTCCCGACAAACGGAGATTGCTAACCGGTTGAGCGTCTAAACGCAGAAATGCGTATTCGAACGTGCGCTTACGTGTGTAAGTATCGGTAGCGGTAATGGTTCTCGTAACCGCCGGCTGGTTTGTAAAGAAAGTAGTATTGGTCGTGGTCGTATTGATCGTCGGCGAATAACTGCCGAAGAACCAAAGTCTGTCTCTGACGATCGGTCCGCTTAAGTTTGCAGTCGGATAATTCGATAAAGACTGCGCCGTCCCCGGATCGACTAACTCATAACTTTGCGTAAAGCCTGCCCCTGAACCGGAAGTAAAGCGGTGCAAAAACGGGCGTGTGGCACCGTTTAGCTTCGATGTATTAAACTGCGTTCCGAACTCGCCACGGAAATCACTGCTTCCGCCCTTGGTAACAACGCTGATTACACCGCCCGTCGCGCCGCCGAATTCGGCATCAAATCCGCTGGATTTAATTTGAACTTCCTGAACGAACTGAGTCGGAATAGCATTATTGGCATTCAAGGTTCCGGTACGATAATTAGTGACTTCTTGTCCGTCAATAACAAAAACGTTTTCTGAACCTGAAGCTCCGTCAACCGAAAAACCACCGGAAGCCGCTTCAGGGCGAGTCCCCGGCGCTGCTCTTAAAACAGATGTAAAATCAACGCCTTTCGGAAGCAATTCAATTTTTTGTGCATTAACGCTGGTTGAAATTTCATTGTCCGTCGTGTCTACCGGTTGATCCGAACTTAACACGTCGACAACTGCCGAAGCACCGCCCGCCGTCAGATCGATGTTCAATTGAGTTGTTCTGCCTAGTGTGACCTGCACGTTTTCATATCTGGCCTCCCCGAAACCACTGATAGGTGCGGTAGTTATCGCGTAAACTCCCGGAGGTACCTGCAACATACGAAAGAATCCGTTGGCGTCGGCAGTTACCGTGCGATTGAAACCCTGGCTGGTTCCAGTCGTTGTCGTACCGCTTGCATCAGTAGATGAACGCAGGTTTCGGACAGTCACCGAGACGTTAGGAACAACCGCGCCTGTCGCATCTCTGACTGTTCCTTCTATATTCCCTGTAGTCTCTTGACCAAATGCAATTGCTGAAAAGCAAAAGATGAAGGCAAGAACTAGGGATGTACGTTTGAAGTTCTTATTCATTATAATCTCCCAAATAAATGTAGAATTTTGAGTTATTGTTAGGATAAATATCGTGGTTTTCCAACAGCACTCTGTTTTCTTCTTCGCAAAACTGGTGCCAGAAAACAGGAGTTTTGCCGAGAGGAGAGCGTAAAACTAAGAATAGGCTGCCTTTAGGCTTAATAAGTGATCAATAAAAATAAGCAGTTATTTGGGGAAGGTTGAAAAAGCGGCAGAAGGAATGTCGAGAAACATCATTTCTCATAAGATTGTCTAAGTTTTATATGATATTTTTGGACTGAATCCTCTCTTTAACCTTCTTAGAAAACAAAAAGAGGCCGCCCGGATCAGTTTCCAGACGGCCTCAAAAGGCTTTACGCTGAGTTGTTAATTAAAATTCAAATCTGGCCCCGAACTGCACGATGCGCGGGCTCGTGGCCGTGGTGATCTGCCCGAAGGTCGAGCTGTTGATGCTTTCATACTGTCTTGAGGCGCCGAGGCTCCAATTGACGTTGTTAAACAGGTTGAAGGCTTCGGCACGAAGCTGCAGGCGCGTTCTTTCGGAAAAGCGAATGCTTTTCAGCAGTCCGGCATCAACATTGAAATACCCCGGACCGTTGACGATCGTGCGACCGAGATTTCCAATCTCTCCTGCCGGGGTCTGGGAGAAAATCGCCCCGTCGAAGCCGACCGCCGTTCCGGTATTAGGGTTTATCACGTCCGGATTGATGAAGTGCAAATTCCCGTTTCTTTCGAAAATGCCCATCAGAGCGCGAATCTGTTCCGCCGTCAGGTTGCTCGAAGCGGTCTGCCGGTTCGAGCGCGCCGTGCGGTTAAATGTTCCGCGCGGATCGACGAATGTGATCGGAATACCGGAAGTCCATTGAACGATGCCCGAAACTTCCCAGCCGCCGAAGATCATATCTGCCAAGCCGCCCCGGTTCATGAATCTCCTTCCGCTGCCGAAAGGAAGTTGGTAGATCCCGTTAACGTTGAAAACGTGGGTCTGGTCAAAATCCGCTCGCTGTTTATTGAGTTCCGGGCGATTGATGTCCAGAAACGGTTCGAACTGCGATTGACCGCTTAAAGGAGCGTTCAAGCTTCCGATAGTGTCGGTCAGGTTTTTGGAGAATGTGTAATTGCCCTGGAAGTACAGCCCCTGTGCAAATCGCCGTCGAAGCTCGATCTGAAGAGAGTTGTATTGAAACCACCCCGAGTTGTTAAAAATATCCGCCACACCGATGTTCGGGTTGGGAACAAAATTGAGGCGCGGAGTATTGTTCGGGCTCGTCAAGTTGGGATGGTTGTTGTAATTGTTCGGGTTAGAATAGAACTGAAACGCGAGTTCCGCCGGAGTTCCGCCAGTCAGATTGTTGACGAACGTAACGGCGGAAAGCCCTGTAGTCGCCGCTCCTTCGATGACCAGGACGCCCGCGCCGCCGGTCTGATTTCCGATTTGATTGGGGTTTGCCGGCGCGGCGGCGTTGCGGAAGATTTGCAGCGCCTGACAGCCCGCGACGGTCGCCGGATTGCAGAAAGGCGTTGCCGTGCTCGGATTAGCCGCGAACGTCAGCGCGTAATTTGCCGCCGCCCGCTGATAATCGGCGAAAAATCCGTTGTTAAAAATGTCAACCTGGTTCAGATCGTAGGCTCGAATCAGGTTGCCGCTGCGCGTGCCTACATAGCGGATTTCCAGAGCTGTTTTCCCCGGCAGCTGGCGCTGAATTCCGAGGCTGTATTGCTTGATTTTTGTGGTCTGCAAATCCGGGTCAATCAAAAAGACAACCCCGAAATTGTTTTCCGCCGCCTGATTCTGCAGGTAAGTTCTCGGCGGAGGAGTAAAAGCGGGGGTCAGAAACGGTGGGAGCTGGTCGGTTGCCAGACGCAGATTTAACAGCGTGCTCGCGGTCGGCGTGTTGCGGGCGAAACCCGTCTGGCTCGCCAGTCCGACGTTGCCGGTTGCCGCCGAATATGTCGCGGTCACGATCTGGTCGTTGCTGAATGCCTCGCTGTAACCGCCGCGAATGACGAAATCCGAACCGGCCAGTCGTTTGAGAAAGCCGTTTTCGAACTTCGGCGCCCAGGCGAAGCCGACCTGAGGAGCAAAATTGTTATAGTCGGTTTTGTAAAAGGCTCCCTCTTTGCCGGCGTTTCCGCCGACCACGTCATAAGTTCCGTTTCCGGCGAGAATCGTCTGGATCGGATCGGCGCCCTGCGGCACGACCGGTTCGAGCGCCAGATTGTTGGCGATTCTCAGCGAGGGGAATATGTCATAGCGAAGTCCGCCTGTAAGAGTCAAGTTCCGGGTCGCCTGCCATCGGTCCGATAGATACAGCGAGTAATTAGCATACTCAAAGGGCTGGTTTGAGTTCACATTTGGATCGAAACCCGTGAGCGGGTCGGCGACGTAGAAGGTTCTCTGGCCCTGAACGACGAAGCCGCCCAGCAAGCCCAGCAGATTATTTGCCGCCCCGAGCTGTGTGGCGTTGATCCCGCCCGGAAAATTGGCGCCGGAAAACTGCGGCGTCGTAGAAAAGGTTTGTACGAAAAAGGTGGGTGTAGTGCCTGCGTCGTTATATGGCGTCGGTTTAAACCACTGCATTTGCCCGCCGAATTTGAGACTGTGTTTGCCGACTACCCAGTCGGCGTTGTTCTGCAGATTATAGTTTCGAGTCTGTCGCCCCTGATCTACAAAGCTAAACTCCGGGCTGGAAATTAAAGGAATTGATAGAAAAAAGTCAGGCACGTCAACATAACGATCGAAAATCACATCGCTGAAAAAGAAGCCGCCGCGAAACTCATTGATAAACGTCGGAGTAAAAACACGCCGGTAAGCGAGAGCGAGCATATTATTTTCCGATGTTTGGTTCACTCCCGGAACGGTCGTATAACCGGTGCCATAGACGTCAGGGCGCTGAAATTGCTCTAAATTGTAGCTGTAAACCCCATGAAGCGTATTCCGGTCGTTGAAATCAACGTCAATACGCGTGGTGTAAGTGTCGCGATCCTGCCCAAACTGGCGATTTAAGGTGTAACCGGCGGTATTCAGCCCGTCACCGCCCGTGAAATTGCTCTCAGTCGGAAGCCGCGAAATGATGCGGGCCTGGATCACCGGATCGATCGTCGCCGGAATATTCGGGTTAGGGAATCCGGCAAAAGTGAGCCCGCGGGCGTAATCAAGAATGTTAGGAACTGTACAAACGCTGCCAACCGATCCCGAAGGACAAAACTGATTGGGAGCACCAGCCGTGGCGCGCGTGTATCGAAACTCTCCGGTGCGGGCGCCGGGCGTTAAAATCGTGCGCGTGTAACGCACCGACTGCGGATCGGAGATTTTTTCGTAAGCAAAGAAAAAGAAGCCTTTATCTCTCAAAAAATATGGCGTTCCTTCGCCGAATGCCGGAAGCGGCAGCGGTCCGCCGATCTTGCCCCCGTATTGATTGCGGTTGCGGAACGGACGCTCCAGACCGGCCTTGTTGTTAAAGAACTCATTGGCGGCGAAAGCCGAATTGCGGTTGTAGGCGAATAACCCGCCGCTAAACTGGTTGGTTCCGCGCGGCGTGACAAGACGAATCTGTGCTCCGCCGTAGCCCTGGTCGGCTTCCTGATTAGATGTGGAAATCGTAAATTCCGCCGTGTCGTCAACCGAGGGCCTGCCGGGAGCGAAGTCCGTCGCGTTCGTGCGGATATAAGTATCCTGAATATTGATGCCGTCGCGCGTGATGTTGGTAAAAGACGTCCGCATCCCATTGATCGTCGTGTTTTGAGCCGTGCTGGACTGAACGCCTGCCTGTAATGTGGTCAGGTCCAAAGGGTTGCGCGTAAGCAGCGGCAGAGACATGATCTGCTGCGGGCTGACCGTGTTGCTGACCTGCGCCGTGCTTGTCGTAATTACATCGGCACCGGCCGTTACCGTCACGCTCTCTTGGATATCGCCAATTTCCAGCAGCGGATTCAGCGTGTAATCACGCCCGACGTCGATCTTAACCTCAGTGGCGACGAAGGTTTTAAAGCCCGGCACGGTCACGGTCACCGTATATGTTCCGAACTCGAGCTGCGGAAAAAGGAAAGTGCCGTCGCCCTTGGCTGTAACGGTAATTTCACGGTTGGTATTATCGTCTTTCGCGACGATCGTGGCGTTCGTCAAAACCCCATCGGGTCCAGCCACCACGCCGTTGAGCCGTCCGGTGGTGGTCTGCGCCAGCGCCGCCACCGTAGGGAGGCAGATGGCTAAAACCAGTAAAACAATTTTGGTCTTCATAATTTCTCCTTGAATATTGAATTTCGATAGCAATCTTTCGGTCATTTGCCCGCCCTATAACCGAGTTGCCGAAATAAATAATTCAAGAGGTGTACCACTAAAATAAATGGGGATTTATTGATCTGAAAACCCACAAACTAAAGGGCTTTTCGACGTTTAGAAAGATCCTATCCGTTAAATTTGGAAAGAAGTTTTCGAAGGGAAATGATATAAAACATGATCTTTTATAAAAGAAATCTTATTTTCTGGGTCGCCGCCGCCCCAGATTTTTCTCAGATTCTCGAGGTGGACGCCAGTTAAGCTCAACAATTTATTCGAGCCGTCGCGATCTTGAACGCAAGCCGTTGCGCGTGTCAAGATTTTGCTGGACGGCAACGAAGACATCGAGTCGAAAAAAAAGAGAGGCATCAGAACAACTTCCCGGCGAAAAATAGTGTAACTTTTACTTTCGAGCGAACGTATATATTATGACTGAAACGCAAATTGGGTCAGTAGTAATATGGGGGACACAGTTGAAGTACAGAGCACTCGGGACGCGATACTCGAAGAAAGGCTCCGGCGGCTGCTTGCGGAGTTCAAAGAACCTCCAAAATATCTGAAACGAATTCCGGTCAAACAAAAGGAGAAAACAACGCTTGTTCTCGTTGACGACATTGATTGGATCGCCGCCGCCGGGCACTATCTCGAACTTCACACACAAAGTAAAACCTACCTGATTCGCGAAAAGATCTCCGAAATTGAAATGAAACTTCACCCGGAGAACTTCGTTCGGATTCACCATTCTATAATCATCAATCTTGATCGGCTCAAATCTCTCCACCCACTCTTCAAGGGCGATTATTTGATAATTCTTCATGACGGAACTGAGCTTAGTTTGAGCCGCACCCATCACGAAAGACTGATGTCGTTACTTAAAACCTAAAGTAACGACTTCTCAATTTCCTGCGGTGGACACCAATTAAGCGCAATTTATTCGAGCCGCCGCGGTCCTGAACGTAAGCCGTCGTGACAGCGATCGCCATTACTAAACCAAGCGTATTAACCAGGATGTTACGTCTTCGAGGAGCCGGTTTTAGCTGTCGCTGACGGGATTATTCACGGAAATGATATTGAGGGAGACCTGACCGAACTCCGCCGGAAGTAACGACTTCTTTAAAGGCACAACTGTTGCGTGATATTTTATTCTTATTGGAAGGGACAGCCTTTTATCCTTAATGCATTGGCGCATCTCGGCGCGATAGAAAAACCGCTTGTTCAAAGCGGGATTTACCGCTGAATGGCGCGAAAATTATTAGACTAAAAGTATTGGCTCGAAGGTTTACACCGGCCCACTTCCGGCGGGCTCCACAGGCGATTGGATTGTGAACATGGATTTCAAGTATTGGAAAAAGTGGCAAATCGCGCTTCTAATTTTCGCGGTTTATAATCTTATTGTTGTTGTCAACATCCCTTCGGCTTACATTACGAGCCTCCAAAGTTCTAACCCGGACCAATTGGTTCGCTCATTTGCTCGGCTTGCCCTATTTAATAATTTGTGGGCACTGACCACCCCGCTAATTCTATGGATGGGCTGGATCTTTCCAGTGACCAAGCCAAAGTTTCTACGAAACTTATTTCTGCATATTCTTTTCGCACTCTGCGTTGGTGTCTTTCAGCATGTCGCCAACAGTATTGGAGGGTGGATGCTGGGAATATCTTCTGCAACTGATTTTCAGTCGAATCTTTTTAACGCCGCTCTTCTAATGAGAGTTACTACCGGTACGCTGGTTCATTATCCGGTTATCATCATTAGTCAGAGAGCTTATCTATATTTCAAAGAATCAAAAGAACGTGCGTTTCTCCAAAAACAAGCGGAGCTCTCTGCGCTTCAAGGACAGCTTCATCCGCATTTTTTCTTTAACACATTGAACGCACTCTCCGCTTTAATTTACCGTTCCCCGAAAGAAGCGGATCGGATGATTACGCGGCTCGGCGATTTGTTCCGGATTTTGCTGAAGAATAACAAAGAGCAGGAAATCATTCTGGCGGAGGAACTCGAATTCTTAGAGGATTATCTAACAATTCATCAAACTTTAATGGGCGACAGGTTAAAGGTCGAATGGAAGATCTCGCCGGAAACGCTAGACTCAAAAGTTCCAAATCTGATCTTGCAGCCTTTGGTCGAAAACTCAATTAAACACGGGTTGGGACTGCTGGAAGAAGGCGGCATTTTAGAGATCGGCGCGTCGCGGCTGGACGGGCATCTGCGGCTTGAGGTCAAAGATAGTGGAATCGGAATAAGAACCACTAAAAAAACCGATCGTGACAGCGGAATCGGGATCGAAAACACGCGGGCGCGTCTGTTTCATCTTTACGGGGACGCTCATGAATTCCAGCTCGAAAACGAGCCAGGCGGTGGATTGAGCGTGGTAATAAAAATTCCTTTGCAAGAAGAATAATTTTAAGGATGCGCATGCGGACAATCATTGTTGACGACGTTGAACTCGCGCGCGAGCGTGTCAAGATCTTGCTGAAGGGCGACGAGGAATTCGAAATCGTCGGCGAAGCTTCCAACGGCCGTGAAGCAGTTGAGGCGATCCGCACGCTGAAACCCGATCTGGTGTTTCTCGATATTCAGATGCCTAAAACCAGCGGCTTTGAAGTGATCGAACAGATCGGCGTCGAAAACATGCCAGTGGTCGTGTTCGTAACGGCTTTTGATGAATTTGCTCTGAAGGCGTTCGATGCGGGCGCGGTTGATTATCTCTTAAAACCGTTTGACGAAGAACGTTTGAAATGGGCGTTAACGCGCGCCAAACGCGAAATCCGGCGCGAGATTCCCGCCGGCGAGATTGAAGAAAAACTGCGCCGACTGCTGGCAGAAATCAAGCACCCGCCGAAATATCTGAAACGCATTCCGGCCAAACAAAAAGACGGAACAATCCTGGTTCCCGCCGAAGACATTGACTGGATCGCCGCCGCCGGGCATTATCTCGAGCTTCATACAGAGAAAAAAACCTACCTGATTCGCGAAAAGATCTCCGAAATTGAAATGAAACTTAATCCGGAGAACTTCGTTCGGATTCACCGTTCTACAATCATCAATCTTGATCGGATCAAATCTCTCCACCCACTCTTCAATGGCGATTATTTGATAATTCTTCATGACGGAACAGAGCTTAATTTGAGCCGTACCCATCACGAAAGACTAATGTCGTTACTTAAAAGCTAAGCTTTCTTTCTCTATTGTTCAATTGGGGCTCAAACACCAACGCCTCTGGCCAAACTCATTGTGTGGATCAGTATGTTTAAGCTCCGGAATTTAAATTCTCTCCAATATATCCACCAGCCATTTTTTCGGATAACGGGAAAACGAAAAGCGGCAGCCGGACTGGCTGCCGCAAAGTTGTTAAAAACATTGGCTCCGCAGGTAAGACTCGAACTTACAACCCTTCGGTTAACAGCCGAATGCTCTGCCATTGAGCTACTGCGGAATATGGCACGCCCTTTCAGACGAACTTAAAGAGTAGAAATTTCGTCCCCTGTTGTCAAGTTTGTCCTTTAAGCATTAAAATCGAGGGAAAAATGATAGCGGAGGCGATCCGAAATGGCTAAAGCGGAGTTAAAAACCAAAGAGACAGATGCGAGCGTCGATGAATTCTTGAATAGCGTCGAAGATGGGGCACGACGAGCGGATGCGTTTCGTGCCCTTGAGATATTCAAACGACTAACCGGTGAGGAGCCCAAGATGTGGGGTCCGGCGATCGTGGGTTTTGGTTCTCAGACGCTGAAATATGAGTCGGGCCGCGAACTCGACTGGATGCTGACCGGATTCTCGCCGCGAAAGGCCAATCTGACGCTATACATAATGGACGGTTTCAGTAAATACGACGAACTTATGGCCCGGTTGGGAAAACACTCTACCGGAAAATCCTGCCTCTACGTCAAAAAATTGTCCGACATTGATGAATCGGTTCTCGAGGAATTGATCACTGAGTCGCTGAAGAACATAAAGAATTAGGTATTGAGACCAGGTGAGTCAATGTCCCGAAGGGCAATAAGTCTCCTTATTATCGCAATCATCTGAAATTGTCTGGCTCGCATTTCCCGACGTCTGACAATCTCCCGCAATCGACGTATAATCGTTTCTTTGTATCGAAAGGAGCGGCATTCCCTTGCATCACGAACTTGTAATTATCCTTGATTTTGGCTCGCAATATACCCAACTCATCGCTCGGCGCGTGCGAGAGCAGGGGGTTTATTGCGAGATCCTTCCTTTTCACGTATCCGCTGACGATGTCGCGGCTAAGATGCCAAGGGGCATCATCCTTTCCGGTGGGCCGGCAAGCGTTGCGGATGAAGGGGCTCCGCGGGTTGAGGCCGATTTTTACACTAAGATCGATGTCCCGATCCTCGGGATCTGTTACGGAATGCAGCTTGTCGCCGCCGATCTCGGCGGGGCGACCGAACCCGCGATGCGCCGCGAGTATGGACATGCGAAACTCAAGGTTTTAAGCGGCAAGACCGCGTTGTTCAATGAGCTTCCGTTCGAGCTCGATGTCTGGATGAGCCACGGCGATCATGTGACCGGTCTTCCGCAGGGTTTTACGACCACCGCTACTACCGGCGATGTCGTCACGGCGATCGAGAATGCCGAGCGTAGGATCTACTGCGTGCAGTTCCATCCTGAGGTCTCGCACACACCGCTCGGCAAAGAGATACTGAGAAATTTCCTTTTCGACGTTTGCGGCTGCTCGGGCGATTGGACACCGGCCCACTTTATCAACGAGGCGGTTGGAAAAATTCGTGAAACCGTCGGCGAGACCGGCAACGTCGTATGCGGCCTCTCGGGTGGCGTCGATTCGACTGTTGCGGCCGTGCTCGTTCACGAGGCGATCGGCGATCGGCAAAAGTGTATCTTTGTAAATAATGGCCTGCTTCGCCACCGCGAATTCCAAGACACTATCGAGGTTTACGAGAAGAACCTGCACCTAAATGTACGCGGGGTGGACGCATCCGACGATTTCTATTCCGTCCTCGATGGCGTCAGCGATCCCGAGCTAAAACGAAAGGCGATCGGCGCAAAATTTATCGACATTTTCGATCAAGAAGCGAAGCAGATCGGCAACGTCAAATTTCTCGTCCAGGGAACGCTTTACCCCGACGTGATCGAGTCGGTTTCGGTTCATGGCTCGTCGGTCACGATCAAGACGCACCATAATGTCGGTGGATTGCCCGATAAGATGAATCTGAAACTTATCGAGCCGCTCCGCGAGCTATTTAAGGATGAAGTTCGTCGTGTCGGTAAGGAGCTTGGAATCCCCGACATGATCCTCGAACGTCATCCGTTTCCCGGCCCAGGGCTAGCCGTGAGGATCCTCGGCGACATCACACCGGAAAAGGTCAAAATGCTGCAAATGGCTGACCGCATCTTCATTGAGGAACTCCACAATTTCGGGGTGTATAAAGATGTGTGGCAGGCATTCGCCGTGCTGCTGCCGATCCAGTCAGTAGGTGTCATGGGTGATTTTCGCACTTATGAAAAAACCATAGCGCTTCGCGCCGTCGGATCGACAGACGGAATGACGGCGGACTGGTTTCGCCTCTCGCACGATCTTCTTGCTCGTGCCTCGTCGCGGATCACGTCCGAAGTTCGCGGCATCAACCGGGTTGTCTACGACATCTCGTCTAAACCCCCGAGCACGATCGAGTGGGAGTAGTCTTAATGTTCTACAGTGTTGCCAGGGTTTTGTTGTCGATGCTGTGACGTAAATAGTTGTCGTTCTGGCTGTGATTGCGGTATCGAACCTTTTTTTCCAGTTTTTCGATTATCACCCCGCTAAAATCGGTCCCTTCCTCGAGTTCCTGGGCGCTGCCCAGACCGCCCGGGCTCAAAACATTTATTTCCATCAACTTATCTCCGACAATATCGAGCCCGACCATAAACATTCCGTCCGCGACGAGCTTGGGCCGGACGATCTCAACCAGGCGAAGCATCTCGTCGTCAATTTTCGCTTTTGCGATCGAACCGCCCGAGGACAAATTACTACGGGCATCACCGCTCTTGCCAATTCGCCTAAAAGCCGCATAGTGACCGTCCACCACGAGTGCCTCGCCGTTTACCACAAAAAGCCTCGTATCGCCGTCTTTTGCGGCCTCGAGGTATTCCTGTGCGATAACATAGCC